>NZ_JBVHZJ010000011.1:28080-190990 GCF_055574655.1 Streptomyces sp. NPDC029956 | reverse complement strand
GGGGGGCTTAGGGGGGGGGGTGGGAGGCGGGGGGCGGGGGGGGGGGGGGGGGGGGGGTGGTGGGCCCGCCTGGGGAGGGGGGGGGGGGGGGAGGAGGGGGGGGGGGGGGGGGGCTGGTCCCCCCCCCCCCCCCCCTTCCCGCAGGAAGCGCCTCACGGCGCCTTCGGCTTACAGCACCTTCGACAGGAACGCCTTCGTCCGGTCGTGCTGCGGGTTGCCCAGGACGTCGCGCGGGTTGCCCGACTCGACGACCACACCGCCGTCCATGAAGACCAGCGAGTCGCCGACCTCGCGGGCGAAGCCCATCTCGTGCGTGACGACGATCATCGTCATGCCCGACTCGGCGAGGTCCCGCATGACGTCGAGGACGTCACCGACCAGCTCCGGGTCGAGCGCCGACGTCGGCTCGTCGAAGAGCATCAGCTTCGGCTCCATCGCCAGCGCGCGGGCGATGGCGACACGCTGCTGCTGGCCGCCGGAGAGCTGCGACGGGTAGTTGCCCATCTTGTCCCGCAGGCCCACACGGTCGAGCAGACGCTCGGCACGCTCGCGCGCCACCGCCTTCGACTCGCCCTTCACCTGGATCGGGGCCTCCATGACATTGGCCAGGGCCGTCATGTGGGGGAAGAGGTTGAAGCGCTGGAAGACCATGCCGATGTCACGGCGCTGGACCGCGACCTCGCTGTCCTTCAGCTCGTACAGCTTGCCGTTCTTCTCCCGGTAGCCGACCAGCTGGCCGTCGACCGAGAGCCGGCCGCCGTCGACCCGCTCCAGGTGGTTGATGCAGCGGAGGAAGGTCGACTTGCCGGAGCCGGAGGGGCCGACCAGGCAGAAGACCTCTCCGTTCTGGACCTCCAGGTCGATGCCCCGGAGGATGTGGGCCGCGCCGTAGGACTTGTGGACGCCTTCGGCCTTGACCATGGGCTCGCCGGTCATCCGGACACCGCCGATCGCTTGAAGGTGGTCAGGTTCGTGCGGATCCGCTGCCACGGGGTGGGCGGCAGGTTACGCGTCGAACCGCGGGCGAAACGGCGCTCCAGGTAGTACTGGCCGACGCTGAACACGCTGGTCAGCGCGAGGTACCAGATGGAGGCGACGAAGAGCATCTCCATCACGGCGCCCGCCGTGCTGCCGATGTTCGACGAGGCCCGCAGGAGTTCTGTGTACTGCACGGCCGAGACCAGTGACGAGGTCTTCAGCATGTTGATGAACTCGTTGCCCGTCGGCGGCACGATGACCCGCATGGCCTGCGGAAGGACGACCCGGCCCATGGTCTTGGTCTGGGACATGCCGAGCGCGTGCGCGGCCTCCGTCTGGCCCTCGTCGACGGACTGGATGCCCGCCCGGACGATCTCCGCCATGTAGGCGCCCTCGTTGAGGCCGAGACCCAGCAGCGCGACCATGAACGGCGTCATGACGTCGACGGTCTCGTTCTTGTAGATCGGCCCGAGGTTGATGTATTCGAAGATCAGCGACAGGTTGAACCAGACGAGCAGCTGCACGTACACCGGGGTGCCGCGGAAGAACCAGATGTAGAGCCAGGCGACGGCTCCGGTCACGGGGTTCTTGGACAGCCGCATCACCGCGAAGACGACGCCGAGGACGAGGCCCAGGGCCATCGAGGCGACGCTGATGATCACGGTGTTCGCCAGGCCGTCGAGGATCGACGGGTCGAACACCTTGTCCCACACCGTGTCCCAGATGATGTTGCCCTGGGAGAAGGCGTAGACGAGCCATCCGAGCAGGACGACGACCACGACGCCGCTGACCCAGCGCCCGTAGTGCCGTACGGGGATGGCCTTGATCGCCTCGTACGGGGAACCCGAGGCGCCGGGCCCGGCCGGAGCGGCGGCCGGGTCCTTGGAGATCTTGTCAGTCATGACGACTGCCCTTCAGTGGAGCGGGGAGGTCACTTGCAGGCGTTGACGGGGAACGTCACTCGCCGGCGTTGACGGTGGCCGTCTTGACGGCGCTGTCCGAGACGTCCCACTTCTTCAGGGCATCGGCATAGGTGCCGTCCTTGATGATGGCGTCGAGCGCCTCCTTGATGGCGTCGCGCAGCTGCGTGTTGTCCTTCGAGACGCCGATGCCGAAGAGGCCGACGTCGCTCTGGTTGCCGACGACCTCGAAGTCGTTGCCGCCGCCCGAGGTCTTCGCGATGTACGCGGCCACCGGGTAGTCGTTGAGGTCGGCCACGGCGCCGCCGGCCTTGACGCGGGTCTGCGCCTCGGCGTCGGTGTCGAAGGCCTGGATCGTCAGCTTGTCGGCGCCGCACTTCGTGGCCTGGGCCTTGAAGGTGTCCTCGTAGATCGTGCCGCGCTGGACGGCCACGGTCTTGCCGCAGAGGTCGTCGAGCGAGTTGATGCCCTGCGGGTTGCCCTTCTTGACCAGGAGGGAGACGCCGGAGCTGAAGTAGTCGACGAAGTCGATGCCCTTGCCGATCTTCTTCCCGTTGTCGTCCAGGCCCTCCTGACGCTTCTTGTTGTCCGTCATCGACGACATGATCACGTCCTGGCGACCGGTGTAGATCGAGGTGATCAGACCGTCGAAGGTGCCCGAGGTGAACTGGAAGTCGACGCCGAGCTGCTTGCCGAGGGCCGCGGCGATGTCGGGGTCGACGCCGACGATCTTGCCGCCCTCGGTGAACTCCATCGGAGCGTACGAGGCGTCGGTGCCGACCTTGATGACACCGGCCTTCTGGATGTCGGCGGGGAGCTTGGAGAAGAGCGGCGCGGCGTTCGCGGAGCCGCCGTCCTTCGTCGGGGTGGCGGCTCCGCCGCCCTCGGTCTGGTCGCCACAGGCGGTCAGCAGCACGGAGCCGACGACCGCGATGGCGGCGACCGCGGCAAGACGGGACGTGCGGGTCTTGGCGGTCGTACAGCGCGTGGAGCGTGCGGTCATGATCGGGTTCCTCCGGCGTGTGAGGGAGTTGCCAGTGGTCACGTACGTCTCTTCGAGTGTCGTGACCTCGTGTGATTACGGCATCTTGCCATTCGGACCGCCTCAAACCGACGGCCACGGATGTCAAAATCGGATAACGGGTGACCCCCGAATGCCAACAGGCCGGTACATCAGGGCCGGATCTTCTACTGGATGCCTTCCACGCCGCCGAAGAATTTCCTGTTGATCTCGCCATTCGGACGACACGAAGGCCACCAATCGGGTGCTTGAAGCACCTATATGGACATGGGGTGACGTGTCGTCCTCCGTCCGTGTCCGGATGCGCTCGGTATGAGTCGCGTCACCGAGCGGATATGGACTCGTCTGCGGTGCCGTCCGTCCGGTAAGAAGGATCCTTACACCCCTCATCCGGGGCTCAGGGCGCGTTGTGCGGCGCGCCCGCGCGGCTACCAGACACGGCGGCCGCGGGACCCGCCCACCGCTCCACACCAGGAGCGGCCAACCCTCAAACGAAGCAGACTTAAGGGGTCAACCCAATGGCAGCGGAGATCGTCAATCCTCGCAATGACAGCGGTACGGAAGGAGCTCCGGAGGAGCCCTTCGATGCTGTCTTCGCCCTCCACCGCGGCGGCAAGATGGCCATTCAGGCCACCGTTCCCGTCCGGAACAAGGACGACCTGTCCCTCGCGTACACGCCCGGCGTCGCCAAGGTGTGCACCGCGATCGCAGAGCAGCCCGACCTGGTCAACGACTACACCTGGAAGTCCCAGGTCGTCGCGGTCGTGACCGACGGTACGGCGGTGCTCGGCCTCGGTGACATCGGCCCGGAGGCCTCCCTCCCGGTCATGGAGGGGAAGGCCATCCTCTTCAAGCAGTTCGGCGGCGTGGACGCGGTCCCGATCGCCCTCGCCACCACCGACACCGACGAGATCGTCGAGACCGTGGTCCGGCTGGCCCCGTCCTTCGGCGGCGTCAACCTGGAGGACATCTCGGCGCCGCGGTGCTTCGAGATCGAGCGCAAGCTCCAGGAGCGCCTCGACATCCCCGTCTTCCACGACGACCAGCACGGCACCGCCATCGTCACCCTCGCCGCCCTCCGCAACGCGGCGAAGCTGACCGGCCGGACCCTCGGCGACCTGCGCGCGGTCATCTCCGGCGCCGGCGCGGCCGGAGTCGCCATCGCCAAGTTCCTCCTGGAGGCCGGCCTCGGCGACGTCGCCGTCGCCGACCGCAAGGGCATCGTCAGCCGCGACCGGGACGACCTCAACCCGGTCAAGCGCGAGATCGCCGACCTCACGAACAAGGCGGGCCTCAGCGGCTCCCTGGAGACCGCCCTCGCCGGCGCCGACGTCTTCATCGGCGTCTCCGGCGGTACGGTCCCCGAGGCGGCCGTCGCCTCCATGGCTCCGAACGCCTTCGTGTTCGCCATGGCCAACCCGAACCCCGAGGTGCACCCCGACGTCGCGCACAAGTACGCGGCCGTCGTGGCGACCGGGCGTTCGGACTACCCGAACCAGATCAACAACGTCCTCGCGTTCCCCGGCATCTTCGCCGGAGCGCTCCAGGTCCGGGCCTCCCGGATCACCGAGGGCATGAAGATCGCCGCGGCCAACGCGATCGCGGACGTCGTCGGCGACCAGCTCGCCGCCGACTGCGTGATCCCGTCGCCGTTCGACGAGCGGGTCGCCCCGGCCGTCGCGGCCGCGGTCGCCGCCGCCGCCCGCGCCGAGGGCGTCGCGCGACGCTGACGCGCCGTGCACCCCGTGAGGGCCCCGTCCTGCTCCCAGGACGGGGCCCTTTCGCGTACGGGGAGTTCCCGGGGGTGGTCAGGAGTCGTGCGCGGACGGGTACCGGGCCGCGAGGAAGAGGGCCGCGACCGAGGGCTTCACCGCGTAGGCGGCCCCGGTCCCGCACTCCGGTGCCGCCCACCAGGAGAAGGGGTAGCGGCGGCCGCTCGCGTCGTGCGCCTCCCGCATCCCGGCGATCACGCCGGCCACGGCGCTCGCCGGGTTCGCCCCGTCGGTCCGGGCGAGCGCCCGCTCGAACAGCTCCGTGCAGTGCACGATCCGCCCCGGCCGCTCGACGAGGTAGTCGAGGATCCGGCGGGCGGACACGGGCAGCGCCTCCGCGAACCCGGCGGCCCGGCCGACGTCCGCCGCGCCCCATTCCTGCCCCGAGTGGCCCGACCCCCCGCTGTGGTTCTCCCAGATGGCGGCGCCCTCGTCCGCGAACCCGCGTATGTCTGCCATGGCCGGCACCGTACCCGGCGGGGGAGGGACGCGCGTCACACGGGTGCGTGGTTCCGTGGCCGGCCCGTGGCCGCCTAGGGTCGGGGCCATGTTCGCTGCCTACGCTGCCCGAATCGACCGCGACCAGCCCCTGAACGGCCTCGAATTGGGTGAACGTCCCGAACCCGAGGTGCGGCCGGGGTGGACGACCGTCACCGTCAAGGCCGCCTCGCTCAACCATCACGACCTGTGGTCGCTGCGCGGGGTCGGGCTGCCCGAGGGGAGGCTGCCGATGATCCTCGGCTGCGACGCCGCCGGGATCGACGAGGACGGCAACGAGGTCGTCCTGCACTCCGTGATCGGCCAGACGGGCCATGGTGTCGGGCCCGACGAGCCCCGGTCCATCCTCACTGAGCGTTACCAGGGCACCTTCGCCGAGCGGGTGACCGTGCCCCGCTGGAACGTGCTGCCCAAGCCGAAGGAGCTCTCCTTCGAGGAGGCCGCCTGTCTGCCCACCGCCTGGCTGACCGCCTACCGCATGCTCTTCACCAATGCCGGTGTACGGCCCGGGGACTCGGTGCTCGTACAGGGTGCGGGCGGCGGTGTCGCCACCGCGGCGATCGCCCTCGGCAAGGCCGCCGGCCTGCGGGTCTTCGCCACCAGCCGCGACGAGGAGAAGCGCAAGCGGGCCGTCGAGCTCGGCGCCGTCGAGGCCTTCGAGCCGGGTGCGCGGCTCCCGCAGCGGGTGGACGCCGTCATCGAGACCGTCGGCGCCGCCACCTGGTCCCACTCGGTCAAGTCGCTGCGGCCCGGCGGCACGCTGGTCATCTCGGGTGCCACGAGCGGCGACCGGCCCGCGCACGCCGAGCTGACCCGGATCTTCTTCCTGGAGCTGAAGGTCGTCGGCTCGACCATGGGGTCCAAGGACGAGCTGGAGGACCTGCTGTCCTTCTGCGGGGCGACGGGGGTCCGGCCGGTCGTCGACGAGGTCCTGCCGCTGGACCGGGCGCGGGAGGGCTTCGAGCGGCTGGCCTCCGGCGAACTCTTCGGAAAGATCGTCCTGAAGACCTCGTGACGACCTCTTGATGACTCGTCGGTAGGACTGATGGGATCTCCGGCACGTGAAACGTGAACAACGCTCACTTCGTCGTGCCGGAGGTCTACCTTGTCGCGAACCATCCACGCGTGGCGAACCGCCCTTGCCGCGGGTGCCCTCGCCGTCTCGCTGATCGCCCCCGCCGTGCCCGCCGCCGTTGCCGCCGACCGCCCGGAGACCGGCGGTGACGCGATACCCGCCCTCACCGACGAGCGCGGCCGTGCCCTCACCCTGCGCGGCTGGAACGTCGGGGACAAGGCGAACAGCGGCGACGCCGCACTCTCCGGCGTCACCGAGAGGCACTTCCGCGACATGCGGGCCAAGGGCTTCAACTTCGCCCGGCTCCTCGTCTTCTGGGACGACCTGGAACCCAGGCCCGGCCAGTACAGCCAGTCCTATCTGCGGAAGATCGAACGGATCCTGGACTGGGCCGAGAAGCACGACGTCAAGGTCCTCGTCGACGCCCACCAGGACGTCTTCGGGCCGGCCTTCGGCCACCGGGGCGTGCCCGCCTGGGCGACCAGGACCGACGGCTTGCCCTTCACACCGCACCCCGACGACTGGTTCTCCGAGTACTTCGAGCCCGCCGTGCAGCGCGCCTTCACCCACCTGTACGAGGACGAGGACCTGCGGCGCGCCCAGGCCCGGATGTGGCGGGTGCTCGCCGACCGCTTCGATGACCACCCGGCCGTGCTCGGCTACGACCCGATCAACGAGCCGATGGGCGAGCTGCGCGAGGGCGAGGACCTGGCGACCGCCGCCCGGCGCATCGAGCGGGATCAGATCACCCCGATGTACAACCGCATCGCGGACGCGATCCGGTCGGTCGACCGGGACAACTGGATCTTCGTCGAACCGACTCCCATCGTGGGCGAGGGCGTGCCCACCGGACTCGGCCGAATCGACGACCCGAAGATCGTCTACGCCCCGCACTTCTACAACGGCGCGATGGAGGCCGGCGGGGACTACGACCCGGCAGCCCGCTGGATCGAGAACTACGAGCAGGCCGTCACCCTGTACCCGAAGGAGTACAAGGTCCCCGTGGTGGTGGGCGAGTGGGGACCGCTCGACAACTCCGGGCCGAACATGAACCGCTTCTACCGGGAGGCCATGGCGTCGCTCGGCCGCTACAGCTCGGGCTGGGCGGGCTGGGAGTGGTGCTACGGCGGCGGCTACTGCGCCGTGGACGGCACGGGGGCGTTCCGTACGAACAAGGAACTGACCGCCGAGCCCTACGCGGAGGCGGTCGCGGGCACGGTGCGCTCCGCCGCCTACGAACCGGGGGCCGGGGTCTACCGCCTCTCGTACGACTCCGCCGGGCGCCGGGGCTCCCGGGTCACCGAACTCGCCCTGCCGCCCGGCGACTGGCGGGTGACGGCCCGGGGCGGGGCGCTGGTGCTCCGCCCGACCCCTGGCCGGGCCCTGGTCCTCGCGGTCCCGGGCGCCCGGGTGGCGGTGACCGTCACCCGGCGCTGAGGCCCTGTCCGAAGGGAGGGCCGGGGTCAGGCCCCGGACGGGGACCCCGTGACCCGGGAGGTCACGCTCTCGGCCGGGACCGCAGCAGGCCCGTGATCCTGATCGCCGCCGTCGACAGCCGGTCGCGGGTCTCGGCCAGCTGCTCCTGGCTCACCCCGTGGTCGCGGGCCGCGTCCCGGATCTCGTCGCGGAAGCGGTCGAGGAGCCGGTCCAGGTCGCGGGCCGGGTCGCCCGAGCCCTCCGTGTCCCGCGCCCACTCCGGCACCTCGTCGGCCTGTACCTCGTCGGCCGGCGCCGTCGCGGACGGCGGCTCCTGGCCGGCGGCCCTGGGGTGGGTCGTGCCCGCCACGAGGCCGCCGAGCTGGGCCGTGATGTCCGAGAGGCCCTCCCAGACCCCCTTGGGCCAGTCGCCGCGCGAGAAGCGGTCCTGGACCTCCTCCTGCACCTGCTGGGCGATCCGCTGGAACTCCTTCGCCTGGTGGCGGGCGGACTTCGCCTCGGCGCGGGCCTGGCGGGCCTGCTCCTTCCACTCCTGCCCGACCCGGCGCAGCTCCTCCTTGGCCTCGGTGAACGAGGAGGACTCCGCCGCACGGGTCCGGCCCGCCGCCGCGCGCATCTCGCTGCGCACCCGGCCGGCCGCGCCGCGCACGTCGTCCCGGATCTCCGCCGCGAGCTCCGACACCGACTCGCGGATCTCCCGCTCCAGGTCGTCCAGTTCGGCGCCGCGCCCGGCCAGCTCGGCACGTCCGGCGTCGGTGATCGAGTAGACCTTGCGGCCGCCCTCGCTGGCGTGGGTGACGAGGCCCTCGGCCTCCAGCTTGGCCAGGCGCGGGTAGACCGTGCCCGCCGAGGGCGCGTACAGGCCCTGGAAGCGCTCCTCCAGGAGGCGGATCACCTCGTAACCGTGGCGTGGCGCCTCGTCGAGCAGCTTGAGCAGATAGAGACGCAGGCGGCCGTGCGCGAAGACGGGCGGCATGTCAGAGCACCTTTCCGGTCGCGGAGGGGGTGGGGGAGGGGGTGGAGCCGCCGTCCTCTTCGGGCTCGGGGCGGCGGAGCAGCGCGATGGAGCCGGAGACGGTGGTCGCCTTGAGGGTGCCCCGGCCCGAACCGAGGGTGCCGGTGACGGATTTGGTGCCCCACTGTCCGGCCACGCGCAGGTCCTCGAAGGCGTTCGACACGGAGCCCGTCGTCGTGTTGGCCTCGACGCGCGCGTCGGCAGGGTGGGGGAGGCGGATGGAGACCTCGCCGGAGAGGCTGGAGAGCCGGATGTCGGCGGGCGGCCCGTCGAGCTCGGCCGGGTCGAGGTCGATGACCATGTCGCCGCTGACGGTCTCGGCCCGCACGGAGGCGCCCGCGCCCTCGATCACCGTCACGTCGCCCGTCACCGAGTTGATCCGGAGCGCGCCCGTGACCGACTGGGCCTCCAGGCTGCCCGAGACGCTCTCGGCGCGGACCGGGCCGGAGAGCCGGAGGAGAGTGGTGTCGCCGGAGACACCCCGCACCTCCGTGCGCCCCGTGATGCCGGTGACGACGGCCTCGGCGCCGACCACGGTCACCTCGACGTCGGCGCCCGCGGGGACGGCGACGGAGACGACGGCCCGGCGCCGGAACTCCTTGCGGTCGAGCCACTTGAGGGCGTTCTTCCACTGGACGTCCTCGTACCCCACGGTCAGGGTGGTGCCGTCCTGGGACACGTGCAGCGGCGGGCCCTCGACCTCGGAGACCTCCACGCGGGCGGAACTTTCGTCCGTCCCCACCACGTTCACCGTGCCGTTGACGATGCGGACCCGCAGCCGGGTCACGGGGTCGGCAGGGGCCAGCTTCGTCGGCTCGGTGACGGACCACTCTGTCATGGTGCTGACCTCCCGTTTCGGCAACGCAACATATCGTGTTTCTCGATAGACACGATATATCGCGGTGAAGGGAAGTCAACCCTGACTCTCCCCTGACAGGGTGGGTGCAATTGCCGCCGTACACGGACAAATTGGCCTAGCGTAGAGCACATGAACGCGACATCCGGACCGAACCCCGTCGGGGCGCTGCTCCTCTGCCGTGCCGACCCCCCGACGGTCCGGCCCCCCCCGCCCAGCTGCTCCGCGAACACCTGCTGCTCGCCCCCGCGGGCGAGGACTGGAGCGTGCTCGTACCGGAGGGGAAGCCCTGGCTCCACGGCGGGGAGCCGGTCGAACAGGTCGTCACCGGCTGGGCCACCGCCCTCGCCGTCTCGGCCGCCGGCTGGCCCGTCGTCGCGCTCTGGTGGGACCGCGACCGGGCCGGTCTCACGCTCGCCGCCGGCTTCCGCCGCACGGTCGGCTACACCTGGCTCGCGGACGGCACCCCCGTCGGCGAGGACGAGGCCATGCGCACCTTCGCCGCCCGGCTCGCGCTCGACCCCGTCCTGGACATCCAGGCCCTGCACCCCCTCACCGAGCCCGATCCGGACGCGGACGCCCACGCCCGGCTCCTCGGCGTGGTCGCCGTCCTCGGCCGCGTCGGCCTCGCCCTGCCGACCGGGCTCCTCCCCGGCGAGAGCGCCGACCGGCTCCGCTCCGTGGCCCTGGCCCAGGGCGCCGAGCAGCTCGAAGGGGCGGGCTGGAGGGATGCCGTGCGCGCCGAGCTCGACGTGGTGGAGGGCGGCCCGCTCGGCCCGTACCTACGCGGCCCCAAGGCGCGCGTACTGGGCGGGGCGCAGCTCGCCGCGGGAGTGCCGCTGCTGCTCTGGGGCCTCGGCCGGCGCAGTGGCGGCTGGGCGGCGGCCGGGGCGCTGCTCGTCGCCCACGGCGCGTTCGGCCTCGCCTACGACCGACTGCGGGAGGGGTGACCCCGCGCGCGGAGTCACCCCTCGAAACGGCCGTCCCGGACGAGCGGCCCTACTCGTCCTCGTCGTCCTCGTCGTCGAGACGGGCCAGCCAGGTCGCGAGGCGCTCGACCGGCACCTCGAAGTCGGGATTGAGATCGACGAACGTCCGCAGCTGCTCGGCGAGCCACTCGAAGGTGACCTCCTCCTCGCCGCGCCGCTTCTCCAGTTCCTCGATGCCACGGTCGGTGAAGTACATGCGTTCAGGATAGGCCGAAGCCCTCACGTCCCCTGTCGCCCGTCAGCCCCACCGACTAGCCTTCCCCATCATCGTTTCGGGGAGCGGGGGCGCTGTGACGCACGGGATCGCGCGTATTCGGCTGGACGACGGCACGCCCGTGTGGGCCCGGGTCAGTGACGTGCAGGAACTCGGCAGAGGCGGTGGGTTCCAGGACACCGGCGTCAAGGACCGGGTGGTCTCGATGGCCGGCGGACTCACGGACGTGGTCCGCGGCGTGGTCGGCTCGCTGCGCGCCGGACTCGACCCGCAGGGGGCCGTGGAGGTCGCCGTCAGCTTCGGCATCGAACTGTCCGCGCAGTCCGGCAAGGTGATCGGAGTCCTCGCCGACGGCTCGGGCAAGGCCTCCGTGAACGTCTCCCTGACCTGGACCGAACCGGGCCGGGCCGCCGAGCCCGCCGCCGGTCCCGCGCCGGACTCCGCCGCGGACCCCGCGGCCGTTCCCTCACCCCGGCCGCCCGCGCCCGACCCCTCCGCACCGGAGCCGGCGGCCGCCGAGCCCGCATGAGCGCCTTCGACGCTCTCGTGCGCCCCGCACTCGTACGCATCGCCGCTCCCGACTGCGGGTATGACCCGCACGGCGACCGGTACTGGGGCACCGGCTTCTTCATCGCCCCCGGCTGGGTGCTGACCTGCGCCCATGTCGTGGCCGAGGGGGGAAGCGCGGTGTGGAGGAGCGAGCCCGCCGTCGGCATCACCTGGGAGGACGGAAAGACCTCCCGGGAGACCACCGGCACCGTCGTGCTCGCCCTGCCACGCCCCGACCGGCCCGACGACCCGCCGGACCGGTGGGCCTTCCCCGACATCGCGCTCGTCCGCGTGCCCGGCGCGCAGAAGGCGTCCTGCGTGCGCCTCGGCGAGCGCCCGCCCGTACCGCCGGCCTCCGTCGGACTGCACGGCTGGTCCCGGGAGACCGGTGAACTCGGCATCCGGCACGTCCACGGCACCCTGATCGGCACGGACGGCAAGGCGCTCATCACCGACTGGGTCATGCCCGTCGAAGGCTGCTCCGGCGGGCCCGTCGTCGACCACCAGCAGGGCGCCGTCGTCGGCCTCAACAAGGGACGCGGCCGCGACGGCGGCGCCGTCGTCCCCGTCACCGCCCTGCGCCGGCTGCACGACCTGCCCGGCGGCGAGGCGATGGGCGAGGCGCTGCGCGCCCACGACCGGTACCACCTCACCCGCTACCGCTCCCTGGACGACAGACCCGACTGGACCCGCACCCAGGGACGCCTCGCCGGACCCGCGGGCGTCGGCCCGGGACTGCGCACCCAGCTGTACGGCCACTTCGCCGAGTTGCCCGCGCCCACCGCGCCCGGCGAGATCATGGACCTCGTCGACCAGGTCAAGGCCTGGATCAGGGACGACGAACTGCCGGACGCCCTGGAGGACGACCCGCGCACGTGGAGCGAGGGCGCCGGACTCCTGCGCGGTCTGCGGGCGCCCCGCAGGGACGGCGTCCGCGACCTCGAACTGGACGCGGTGCTCCTGTACACCGCCCATGTCGCCCGGCACGTGCGCGGGCGGTACGGCGACCGGGTCGACACCGCCGAGCTGACCCACTGGATCGTCGACGAGTCGGGCGACGCGGACCGGCACCTCCGGCGCGAGATCGACCGGCTCGTCAGCCCCGGCCGGCCGGCGCCCCTCTCCGTACGCGAACCCCGCGCGCGTGCCGACGTCCTCCTGGAGATCGACCCCCCGGTCTACGACCCGGGCCGGTACCCGTGGCGGGTCAAGCTCCTCCTCGACGGGCACACGGTCAGCCCGCTCCACTTCGACGAGCGGGGCGCCACACGCGCCCAGCTCAGGGAGACCCTGCGCGAACCGCTCGCGGACGCTCTGCGGCGCGGCGACAGCGGACGGCACCTGGCCGCCGTGGAGGCGGTGCTCCCGCGCGAGCTCTTCGACGAACCCCTCGACACCTGGCGGCTCGAACCGCCCCAGGGCCCCGACGACGCCTGGCTGCCCACCCTCGGCCAGCGCAGGTTCGTCGTCATCCGCGACGCCCGCCGCAACGACCGGGAACCGACGCCCGAATGGCGCGAACGCTGGGCGGCGGCGGAGCACGGGCCGCTCGACGCGACCCCGCTGCGCGCGGAGGTGCCCGGCGCGGGCCGGAACGCCCACACCCCGCGCGTGCGCCGGGAGACCTGGCCGGAGGCGTACGACCGGCTCCGTGAGGCGGCGGGCGGCGCCGTCCCGGTCTACTGCGGCCACGTCGGCGGCGG
This sequence comes from Streptomyces sp. NPDC029956, assembly GCF_055574655.1. Classification (NCBI taxonomy): domain Bacteria; kingdom Bacillati; phylum Actinomycetota; class Actinomycetes; order Kitasatosporales; family Streptomycetaceae; genus Streptomyces; species Streptomyces sp. NPDC029956. Next base: position 177,963 of record NZ_JBVHZJ010000011.1, on the reverse strand, counting down.
CGACGGGTTCATGGCGATGAACGCGGCGCTCGAAGCCGGCCATCCGCTCGCCGTCTGGCGGACCGGCGCCCACGACCACACCGACTGCGCGGAGTTCCACGAGCGGGCCGGCCGGCTGCTCTCCACCGTCCGCGACGCCTGGGACGTGCGCGGGCCCGTCCGGTCGCTGCGTACGCGCGCGGACCGGGCCGCCGGGCCCGAGGCGCCGTACGCGTGGGCCGAGAGCATCGCCCTGCTCCTGGACCCGCCCGACCGGCCCCCGTACGGCGGCAGCCTGGAGCCCCCGCCGCTGCTCGGCGAGGGGGAGCAGTGACCCGAGTGCCCACCGGGACGAAGGCCCCGCGATCCGTCCGATTAAGCCATCGGCAGGCCCCGCTCCCGGGCGGTACGGTCGACGGACCCGGCATCGACACCACAGCCAGGAGGAGTCCATCGTGAACGATTGGCGGATCTACCGTGGTGCCGGTCTTCCGCACGACGAGATACAGCGGCTGCCCGCCCCGCCGCCCTGGCGCGACTTCTCCACGGGCAGCACCGACGACACCCTGGCGGGCTCCGACCGGCGGCTCGGCGTCAAGCGCAGACTCGTCCAGAACCACCACCCCAGGCCCGCCGAGACCGATGCCGTCAACGCCGCGCTGTACCTGCGGCGGCCGCTCCTCGTCACCGGCAACCCCGGCACCGGCAAGTCCACCCTCGCCCACGCCGTCGCCCACGAACTGCGCCTCGGCCGGGTGCTCCGGTGGCCGATCGTCAGCCGGACCACCCTTCAGGACGGGCTCTACCGGTACGACGCCATCGGCCGGCTCCAGGACGTCCAGCTGGAGCGCGCCCAGGCCGGCTCGCCCGGCTCCGCCGCCGCAGCGCCGGCCGGCATCGGCTCGTACATCCGGCTCGGCCCGCTCGGCACCGCGCTGCTCCCCTCCGAGCAGCCCCGGGTGCTGCTCATCGACGAGCTCGACAAGAGCGACCTGGACCTGCCGAACGACCTCCTGAACGCCCTGGAGGAGGGCGAGTTCGCCATTCCCGAGCTGGAGCGGCTCGCCGACCGGGAACCCGTCGTCGAGGTGCTCAGCGACGACGGCCGCAAGGTGGCGGTGCTCGGCGGCCGGGTCCGCTGCACCACCTTCCCGTTCATCGTGCTCACCTCCAACGGCGAACGGGACTTCCCCGCCGCCCTGTTGCGCCGCTGCATCCGCCTGGAGCTCGAAGCGCCCGGCGAGGACCAGCTCCGCGCCATGATCGAGGCGCACCTCGGCGGCGAGGCCGCCGCGGGCGACGGTGAGCAGGGCCTCGTCCAGCGCTTCCTCAACCGCGAGCCCGGCGAGGTCATCGCCACCGACCAGCTGCTCAACGCCCTCTATCTGACCCAGCACGCCTCCCGCGCCGAACGGGTCACCAGGGAACGCATCGCCGACATGCTCATGCAACCGCTCGATCAGCCGAGGTGACGATCGGATGCACCGGATGCATCTGGAGGAACTCACCCGCAGGCTGCGGGCCGGTGGCCAGGACCCCACCGCCGAGGACGTCGCGGACGCCCTCTGGCTGTCCCAATGGCTCCCCGGCCCGCCCGGGGACCAGGAGGGGCCGGAAGGGTCGGAGGGACCGCCGGGCGATCCCCGGCGGGAGTCGGCCGGGGACGGTTCCGCCGACGGCCGGGACCCCGGCGGCCGCGCGGTCGGTGCCGAGGGCGGGGGAGCGGCCGGGCCCGGCGGCCCCCGCGAGTCCGTCTCCCTCCACATGGCCACGGGAGGCACGGGACCGGCCGGGGAAGGCGGAGGAACCACCGGAGCCACCGACGGGGCCGGGGACGGCGGCCCCGCCCGTGACTCCGGAACCGCCGACACCCCCCATGCCACGGGAACCACGGGCGCCACGGGCGGAGACCGGCGTACGGACCGGGGCGCGACCCTGCCCGTCCGCGCCCCCGGCGCCAACGCCCTCCCCGGACTCCTGGGACTCCAGAAGGCCCTCCGCCCCCTGCGCGCCTACGCCCTCGCACGCCACCGCCCCGGCGAGGGCGTCCTCGACGAGGAGGCCACCGCCGAACGCAGCGCCGCCGCCGGCATCCTCAGCCCCGTGATGCGCCCGGCGGCGGGCCGGCGCCCCGACATCCAGCTCCTCATGGACACCGGCCCCGCCATGCTCGTCTGGAGCCGGATGGTCGAGGAGCTCCGCCAGGCCTGCCAGCAGTCCGGCGCCTTCCGGGACGTCCAGGTGCACCGCCTGTACGACACCGGCCAAGGCCCTCCGCTCGTCACCACCACCTCCGGCGCCGACGGCCGCCCCCGGCTGCGCCCCGTCGACCAGCTCCACGACCCCACCGGCCGTCGGTTCACGCTGGTCGTCAGCGACTGCGTCGGACCCCTCTGGCAGCGCGGCGCCGCCCAGCGCTTCCTCCGCCAGTGGCCCCGCAACTCCCCGCTCGCCCTCGTCCAGCCGCTGCCGCCGCGCCTCTGGCACCGCACCGCGCTCCCCGCCGAGCCCGGCACCTTCCAGCGCTCCGCCACGCCCGGCGGCCACACCGCGTTCCGCTCCGACGACGAGCCCTGGGGGCCCCTCCTCCCCGGCCGCAGGGCCGTCCCCGTGCTCACCCCGACCCCCGAGGCCTTCGCGTCCTGGACCCGTCTCCACACCGGCCACGGCGGCAACTCCGTACGAGGCTGGGCCGCCTGGCTCGCCCCCGAAGGGGTGGAGCCGCGCGCGCCCAGGACTCCCCGCGCCGCACGGAGCGACGACGACCTCCTGCGCGCCTTCCGGGCAGCCGCCTCACCCGGCGCGCTCCGGCTCGCCGTCCACCTCGCGGCGGCCCCGCTGGCCCTGCCCGTGATGCAGCTCGTGCAGCGCGCCATGCTCCCCGACACCGGCCCCATGGAGCTGGCCGAGGTGCTCCTCAGCGGGCTTCTGCGACGCCTGCCCGGACCCACCCCGTACCCCTGCTTCAGCTATCCGCCCGGCATCCAGCAGCACTTCCTCGGCTCGCTCGACCCGAGCGCCGCCGCCCTCGTCCTCAAGCACTGCTCCGCGTACGTGGAGCGCAATTTCGGCCAGGGCATGCGCAACTTCCCGGCGCTCGCCGCCGCGCGCCTCGCGGGCACCGACACCGGGGACGACACCGGGACCGGGGACGGCACGGGGGCCCGCCGGACCCGCGGCCGGGTCACCGACCTCCCCGAGGAGACCGAGGAGACCGAGGCGACCGACGAGCCCCTGGGGCCCGAGGGCCCCGAGACCGAGCTCTTCGCCCGCATCCCCGCGCGCGTACTCCGCTTCTACCACCCCGACCTCATCACCCCCGACCCCCTCACCGAGGCCCGCCGCCTCCTCGCGCAGGGCCGCGCCCAGTCCGACCCGGCCCTGCTCGCCGGGGCACGCGAGCGCGCCGAGGCGGCGCTCCCGGCCGAACCGGTCGAGGCCCGGATCGTCCTCGCCCGTGCCCTGTACGCCGAGGCAGGCACCGCCGCCGCCCGCCGCACCGGCCGCCGCCCCGAACTCCTCGGCAAGGCCGCCGACACGCTCGTACGGGCCGGGGAGCTCGCCGGCACCGGCGGGGAGGCATGGGCCGAGTCCCGGCTCGAACTGGCCGTCGTCCACCACGCGTTGTGGCGGGACAGCGACGAGACCGGCCATCTCGACGCGGCCCTCACCGCCCTCGCCGAGGACGCCGACCACTGGCCGGAAACCGCCCGCCACACGCTCCATCTGCGGCGCGGCCGGCTGCTCCTCGCGCGCGGTGACGGCGAGGAGGCGGCCACCGAACTCACCGCCGCCCTCACCCTGCACGAGAGCGCCGCCGCCCTCCTCGACCTCGCCGACGCCCTCCACCTCGCCGCGGCCGACCCGGGCCGCATCGGCCCCGTGCTCGACCGCGCCGAGCCCTTCCTCGGCGACGCGCGCGCCCTGCGGCTGCGCTTCACCACCGCACGCGCCCGGCTGTACGACACGGAGGGCGACGGCGCCGCCGCCGACGCGGCGTACGAGGAAGCCACGCTGCTCGCGCCCGCCGACAGCGAGCAGCGCGGACCGCTCCTGCTCACCTGGGGCGGATCGCTGCTGCGGCGGGCCGCCGCGGGGACGGGCACGGCACCGGTCGACCGCGCGGAGGGGGTCCTGAGGGAGGCGCTCACCCGGCTGCCCGCGGGAGCCGCCGCCCGCGAGCGGGCCCGGATCCTCATCGGCAGCGTGCTTGCGCTGCGCTTCGACCGCGCGGGCTTCCTGCCGGACCTGTACGAGAGCCGTCACCTTCTCGACGAGGCCGTTCGCACCACCGGCGACACGGCCACCCGGGCCGGGGTCTGGCTCCAACTGGGCTGGGTGCAGCTGCAACTGAGCGAGGCGGCCAGGGACGGGCAGCTCGTCGACGCCCTCACCGCCTTCCGGCGCGCCGCGGACGACAGTCGCTCCGCCCGCGGCGACACCCCCGGCACGGTCACCCTGGCGAGGGCGCTCCACGCCCAGGGGGCGGTGCTCTACCTGATGGACCGGCTCGGCCATGCCGCGACCGTCCTGCGGGAGGCCGCCGAGCAGTGGCGGCGCCTGGACGGCATGCTGGTGCCGCTGGACTGGGCGGACGTGGAGCGGACCCGGACCCTGCTCGCCGAGGTCGGTGCCGACCCCCGCCCGCGACCCGACGGCCTCTCCCGCGAGGAGCGGCGCCGGATCGCGCCGCCCTGGTGGGCATGGCGCGAAGGGGAGGCGGAACGGCTGGATAACGGGGGCGCGCATGGGCGCAGTTGAGTCGAACGGGTTTCCGTCTCCGGGGCGTCGGGAAGAACCGCTCCGCCGCTACGACCGTGGGGGGCAAGGGCCGGTGAGGAGGAGCCGAGGGTGTTGGAGCACACGAAGCGGGTCGCAGGCGTCGACCGGGCCGGGGGACGACCCCGGCGCCTGCCCGATCTCACCGGCGTGGACCTGCGGACCCTGCGCTTCATGGACGATCCCGACCTGGCGGCAGCCGTCGAACGGGTGCTCTGGCATCCGCAGGAGCTGGGGGAGTCCTGGTACGAGGGGAGCGAAGACGGTCCGGGCTACCTCTGACCTCAGGAGGAGCGGTCGCGCGGGCCGTCGGGTTTCGGCCAGATGCACGCCCTCCGGCGGCCCCCGGGGACGGGGGTGAACACCGCGCCCCGGGCGGGGGTGAGCACCGCGCCCCTGTCCGCGACCGTCTTCGCCCAACTGGCCCGGGTCAGCCCGGCCCCGGCCGGACTCACCGCGCTGTGGTCGGCCCTGCACGTCCGGCGGCTGCTTCTCCTGAAAGCGCTGCTGGTCCGCGTCCACCGGCATCGTGCCGCCGTCGAACCGGGTGCGCTCGCCAGGTTCGAGCGCTCCTGGGAACTGCTCGAACAGGTCGAGCGTCGCCACCCGGCCGTGGTCCGCGACGTCCTCGACTACCCGACGACCGGCACCTGGCTGGCCGGCGCGCTCGCCGCGCCCGTGGGCCCGGACCTCGACCGGCTGCTGGGCCACCTGGACAGCCTCGCGGCCACCGCCGCCCTGCGCTCCGGTGGCCCGCTCGACCTGACCGTCGGGACCCCGGACGGCATGCTCCCGCTGCCCGGAGTGGGCCGGCTGCGGGTGGCCGCCGAGCGGGTGCGGATCGGTGCGGACGGCCGGACGATCCGGTTCCACCCGGACGGCGGCCGCCGTGCCCTGCCGGTCGTCCTGGCGCTCGTCGGCCGGCGTGACGGAGTCCTCGCGGGCCACGGGCCCGGCTGGAGCGCGGTCCGCCCGCTGCCGGGTGGCGCCGCGCGCCTGGACGACCTCGACCCGTACCGCGTACCGGAAGGCGCCGGGGTGGTGATCGCGGCCGATCGCGCGGACACCGACCACGGCGCCTGGTCCGCCCGCTGGCGCGCAGCCCAGGGCCTCCTCGCCCGTACGGACCCCGGCCGGGCGGCCGAGGTCGCCCAGGGTGTCCGCGCGGTCGTCCCGGTCGTCCCGCGCGGGCCCCGGCACCTCGGCGCCACGCTGAGCGCCGCTCCCGGAGCCGTGCTGACCTCGCTGCCCGACGGGGGAGAGGGCATGGCCGTGACGCTCGTGCACGAACTGCACCACAGCAAGCTGGCCACGCTCCACGAACTCGTGCCGCTGTACGGTCCCGGGCGCGACGCCGTGCACCGGGTCGGCTGGCGCCGCGACCCGCGGCCCGTCGCCGGCGTGCTGCACGGTGCCTACGCGCATCTGGCCCTGGCCGACCTGTGGCGGCGCGCGGCCCTCGCCGACGGGGTGCCGAGGGCCTGGCGGTCCGATGTAGGTCAACAGTTCGGTGACATCCACGATCAGGTGGGTGAGGCGCTCCGAATCCTGCTTGAATCCGATGAACTTACTTCTGAGGGAAGGGAGTTCACGCGCCAGATGTGGCTTCACCACGCGAGCCTCGGCGCGGCTCCCCTCGCCGCTGGGTAACACTGTGCCCACGGCACATCACACTGCGTTGTGCGGGAGCGGGACGGGAGACACGACACATGGCGGAACAGCGGTCGGGCGCTGCGGCGGACCACGGAGCCAGGAACGCGCCGGAGCACGTCCTCGTGGTCTTCCCCGGTTACAACCGGCCCTGGGCGAACTGGATCAACCAACGGCTCGACGCCCATGGGGTGCGTGCGAGCCTGCAGCGCTGGGACCCGCCGCGCGAGGTGCCGCTGGAGGACTCGCTCGGCGACCTCCTGCTCGCCCGCGGCCAGGTGCTGCTCGTCCTGGACGACTGGTTCTTCCAGCTCGGCCCCCGCGCGGCCGGTGAGTGGAACGACGTCCTGCGGGGCTTCGTCGCCGCCAAGGCCGAGCGGTTCGCCTCGGTCAACCTCACCAACCGGGCCCTGCTCCCGGCCACCGCCGTCCTCGAACCCGTCAGTCTGTGGGGCGTCGGCGAGGACGAGGCCGAGGCCCGGCTGCTCAGTCGGCTCGGCATCGAACCCCGCCGCTCGGCCGGCCGACGGCTGTCCGCCGGGGCGCTCGTCCGATTCCCGGACACCCCTCCCGAGATCTGGGGCGAGATCCCGCGCCGCAACCCGCGCTTCACCGGCCGCGACGACCTGCTCACCGAGCTGCAGGAGCGGCTCATGGACGCCGAGCGCGGAAACGCCGCGTGCACCCTGCTCGGCATGTCCGGCATCGGCAAGACCCAGCTCGCCGCCGAGTACGCCCACCGCTTCAGCTCCGACTACGACATCGTCTGGTGGGTCAGTTCGGACGACCGCAACGTCCAGCGCGACCGCTTCGGCGAACTCGCCGTCCAACTCGGCCTCGCCACCGGCAACGAGCCCGGCGAGCGCATCCGCGCCGTCCGCGAGGCCTTGCGCCGCGGCGACCCGCACAGCCGCTGGCTCGTCGTCTTCGACGGCTGGGACGACACCGACGGTGCCGACGTGATCCTGCCCCAGGGCCCCGGGCACGTCCTCGTGACCTCCCGCAACCGCGGCTGGGGCGACCACACCGAGATCGTCGAGATCCCCGGCTTCGACCGCGCCGAGTCCACCGCCTATCTGATGCGCCGCGCGCCCCACATCACCGCACCCGAGGCGGAAGAGGTCGCCGCCGAGTTCGGCGACGTGCCCCTGCCGCTGGCCCAGGCGGCCGCCTGGCTCGGCGAATCCCGCATGGAGGTCACCGAGTACCTGCGGATGGTCCGGGACGGCAGCATCTCCGACACGGACGAGCCGTCCGGCCCGTACGGCATGCCCATCGCCTCCCTGACCTCCTGGTCGATACTGATCAACCGGCTCCGTCTCTCCCAGCCGCAGGCCATCGACGTGCTCAGTCTGTGCGCCTCCTTCGCCCCCGGCCGCATCCCGCTCGGCCTCGTCCGGGCCTATCCGCAGGCCGACCTCCCCGAGGACCTGCGCTGGATGGTCACCGACCTCGCCGCCTGGTCCCGAGCCCTCGACACACTGGTCAACTACTCCGTCCTGAGCCGCGAGTCACGCAGCGCGGGTGGCGGCGAGATGGGACCGCACCAGGAGTCCGTGCACATGCACCGGCTCGTCCACAACATCGTCGCGCGACTCACCGACGGCGAACACCGCGCGGACCACCGCAAGGCCGTCCGCACCCTCCTCGCCGAGGCCGATCCCGGCAACCCCATGGACAGCCGTAACTGGCCCCGCTATGCCGAACTGCTGCCGCACCTGGAGCCCTCCGGGGCCCTGGCCAGCCGGAACCCGCGCGTACAGACCGCCGTGCTCAACTGCCTGCGCTACTGCCTCCGCAGCGCCGAGTTCCGGTCCGGCATCCGGCTCGCGGAGAAGATCCGCGAGCAGTGGTCCGCCTTCCTGGACCCGGTGAGCGCCGAGATGCTGGAGCTCACCTCCCTGGAATGCGACATCCTGCGCAAGTTCGGACGCTTCCGCGACGCGTACCAGCTGGATCTCCTCGTGCGGGGGCGCCTCGACGAGGCGGCGGCTCCCGACCCGCTCGACGCCCTGCGTTCGGCCGTGTCCATCGCCAGCGACCTCCGCTACCTCGGCCAGTACCAGGAGTCGGAGCGGTTGCAGCGGGACGCCCTCGCCGAGGCCCGGCGCCTGCTCGGGGAGAACGAGCACCTCACCCTCGTCGCCGGGAGCAACCTCGGTATCGTGCTGCGCAACCTCGGTCGCTACCAGGAGGCGTACGACCAGGACGTCGACTCCCTCGCCCGCGCGGAGAGCGCCCTCGGCGCCCTGCACTCGCAGACCCTCATCACCAGCAACAACCTCGCCCAGGACCTGCGCCTGCTCGGCCACTACCGCGAGGCCCTGGCCCGCCAGGAGGCCAACGTCCGCGTGCAGGTGCGGATCCTGGGGGCACAGCACCTGCAGACCCTGTACGCCAGGGCGCAGCTTGCCCTGTGCCGGCGCCGGGAGGGCAGCTTCCCGCAGGACATCGGCGCCACCATGGCGAGCGTGCTCGACCAGATGGAGCAGGTGCACGGACGGGGGCACTACCTCACCCTCTCCTCGCTCAACAACTACGCCAACTACCTCCGGGAGCACGGCGACCTCGGCCAGGCCCGCGAGCTCAGCCGTGAGGCCGAGGCCGGCTACCGCACCCTCCTCGGCCCCGCGCACCCGGTCGCCACCGGCGTCCTCGCCAACACCGCCCTCGTCCTCCAGGCGTCCGGCGAACGCGCGGACGCCCTGGCCATCCTGGAGGCCGCGCTCGCCGGACTCACCTCCTCGCTCGGCCCCGACCATCCCTGGGTCCTCGGCTGCGCGCTCAACACCGGCGCCGCGCGCAACTTCAACGGCCGGGTGCACGACGCCGCCGAGCTCAGCAGGGACACCCTGCGCCGCGCCCGGCACACCCTGGGCAACGAGCATCCCCTCACCCTGTCCAGCCAGGTGGCGCTCGCCACGGACCTGCGCGGCCTCAGGGAGAACGAGGAGGCGACCAAGCTGGAGGAGGACGCCCTGCTCACCCTCACCCGCACGCTCGGCGCCCAGCACCCGCACACCCTGTCGGCACGCCAGCGCAACCGGCCCTACTGGGACTTCGAGGCGAACCTGGGCTGACAGCCCGTAAGGGCGCCGGAAACGCCGGAGGCCCGGCACCCCCTCCGGGGTGCCGGGCCTCCGTACGTGCTCCGAGGGCGACGATCAGGCGTCGAAGACCTCGTTGACCAGCTGCTGCTGCTCGGCCTGGTGGCGCTTGGCCGAACCGACCGCCGGGGAAGAGGAGTGCGGACGCGAGATCCGGCGCAGGCGCTCGCCCGCCGGGATGTCCGCGCCGACCGCCAGGTCCAGGTGGTCGATCAGGTTGAGCGCGATGAACGGCCACGCACCCTGGTTCGCCGGCTCCTCCTGCGCCCAGATGTACTTCGCCGCGTTCGGGTACTTGGCGATCTCGGCCTGGAGCTCGGCACCCGGCAGCGGGTACAGGCGCTCGAGGCGGATGATCGCGGTCTCCGTGTCGCCGCGCTTCTGACGCTCGGCCTCCAGGTCGTAGTAGACCTTGCCGGCGCAGAAGACGACCTTGCGGACGTCGGCCGGGTTCGCCGTCGCGTCACCGATCACCGGGCGGAAGCCGCCGGTGGTGAACTCCTCCACCGTGGACGCCGCGGCCTTCAGGCGCAGCATCGACTTCGGGGTGAAGACGATGAGCGGCTTGTGGTGCGGGTTGTGGACCTGCCAGCGCAGCAGGTGGAAGTAGTTCGACGGCAGCGTCGGCATGGCGACCGTCATGTTGTCCTGGGCGCACATCTGGAGGAAGCGCTCCGGGCGCGCGGACGAGTGGTCCGGGCCCTGGCCCTCGTAGCCGTGCGGCAGGAGCAGCGTGACGCCGGAGGTCTGGCCCCACTTCTGCTCGGCCGAGGAGATGAACTCGTCGACGACGGTCTGCGCGCCGTTGACGAAGTCACCGAACTGGGCCTCCCAGATGACGAGGGCGTCCGGGCGCTCCAGCGAGTAGCCGTACTCGAAGCCCATCGCCGCGTACTCGCTGAGCAGCGAGTCGTAGACGTTGTAGTGGGCCTGCTCCTCGGTCAGGTAGAGCAGCGGGGTGTAGTCCTCGCCGGTCTCCTGGTCCACCAGGACCGCGTGGCGCTGGCCGAAGGTGCCGCGGCGGGAGTCCTGGCCCGACAGGCGGACCGGGGTGCCCTCCATCAGCAGGGAGCCGATGGCGAGGGTCTCGCCGAAGCCCCAGTCGATGGTGCCGTCGTCGATGGAGGCGGCACGGCGCTGCATCTGCGGCAGCAGACGCGAGTGGACCGTGATCCGCTCCGGGATGGTGACCTGCGACTCGGCGATCCGCTTCACGACCTCCGCGGAGACCGCGGTGGTGACGCCGACCGGGAACTCGGCCTGGGCGTCCGGGACGTGCACCGAGGACGTGGTGGCGGTGGTGGCCTCGCGGACCTCCGCGAACACCTTCTCCAGCTGGCCCTGGAAGTCCTGGAGCGACTGCTCCGCCTCTTCGAGGGTGATGTCGCCGCGACCGATCAGCGACTCGGTGTACAGCTTGCGCACCGAACGCTTCTTGTCGATCAGGTTGTACATCTGCGGGTTGGTGAACGAGGGGTTGTCGCCCTCGTTGTGACCGCGGCGGCGGTAGCAGATGAGGTCGATCACGACGTCCTTGTTGAACGTCTGGCGGAACTCGAAGGCGAGCCGCGCGACGCGGACCACGGCCTCCGGGTCGTCGCCGTTCACGTGGAAGATCGGCGCCTCGATCATGCGGGCCACGTCGGTCGCGTACATCGAGGAACGCGAGGACTCCGGGGCGGCGGTGAAGCCGACCTGGTTGTTGATGACGATGTGGACCGTGCCGCCGGTGCGGTAGCCGCGCAGCTGCGACATGTTCAGCGTCTCGGCGACGACACCCTGGCCGGCGAAGGCCGCGTCACCGTGCAGGGCGACGGGCAGGACGGTGAAGTCCGTGCCGCCCTTGTTGATGACGTCCTGCTTGGCGCGGACGATGCCTTCCAGGACCGGGTCGACCGCCTCCAGGTGCGAGGGGTTGGCGGCCAGGGAGACCTTGATCTCCTCGCCGTCGAGGCCCGTGAAGGTGCCCTCGGCGCCCAGGTGGTACTTGACGTCGCCGGAGCCGTGCATCGACTTCGGGTCGAGGTTGCCCTCGAACTCGCGGAAGATCTGCGCGTACGACTTGCCGACGATGTTCGCCAGGACGTTCAGCCGGCCGCGGTGGGCCATGCCGATGACGACCTCGTCGAGGCGCGACTCGGCGGCCGAGTCGATGACCGCGTCGAGCAGCGGGATGACGGACTCGCCGCCCTCCAGGGAGAAGCGCTTCTGGCCGACGTACTTCGTCTGCAGGAAGGTCTCGAAGGCCTCCGCGGCGTTCAGCCGGCGCAGGATCCGCAGCTGCTCCTCGCGCTCGACGCGGGAGTGCGGGCGCTCCACGCGGTCCTGGATCCACTTGCGCTGCTTCGGGTCCTGGATGTGCATGAACTCGACGCCGGTGGTGCGGCAGTACGAGTCGCGCAGGACGCCGAGGATGTCGCGGAGCTTCATCATCGACTTGCCGGCGAAGCCGCCGACCGCGAACTCCCGCTCCAGGTCCCACAGGGTGAGGCCGTGCTCGGTGATGTCCAGGTCGGGGTGCTTGCGCTGCTTGTACTCCAGCGGGTCGGTGTCGGCCATGACGTGGCCGCGGACCCGGTAGGAGTGGATGAGCTCGAAGACGCGCGCGGCCTTGGTGACGTCGTCGTCGTGCGAGGCGTCGATGTCCTTGAGCCAGCGGACCGGCTCGTAGGGGATGCGCAGGGCCTTGAAGATGTCGTCGTAGAAGCCCTCCTCGCCGAGGAGGAAGTTGGCGACGACGCGCAGGAACTCGCCGGAGGCGGCGCCCTGGATGACGCGGTGGTCGTACGTCGAGGTCAGGGTCATGACCTTCGAGATGCCCAGCTTGTTCAGGGTGTCCTGGGAGGTGCCCTGGAACTCGGCCGGGTAGTCCATCGAGCCGACGCCCATGATGACCGACTGTCCGGGCATCAGACGCGGGACGGAGTGGACGGTGCCGAGGCCGCCGGGGTTGGTCAGGGAGACCGTGACGCCGGTGAAGTCCTCCATCGTCAGCTTGCCCACGCGGGCCCGCTTGACGATGTCCTCGTACGCCTGCCAGAACTCGAAGAAGTTGAGCGTCTCGGCCTTCTTGATGCCCGCGACGACGAGCTGGCGGTCGCCGTTGGGCTTCACCAGGTCGATCGCGAGACCGAAGTTCACGTGCTCCGGCTTGACCAGGGTCGGCTTGCCGTCCTTCTCCGCGAAGGAGTAGTTCATCGACGGCATGGCCTTGATCGCCTGCACCATCGCGTAGCCGATCAGGTGCGTGAAGGAGATCTTCCCGCCCCGGGCGCGCTTCAGGTGGTTGTTGATCACGATCCGGTTGTCGAAGAGCAGCTTCACCGGGACGGCGCGGACGGACGTGGCCGTCGGCACATCGAGGGAGGCGTTCATGTTCTTCGCGACCGCGGCGGCGGGACCGCGCAGCGTGACCAGCTCGGGGCCGGCGGGGGCCTCGGCCGGCTTGGCGGCGGCCGGAGCGGCCTTGGCCGGGGCAGGCGCGGCGGCCGGCTTCGCGGCGACCGGCGCGGCAGGGGCCGCGGCGGCCTTCACGGGCGCCGGAGCGGCCGCGGGGGCCGGAGCCGCGACCGGAGCGGGCGCGGGAGCCGGAACGGCCGCAGGAGCGGCAGGCGCGGCCTGTGCGGGGCCCGCCTGCTGCGCCGCAGGGGCGCTCGGCGTGGTGGAAGCCGGGGCGGTCGGGGTCTCCGACGCTCCGGGCTTGTAGTCGGCGAAGAAGTCCCACCAGGCACGATCGACCGAATTCGGGTCCTGGAGGTACTGCTGGTAGATCTCGTCGACGAGCCACTCATTGGCACCGAAGGCGGCTGCGGGGCTCTTGCCCTGCCCGTCCTGGTCGGTCGGGGAGCTCGGGGTACTGGGGGACTGAGACGACACGGCGGCAACCGCCCTCTTCCGCTTCACAAGGTGATGGACAGCGGAAATAAAGGCTACGCCTGTCCGGCCGAGAGGTGCAGGCGGGGAGCGCCAACGTCGCGCAAGTCACACTTGACGGGGTGTTTCGGGGCGGTGAATGGCGGGAAACAAGCGTGGTTCCGCATGTGTGAGGGTACGGGGAAGCGCAGGCACGGCCCTCTTCGACCGTACCTCTGACCGCCCCCCGCTCACCTGCACGGAGGTCTCCCTCACGTACACGGAGAACGAGCTCTTCCGGTTCGAACCCTACGTCAATCTCTTGGCGGGAGGCTGCCCGGAAGAGTGACCCTGATGCGGCAGCCGCGTGAGGATTCGGCCACTCCGATCCCGCCGCCGTGCAGATCCACCGCCCAGCGGGCGATCGCGAGGCCGAGTCCCGTGCCGCCGTCGCTCCCGGGGCCCTGCCGGTGCGGCGCCGTGCCCCGGTTGAACCGCTCGAAGACCTTGTGCCGCTCCGACTCCGGGATGCCGGGACCCTCGTCCTCGACCTCCAGCTCCAGGGAGTCCGGGTACGGGCCGCGCCGGGCCCGGACCGTGACGCGGCCGTGCGGCGGCGAGTGCTTCACCGCGTTGTCGATCAGGTTCGCCATCACCTGGTGCAGCCGCTCCGCGTCCGCGTGCGCCACCAGCTCGGGCGGTGACACGTCCAGATGCAGATGCACGTCCGTGCGGTTGTGCAGGCCCGAGGTGGACGAGAGGCCGCGCTGCGAGGCGGCCAGGTTCGCTTCCCGCAGAACCCCGGACAAATACGGCCAGACCTCGAAACGGCTCGCCCTCAGCGCCACGACACCGTTGTCAAGACGTGACAGGTCGAGCAGCGTCTCCACCAGCCGGCCCAGCCGCTCGGTCTGCTTCAGCGCCGACCGCATCGTCTCCGGATCCGCCTCGGACACCCCGTCCACGACGTTCTCCAGTACGGCCCTGAGTGCGGCGATCGGGGTCCGCAGCTCGTGCGACACATTGGCGACCAGCTCCTTGCGGTGCCGGTCCACCGCCTCCAGGTCGTCCGCCATGCGGTTGATCGTCGACGCCAGGTCGCCCAGCTCGTCGCGCCGGTCCGCACCCCGCACCCGCCGGGTGAAGTCCCCGCGGGAGATCGTCCCGGCCACCGTGGTCATCTCGTCCAGCGGCGCCGTCAGGGACTGCGCCACGAACTGGGTGATCAACAGGGTCGCGATCATCGCGAAGATCGTGATGTACCGGAACTCCGTGGACGTGCGGATCGCCACCAGCGCCAGCCCGGAGGTCAGCAGGACCGCCCCGACGACCAGCGTGCCCAGCTTGGTCTTGATCGAGATCGCGATCCGGCGCGGCCGGCGCACCCCGCCGTCCGGCCCTCGCAGCTCGCCCGGCCGCCCCGGCGTCCGCCGGCTCACAGCGCCGGGGTCTCCAGCGCGTAACCGACGCCATGGACCGTGCGGATCCGCTCGGCCCCGATCTTCCGGCGCAGCGCCTTGATGTGGCTGTCCACGGTCCGGGTGCCCGAGGCGTCCGCCCAGTCCCACACCTCCGCGAGCAGCTGCTCGCGGGAGAGGACCGCCCGCGGTGTGCTCGCCAGGCAGACCAGCAGGTCGAACTCGGTCGGGGTCAGGTGTACGTCCTCGGACCGCACCCGGACCCGGCGCTGCGCGTGGTCGATCTCCAGCTCGCCGAGGCGAAGGATGCCGCTGCGCGGGGTCACGGCCGCCAGCGCGGCCCGTTCCACCCGGCGGAGCAGGACGTGCACCCGGGCGGCCAGCTCCCGCATCGAGAACGGCTTGGTCATGTAGTCGTCGGCGCCCACGCCGAGGCCGACCAGCATGTCGGTCTCGTCGTCGCGGGCGGTCAGCATGAGGACCGGGACGGGGCGCTGGGCCTGGACCCGGCGGCACACCTCCAGGCCGTCGAATCCGGGCAGCATCACGTCGAGGACCATCAGGTCCGGCTGCCATGCCTCGGCCGCGTCGACGGCCGCGGGGCCGTCGGTCGCGGTCTGGACGAGAAAGCCCTCGGCGCGCAGCCGAGCGGAGATCGCCTCCACGATCGTGGCGTCGTCCTCGACCACGAGCACCCGGCGCTGGGCACCCGGAGTGGCCGCCGCACCGTGGTGAGTGGTGTGTGTCTGCTCCATTGCCCCGCCTCGCGTCGCCGATGTCGGCTCTGCAGCCTAGAGGTACCGGCGGCGTCCCGGCTATCCAGGACTTACTCGGGACGGATGCCGAGGTGGACCACGTCGGGGACGCCCCGGGCAACGGGGATCTCTTCCGTCCGTACCCCGCTGAATCCGGCATTCCGCAAGGACCCTTCGAAATCGTCGGAGGGCCTGGCGGACCAGACGGCGAGTACTCCGCCGGGGTTCAGGCGGGCCGCGCAGGCCGCCAAACCCTCTGCCCCGTAAAGGGATTCGTTGTCCTCGGTGACCGTCCAGTCGGGCCCGTTGTCGACGTCCAGGCAGAGCGCGTCGAAGGTGTCGGGGGAGGTCCGGAGATAGTCCATCAGGTCCGTGTGCAGGATCACGGTCCGGGAATCGGCCAGGGCGGCCCCCGAGATCGAGGCGAGAGGACCCTGGCGGTGCCAGTCGATGATCGCCTCCTCCCGCTCGACGACCGCGATCCGCCCCCAGCGGGGGTCGGCGGCGGCATGGGCGAGCGAGAAGCCGACACCGAGACCGCCGACGAGGACGGACGCGCCGGTACGGGACCGCTCGGGAAGCGCGGCCTGCGCCGCGTCGATCAGGAGCCGCTCGGAGCGCCCGTCGGAGGTGTCCATCAGGAAGGTGCCGTTGGCGATGATCTCGTAGTGCTCGTCGCGACGGCGGAGCGCGACCTCTCCGTACGGTCCTTCGCGGCGGTCGAGGGTGACGGTTCCTGTCATGGTCGGTCGCTCCGCTCTCGGCTCGGCAGTGGGTCCCCGGCCATCCTGGCCGTACGACGGCACGGGGACAAACTCCTTCCGGAAAACACGAGAAGGGATCGGACGGCCGTGCGAGAGGCCTATGCCCCGCCGCCCCGGACGGTGACGGTCCCGTCCTCGACGTACCGCGCGAGGTTGAGCACCGGGGACTTGTGCCGCTCCCGGAGGCCCACCCCCCACCGGGTCGTCCGCGTGCCCGCGTGCCTCGTCAGACCGGGTTCCACCCCGAGCTTGAAGCCGCCCGGAAGCGGCTTGCCCTCGCGGTGCGGCAGGAAGTCGAGCGGGCTCTCGCCGTCGACGGCGTACACGACGCGGTCGGCGAGGACCGCCACCGGGTACTGGCCGGTGAACGCCGCGTGCCGCACGATCCTCCGGTGCAGGCCGATCCGCGCGCGGGAGACGATCGCCGCGAGGAGGTCGGGGCGTCGCAGCGCCTCCAGACCGCCCCTCGCCGTCGCCTCGATCGAGGCGAGGAGGGCCGCCCGCTCCGGAGCGCGGCTCCGTCGGCCGCGCATCGCCGCCAGGAAGTCCTCGGGCGGCAGACCCCGGTCCACGCCGAGTTCGGCCATCGTGGCGAGATAGGCGTCACGGAGCCGGTCGTGCCAGGCGTCCAGACCGCGGCCGTTCTCGTGCCGGACATACGCGGCCGTCGGCGCGACGTCGTAGCCGAGCTCCATCGCGTACGCGACGGTCGGCGTCGCGTACCAGGCAGGGCCCGCCGGGCGCCGGCCGCTCGGCGTGAACGGGTTCGGCAGCCGGTCGGCCTCCAGCCGCACCCAGGCGGCCCTCGCGATCCTCACCCGCGACAGGTCGACATGGGAGAGGTCGACCAACCAGGAGCCGGGCAGCCTCGGGTCGAACACCGGCCGCTCCACGTACGTCGGCGCGCCCAGACCGACGACCAGGCCCCCGGCACCCGCGACGAGCGCCAGGTTCACTTCGAGGCCGATCAGATGCCGCCGGGTGCGCTCGGCGTCCGTCAACGGCCGCGCCCAGTCGTGGGCCTCCTCGAACAGCCGCTCCGCCGGGCCGCGGACATGTGGTCGCGCCGGCTCCGCGAGTACGGGGTGCCCGTCGGGGGCCTCGCACGGCGCAGGCGCCGGCGGCTCCGCTCCCGGCGAGCCGGGTGGGTGCGGCGCGGTCAGCAGCGCCAGGCCGGTGGCGGCGGCGGAACCGCGCGGGACCGCCACCCGGAACGCGTACGAGCCGAGGAGCCGGGCGAGCGCCGCCGGTGCGAGCTGCCCGGCGTCGCCCCAGTCACGAGGGTCGAGCGCCTGCCAGGACGGGAGGCACAGCTGTACGCGACGCCCGTCCGCGCCCCGCTCCGGGTGGTGGAGCCGCGCCCAGGGGCCGAACCCGTCCTCCGGGATCCGCCACCGCCGCCGTGTCAGCTGTCTGACGGCCTTGTGGCTCTCCGGGATCCGCCCGGCGAGGAGCCGGCGCCCGGTGAGCGCGGCGGGCAGGCCGTAGCGCTCCAGCGCCGCGCCGGTGAGCACGACCAGCACGTCGGCGTCCTGCCCGGGGCCGGCGCCCTCCGGCAGTCCTGGGTCCGGCTGTCCGAGCCCGGCCTCCGTGAGCGCCCACTCGGCGAGGGACGGCAGCGAGGTGGCCGGTACGTCCAGGACCGTTCCGTCGTGGCAGTGCGCGAGGACCCGGCCGTCGTCCGTGACGTCGACGACGGCGAGCGGGCCGTTGGGGAAGCGCGGGTCGGCGGCGGTGCCGGACGGGGCTCGGACGCGCGCGGGAGCGGCCTTCGGCGACGCGGGAGGACGGAGTGGAGGCGCAGTGGTCGACGCGGCGGGGGCGGTGATGCCGGGGCCGACCTCCTGGGCCGACGCCAGGGCCCGCGCCGGTCCCGACGCCAGGGCCCGCGCCGGTCCTGGTGCGGGGGCCCGCGCCGGTCCCGGTGTTGGGGTCCGCGTCAGGACCGGTGCCGGGGGCTGCTCCGGTCCCGGCCTCGGAGTCTGCGTCAGGACCGGTGTCGGGACCGGTGTCGGGGTTCCGGCCGGTGCCCGGCGTTCCGGCGGTCCGTGTCCGGTGGTCACGGCGGCGGGGTAGAGCGTCGCGAGCCCGTCGAGCAGGCGGGCGTACGCGTTGCGCTCCGGCGGCCGCGGCTCGGTCCGGCCGGACTCCCATGCGCTGACGGTCGCCCGGCGCACCCTCAGTGCCGTCGCGACCTCGTCGACCGTCAGCCCGTGGGCCCTGCGCAGCCGTCTGCGCTCCTCGGGCGGCGGCAGGACGGCGCGGGACGCGAGCAACGCGTCGACGGCGTCGAACAACTCGGACATGCGACACCTCCGGCCTGGTGCCTGCCACGCTAACTCATCGACCGTACGCGAGAAGGCGGTTGAGCGTACATATCGCGTACACAGCGCGTCCCCCGTCTCTCAACAGCACTGATTGCACTGGTGGTTGAGGTGCGGTCGGGGTCAACAAACCGCGTACGTGGTTTCATTCAAGAACGGATGGCCACACGGTCGACGGGTTCGGCGCACCACGGGACGTTCACCTTGAAGGAGAGTGCGTGATGCGGTTCAACCTCATCGGACCGTTCCAGATCGTCGCCGACAGCGGTGCGGTCCTCCCGGTGGGGACGCCGAAGGTCTCCCGGACCCTGGCCGTCCTCCTCGTCCACGCCGGCGAACTCGTCACGCCGGACACCCTCATCCGGGAACTGTGGCGGCACGAACCGCCGCGCTCGGCGCTCAACACCGTGCAGACCTATGTGCATCACGCGCGCAGACTCCTCGCGGAGGAGGGTCGACCCGACACCGGGCACGCCCTGCTGGCCACGCGTCCCGGTGGGTACACGCTGCACGTGGACGACTCCGCGATCGACATCAGGATCTTCGAGCGGCTCGTCGCCCGAGGGGAGGGCGAGCTCCGCGCGGGCCGGTACGAGGCCGCCGCCGACGCCCTCGGCGAGGCGCTCGGCCTGTGGCGCGGGCCCATGCTCTCCGACCTGCCGACGGGCGACGTCCTCGTCGGCCGGATCGTCCATGCGGAGGAACTGCGGATCAGAGCACTGGAGTCGAGGATCGAGGCCCTGCGGTCGCTCGGGCGGCTGCGTGAACTCGTACCCGAACTGCGGGCGCTCGTGCACGCCTACCCGCTCCACGAGTGGTTCCACGGCCAGCTGATCGCCGCTCTGCACCAGGCGGGGCGGCGTGCCGATGCCCTGGATGCCTACCGGAAGGTCCGGCGCATCCTGCGGGACGAGCTCGGGCTCGAACCGTCCCCCGACATCCAGTCCCTGCACGAGCGGGTGCTGAGCCCGACGGTGTGAACCCCGCCCCGCTCAGCCGGCCGGGCGGCCGGAGCCGGCCTCACCGTTCTCGGCACGCCAGTCGGGCATGTCGGCGTGCAGTTCGGCGGCCCGCTCGGCCGAGACCTCGAGCCAGGGCAGGATGTCGGGGTCCGCGACGGCCGGCAGGACGAGCCGGAGGAGCGAGGCGATCTCGCCCGGCAGGTCGTAGTCTCCGGGGAGACCCTCGGTGACCACCCGGACGCCGGTCCAGCTGCACACCAGCATGCGGGCGGTCTCCGCCTCGTCGACCTCGGGGCGGACCTCCCCCCGTTCCTTGGCCTCCTGGAGGACCTCGGTGATCAGCTCGGTCCAGTCGGGCCAACGGGTGCCGAACCGGCGGCGGGACTGCAGGTCGACCGCCATGCGGAGGGCCGCGCTCAGGAGGGGCTCGCGGGGCAGCCGGTAGGCCAGCAGGAGCAGGATGTCGATCAGTTCCTGCAGTTTGACGGCCTGGGGGCGGACGCCCTCGGTGGTCACGGCGGCGGCCAGGACACCGCGCGCCAGATCGCCCTTGGACGCGAAGTGGAAGTAGAGCGCACCCTTCGTCACCTCGGCCCGCTCCAGGATCTCGGCGATGGTCGTGGCCTCGTAACCGCGCTCGTCGAAGATCCGGGCCGCGGCCTCCAGGATGATCCTCCGTGTCCGGATCGCCCGCTCCTGCTGCGCCACAGTCACCCCTGGTACGTGTGATCCCGCTGTCGGATGAAACGACAGGCCGGGCGGAATGCTAGTCGGTCCTCGCCGTCCAGATGCGGCTGCTGAGGTCCGAGCCGCGGAGCACCTGCACCCGCCACGGGTCTATGCGCAGGACGTGGTACCCGGGGTCCGCCGGACCGCCGGGCCAGAATCCGGCCGGGTCGTACCCGACGCCCGCGGGACTTCCCTCGCGGTAGAGGTCCCACGCGTACTCCCTGCTCTCCCGGTCCTCCGCCCAGGTCGAGACGCTGTCGACGAACACGGCGTTCTGGCGGGGGTTCCAGTACGAGTAGGTGGTGTGCGGGTTGTCGGCCAGATGCGCCACCTTGACGGGCGTCTTGTAGGCGGCGAGCCAGCCGACCGGCCTTCCGTCGACCACTTCCCAGACGGGCAGCAGCACGCGGGCCCGCGGGCGCGATCTTCTGTCCACCGTGATCATGGTGCAGTAGACGATGTCCTGGACATAGGCAGTGAATGCCTCTTCGATTTCGGAGAAGGATTCCACGCGGGTGGCCATTTCGATTCCTCTCGGCGTCGGACGGTCGATGGAAGGAACTACCTCGACGCCTCGACGCGCTCGGCCGGCACGGGAACGTCCGCGGGTGCGGTTCCGGCGTCGTCGGCCGCCCCCGACCGGCTCCGGAGGCCGAAGGCGCTGATGGCGGCCGCGACCAGGGCGGCGACCAGCGGCACGACCAGGGCGGCGCGGTAGCCGTCGAGGAGCGCCGTCGGCGAGGTGCCGTCCGTGGCCGCGATGTTCACCGCGGCGACGGTGGACAGGCCCAGCGCGGCGCCGAACTGGAAGGACGTGTAGAGCAGACCGCCGGCGACGCCCTGCTCCTCCTCCGCGATGCCGTCGGTGGCGACGATGGTCAGCGGCCCGTAGGCCAGGGAGAAGGCCAGCCCCAGGACGATCAGGCTCGGGAACATCGCCGGATACGTCCAGTCGGCGCCGACCGGCAGGAACAGCGCGTACGACAGGGCGGCGAGCAGCAGACCGCCGAAGATCACCCGGGCGTTGCCGAACCTGGCCACGAGCCGGGGAGTGAGGGTGGGGGAGAGGACCGCGTCCACACCGATGACGATGAGCGCGAAACTGGTCTGCAGGGTCGACCAGCCGCGCAGCTCCTGCAGGTAGAGCACCGCGATGAACTGGAAGCCGAAGAAGCCCGCGGCGAAGAGCAGCCCCGCCAGGTTGGCGCGGACCAGCGAACCGTTGCGGAAGATGCCCAGGCGCACCAGCGGCGAGGACGACCTGCGTTCGACGGCGACGAAGACCAGGAACAGCACCAGGCTCGCCGCGACGGTGCCGATCGTCGAGGCCGCGGAGGCGTGCGCGGCGCGCTCGACGCCGAAGACGAGGAGCAGGATGCCGCCGGTGACGCTGACCGAGCCCGCCAGGTCGACGCCCTGGCCCGTGCGGTCCGGACGCGGCGACTTCGGGATGAGGACGACCGCCGCGATCAGGATGAGAAGGCTCAGGATCACCGGCGCGAAGAACACCCAGCGCCAGTCGACGGCGGCCAGCAGACCACCCACGACGAGGCCGATCGAGAAGCCGCCGGCCGCGGTGCCGGAGTAGACCAGCAGGGCCTTGTTGCGCTGGGGACCCTCGTCGAAGCTCGTGGTGATGATGGACAGACCCGCCGGAGTCATGAACGCGGCGGCGACACCGGTCACGAAGCGGGCGACGATCAGCATCCAGCCCTCGGTGGCGAACCCGCCGAGGCCCGAGAAGAGCAGGAAGACCACGAGCCAGAGGACGAACATCCGGCGGCGCCCGAAGAGGTCGGCGGCCCGGCCGCCCAGCAGCATGAACCCGCCGTAGCCGAG
Source organism: Streptomyces sp. NPDC029956 (assembly GCF_055574655.1). Lineage (NCBI taxonomy): Bacteria > Bacillati > Actinomycetota > Actinomycetes > Kitasatosporales > Streptomycetaceae > Streptomyces > Streptomyces sp. NPDC029956. The sequence goes on along the minus strand of NZ_JBVHZJ010000011.1, from coordinate 155,805 downwards.
CACGTAGGCGCTCATCACCCACTGGAGCATGCCGGTCGACATGTCCAGGTCCTCGCGGATCGACGGCAGGGCCACGTTGAGCATGGCCACGTCGATGCCCTCGAGGAAGATCGCGCCGCACAGCACGAACAGCACGCCCCAGGCGCGTCCGCTCATGCGGTCCGCGGTGCCGCTCGACGGGGAATTCGGAATGGACACAGAATTGCTCCTTGTGCGCGAAGGAAGGGTCGTGGGGAATCGGCCGCATTCTTGCGGCAGGCGCGTGGCATTCCCTTGAAGTCCGCGTGAGAAGCCGGCCCGGCAGGGGGGCGACACAAGGAGAGAGCCGTGCCGCGGGATTCCCACTCGGTGATGTGGAAATCCTGCGGCACGGCGGAGATTCGGGGAAGAAGGCACTTCGAAGTCACCCGGTCACCTCACGGGTACCGACCTCACGGCGTACCGACCTCACGGCACGAGGTCGGGGTTCTTCAGGACTCGCCCGTCACCTGCCGCGAGGGATGCTCAGGACCCGCCCGCCCCCGCGGCGGGGATGCTCAGGACTCGCCCGTCACGCGTCGCGCGCCGCGCCACGCGTAGAGGGCCGTGCCCGCCACGAGCGTGCCGACCGCCACCGTCCACGCCCCCGCCTGGGTGCCCGGCTGCATCACCCAGGCCCACCACTGCGCACCGCCGCCCGGGGCGGACGGGGCCGCGAGATAGACCGTGCCCACGAGGAAGGCCGGCGGCAGCCAGCTCAGCCGGCCGCCGACGACGGCGGCCGAGGCCGCCGTCACCCCCACGAGACCGAGGGTGTTGCGTACGGCGGCGAGCGCGCCGAACTCCTCCGCGTGCCCCGGCACCGCCAGGGCGAGCAGTGCGACGGCGAGGACGGCAGGGGCGAGCACATGGGCGAGACGACGGGGCCACCACGCGCGTACCGCCGTACGGTCCAGCTCGTCGCTCGGCGTGTGGAGACTGGTGCCGATCGCGGCGGCCGCGAGCAGCGGGCCGAAGACGACGACCGGCAGCCGGGCCGTGTGGTCGAAGTCGGGCAGTGACTCCAGCCACCAGGCCGCCCAGGCGGCCACCGCCGACGTTCCGGCGAGGACGGCCACGGCGCCGGGCAGGGCGCGGGAGCGGAGGTAGAGCAGGGCGGAAGGCCTCACGGGACCGGCACCTCGTCGGGGCGGCACGTGTTCGCCGCCAGATAGCGGGCGAGGTAATCGCGCTGGGCGGCCGGGGACTTGGCGCGAAGCCGGTCGATGTACGGCTGGGCGGCGGTCGGATCGGGGCCGTGGTCGGCGGGTGTCGGCGCCAGCCACTCGACGACGGCGAGGTTGATGATGCTCGCCCGCTCCGCGTTCGAACCGGTGAGGTCACCCGGCCGGCAGGTGTCCGAGAACAGCCACGTCACCGCCGAGTTCAGATACAGGTCCGGGCGCGGGAGCCGGCCGCGCACCGCGTCCGCCGCCGCGTCGGGGAGTTCGACGTCCCCGGGGCGAGGAGGTCCGAACGGGCCGGCCACCCAGCGGACGGGGGCGCCGGGCAGTCCCTTCAGACGGGCGTTGAGCGGGGCGAGCGCCGCAGACACGTCCGGCAGCAGACGTTCGTCCACGGCCGTGAGGCAGGTCTGCGGCGTCCCGTCGTCGCAGAGCGGACGGGTCAGGGCCGGGTCCGGGCGCCACGGGCCCTCGTCCTGGGGGAGGCGCAGGATCGGACCGGCGGCGGCGACCGCCACGGCCAGCGGGACCAGGGCGAGCGGCCGCAGCCGGGCGGGGCGCAGCCCGTACGCCAGGAGCGCGGTGAGCGCGAGCCCCGCCGTCCACGCCATCGACACGGGGCCGTACCACCACACCGGCCGGTCCCAGAAGAACTGGTGCTCGGCGGCGGGGCTGAGCCACCGGGCGGGGCCTTCGCTGTACGAGCCCAACCCCAGCGCCACGTACCCGACGATGCCCAGGAGGGGGGCCGTCAGCCGCCAGCGGACCGTACGTCCCACGACATGGCCGAAGGCGCCCAGGGCGGCGACGGCGACCGCGTCGGCGACGACGAGTTCGAGGAAGGGGCGGCCGCCGGAGGCGTACGGCCAGGTCGCGAGGAGGCAGACGGCAGCGGCGAGGAGTGCGCCGGCGGCCGGCCAGAGCGCGGACGGGGCGACGGCGACGAACAGGCGGTGGAGCGGCGGGCGGGGCGCGGACTCCCAGAGGTCCACCGTCCCGCGCCGCCGGTCCCGGCCGCCCTGCCAGCAGCCCGCCGCGAGGGCGAGCGGTCCGGCGAGCAGCCCGGTGGACACGTGCAGCATGTTCGTGGCGTCGGCCCAACGGCCCTGCCAGCCGGGACTCTTGCCGTACATCGTGACGAGCACGGTGAGCAGGACGGCGACGCCGGTCCAGGGGCCGAGCCCGCGACGCAACTCGATGAGGACGGGCCTCGGGGCGCGGATGGTCCGGCGGGCGGCACGGGGCGGGGGAGGGGTGAGGGTGGTGGTCACCGGAGTGCTCCGTCCGTGGAGTCCGAGGGCGTCCGGTGGGCGCGCAGGGCGACCGTGTAGCCGCGCTCGACGGCATGCGTCGTGGAGTCGTTCCCGTCGGTCGACTCCCCTCCGAGTGCGGTGAGTTCGGCCGTCGAACCCTGGAAGGCGAGGCGGCCCGACTCGATGAGGGCGACGTCGGTGCAGGCCGCGGCCACGTCCTCCACCAGGTGCGTGGAGACCACCACCGTCGCCTCTCGGCCCAGCTCCCGCAGCAGCGCCCGGAAGTCGACCCGCTGCTCCGGGTCGAGGCCCGCGGTCGGCTCGTCGAGCAGCAGCAACTCCGGTTCGTTCACGATGGCCTGGGCGATTCCGGCGCGCCGGACCATGCCGCCCGACAGCGCCTTCATCCGCGCGTCGATCCGGTCGCCGAGCCCGACCCGTGCCACCGCGTGCTCCACGGCCGCCGGCACGCGTTCGGCCGGCACCTCCTTGAGCCAGGCGACGTAGGCCACGAACTCCCGCACGGTGAAGGCCGGGTAGTAGCCGAAGTCCTGAGGCAGATAGCCGAGCCGGCGCCGGATGCCGGTGCGTTCGCGGTGGCTGGTCGCGTCTGCGCCGAGCAGCTCCACCCGGCCGGAGGAGGGGGCGGCGACGGTCGCGAGGACCCGGATGAGGGAGGTCTTGCCGGCGCCGTTCGGGCCGAGCAGACCGTGGACGCCGGGGCCGAGGGACAGGTCGAGCCGGTCGAGGGCGAGGGTACGGCGGTGGCGGACGGTCAGTCCGCTCACCGCGACGGCGGTCGAGACGTTCACCGGGACTCCAGGTGGTCGAAGGAACGGCGCCGCAGCGCGAGGAGGGCGGCGCAGGCCAGCGCGGCCGCGGCCCATCCCCCCTGGGCGGCGGGGCCGGAGAGGTACGGGGCGAGCGCCGTGGTCGAAGCGGCCGTGTCCACGGGGCCGAGCAGGGGGCCCGTGACGGCGAGCAGCCATCCGCCGCCGAGCGTCGCGGCGGCTGCCCGGCAGCCGACGAACGAGCCGAGCGCGAGCGTCGCCAGGGTCAGCGCCAGGCCGGGGAGCAACCAGGCCGCGGCCCCCGGGAATCCGGCCACCGGCGGCAGCAGCGCACCGCCCGCGGTCAGCAGCGGTACGCAGACGGCGAGGACGGCGGCGGTACGGGTGAGCAGCAGCCGCAGCCCGCCGGACGGGGTGGCGGCGGTGATCTCGTACAGCGGGTCGGCGTGACGTCCGTACGAGACGGCGACGCCGGCGAGCGGGAGGACGGGCGAGAGGGCGAGCAGCAGACCGCGTGCCCCCTGGACCCCGGCTCCGTAGGCGAGCCCGAAGGCCCCGCCGACGACCAGCATCACGGCCACCACCCAGGACCCGCGGAGGGCGGGCCCCACGGCCCACCAGAGCCGGGCCCACCGGCCGAGGGGGGTGGGGGCGTACGAGGCGGGTGCGGTGGGGGCGGGGGCGTTCCCGCCCGAGGCGTGCCCGCCGGGGGCGGGCCGGGGGCGGGCGGAGGCGGCGGGGTCGGGTCGGCGCCCCGGGGCGGCGGCTGATGCGGGTGGGCGCCCGAGGAGGGCGGCGGCGGCGAACCGGCGGCCGGGGGAGGCACCGGGTGCGAACCGGCGGCCGGTGGGCGTACCGGGTGCGGTCCGGCGGCCGGGGGAACCCTGGCGTTCGGTCCGGGCACCCTCCGGCGCCCGACCGGGCCCGAGGGACGCGAGCAGCTCGGCGCGGACGCTCGCGAGGACCGGGCCGGCCGTTCCGGCCCGTACGGCGGCCGAGACGCGGCCCGCGCAGCCCGCACAGGACTCGACGTGCTTCTCCAGCGACCAGGCGTCGGTCTCGGCGGCCGACCCGTCGGCGTACCGGCGCGCGAGGGCGTCGGAGACGTGCCAGGGGAGCCCGGGGCTCCCGGGTCCGTCGGCAGGGGGGCGTCGTGTCGTCATGCGGTGCCTCCCAAGGCGTGCGGACCACCGGAGTGGGCCGCTCCGAGTGCGGCGCGCAGCTCGCGGCGGGCGCGCAGGGCGCGGGTCTTGACCGTGCCCTCGGGTATGCCGAGGAGCCGGGCGGTCTCGCGGGTCGTCAGGCCGTCGACGACGGTCGCCCGCAGGACCTCGGCGAGTTCGGGCGAGATCCGGTCGAGGGCCGCGCCCACCTCCCCGTACTCCAGTCCGGCGAGCACCCGGTCCTCGGCGGAGGACGCGGTGGTGGACGGCCCCGTGGGTGCGGCGGCGTGTTCGACCGCCCGTTCCACGGCGCGTTCCGCGCGGGCCCCGGCCCGCTGCGCGTCCACCAGACGCCGGGCCGCGATCACCCAGATCCAGCCGCCGGCCTCGCCCCGGCCCCGGTGGCCGCCGGCCGAGCGCCACACCGTGACGAAGGTGTCCTGGAGGACCTCCCGCACGGTCTCCTCGTCCGGGCAGCGCCGGGCGAGACGCGCGTGCAGCCAGCCCGCGTGCCGGTCGTACAGCACGGCGAGCGCCTCGGAGTCCCCCCGGGCGACCGCGCGCAGCAGCGCCGAGTCGTCGTCCTCGTCGCCCCCGGAAGGGCCTCCCCCTGCGGGGCGCAACAGTCTCACGCCTTCTCTATCGCGCGCGTGCCCCGGTTCGGTTCTCCAGGCGGGTGCCGGTGCGGGCTCAGGGGTTCGTCGGCGGGCCGCCCTCCGGGAGGGCGGCGAAGACCCGCTGGAGCGCCGCCGGGCGCTCGCCGTCGCCCGAGACGACGAGACGGTGGCGGTACGTCACGTAGTACTGGAAGCCGTCGAAGACCGGGCCGCCCGTAGGCCGCTCCGGGACCCGGGCGTACGCGGGGTCCTCCAGGGCGGCCCGGAGCTCGGCGGCCTCGGCGGGGGTCTGCCGGCCGGTGCGGGGCGCCTTGGTGCCGGAGCGGCTGGTCCAGGAGCCGTCGTAGTGGACGACGAGCGTGTTGCGGACACCGGCGAGGCCGCCGTTGACGACGACCTCGACGAGGACCTCGGCCGGGTGGGGGTCCCCCGGGGAGGTCCCCGGGGTCGCGGGCGGCGACGAGGTGCCGGGGGCGGTCGTGGCGTCCGGGGGTGTCGTGGTCGTCGCCGTGGCGCCCGGCTCGGCCGGTCCGCTCGTCCTCGACGGCGGCCCGCCCGGGGCGGGCGGTGTCTCCGGCCCGCAGCCGCTCGTACCGCCGACCAGGACCCCGACCAGAAGCAGGGTCCCGCACCACGTGCCGCGTACGCCTCTCACCATGGACCGAGCATGCCGGGTGACGGGCGCCGCGCGCAGCCGGATGGTCAGGTCCGGCCCCGGACCGTCGGCCGTTCCCCGCCCCGTCAGCCGCTCCCCGTCCCCGTCACCGCGTCGCCCCCGGTCCTGCCGTCGCCCCCGGCCCCGCCGCCGTCCCGGACGATGCCGGTCAGCGGCCCCCGGTAGCGCCAGTCGAGGGAGTCGTACAGCGCGAGGCCGTCCGTGGTCGCGGCGAGCACCCCGGTCTCGGCGCCGGCCTGGGCGGCGGCCGCCTCCAGGGTGCGCATGACGTTGGCGCCGAGACCGCGCCGCCGGTGCGCGGGGTCCGTCTCGATCTGGTCGGCGACGGCCGTGGAACCGGTCGGGGCGATCTGGCCGCGGGCGGCGAGGGTGCCGTCGGGCGCCAGGACGCGGACCCGGATGACACCGTCCCGGACCTCGGTGGTCCGCGCGTATCCCTCGGGCGGTGCGGGCCGGGCGCCGGGGTCCAGCGGCTTGACCATCATGAAGCCCGGGTCGTCGGGGACCGTCCATCCCTCCGTGATCCACGCGCGCGCGTCCGCGGGCCCCGCCATGATCTTGAGCCAGCTGTACGGGGCGGTGAGCCGGGCGCAGAGTGCGCCGACCGTGGCCGCGTCGGGGGCGGGCAGCACATGCCGTACGACGTGCCGGGGCAGCCCCACGTCGATCCGGTGGCCCCAGGGCTCGTCGACGGCTGCCGGGGTGCCCCGCGAGACGGTCCAGCCCGTCACCCAGGCCGATGTAAGAGCTGCTATATCCATCCAGGCATTACATCGGTCGTAAGTGGGCCGTGCGAGGGTGATCGCTCAGAGCGAACGGACGTCCGGGAACATTCATGGGCTCACATGCATTGAGTCGGCATAGCTCAACTTGACTGCCGAAGGGGAGATCATGGCTTCCGACTCCAAGCCGTCCGTGCCGCTCACTCTGCCCGTGCTGCCGCTTGACGACGAGGTCGTGCTGCCGGGAATGGTGGTGCCGCTCGACCTGTCCGACAACGACGTACGCGCCGCGGTGGAGGCCGCCCAGGCCGCCGCGCGGCCCGGCGCCGGCAAGCCGCGGGTGCTGCTCGTGCCCCGCGTCGACGGGACCTACGCCGGAACCGGCGTGCTGGGCACCGTCGAGCAGGTCGGACGACTGTCCGACGGCGACCCCGGCGCCCTGATCCGCGGCCTCGGCCGCGTGCGCATCGGCGCCGGTACGACCGGACCCGGCGCCGCCCTCTGGGTCGAGGGCAGCACCGTCGAGGAGGCCCTGCCCGAACCGCTGCCCGGTCAGGTCACCGACCTGATCAAGGAGTACAAGGCGCTCGCCACCAGCTGGCTCAAGAAGCGCGGTGCCTGGCAGGTCGTCGACCGCGTCCAGCAGATCGACGGCGTCGGCGCCCTCGCCGACAACTCCGGATACTCGCCCTTCCTCACCGTCGAGCAGAAGGTCGCGCTCCTGGAGACCGCCGACCCGGTCGCCCGCCTCAAGCTCGCCACCGCCCAGCTCCGCGAGCACCTCGCCGAGCAGGACGTCGCCGAGACCATCGCGAAGGACGTCCAGGAGGGTGTCGACAAGCAGCAGCGCGAGTTCCTGCTCCGCCGCCAGCTCGAAGCCGTCCGCAAGGAGCTCCGCGACCTCAACGGCGAGTCCGAGGACGCCGGAGACGAGTCCGACGACTACCGCGCCCGCGTGGAGGCCGCCGACCTGCCCGAGAAGGTCCGCGAGGCCGCCCTCAAGGAGGTCGAGAAGCTGGAGCGGTCCAGCGACCAGTCCCCCGAGGGCTCCTGGATCCGCACCTGGCTGGACACCGTCCTGGAACTCCCGTGGAACGTGCGATCCGATGACGGCGCGGCCGCGTACGACATCCGCGGCGCCCGCGCCGTCCTCGACGCCGAGCACGCGGGCCTGGACGACGTGAAGGAGCGGATCACCGAGTACCTCGCGGTGCGCAAGCGCCGTGCCGAGCGCGGCCTCGGCGTGGTCGGCGGCCGCCGCGGCGGTGCCGTACTCGCCCTCGTCGGCCCGCCCGGCGTCGGCAAGACCTCGCTCGGCGAGTCGGTCGCGCACGCGATGGGCCGCGAGTTCGTCCGGGTCGCCCTCGGCGGCGTCCGTGACGAGGCGGAGATCCGCGGTCACCGCAGGACCTACGTCGGCGCCCTGCCGGGCCGGATCGTGCGGGCCGTCAAGGAGGCCGGGTCCATGAACCCGGTGATCCTGCTCGACGAGATCGACAAGGTCGGCTCCGACTTCCGCGGCGATCCCGCGGCGGCCCTCCTCGAAGTGCTCGACCCGGCGCAGAACCACACCTTCCGCGACCACTACCTGGAGGTCGAACTCGACCTCTCGGACGTCGTCTTCCTGGCCACGGCCAACGTCCTCGAAGCCATCCCGGAGGCCCTGCTCGACCGCATGGAGCTGGTCAGGCTCGACGGCTACACCGAGGACGAGAAGGTCGTCATCGCCCGCGACCACCTGCTGCCCCGACAGCTGGAGCGCGCGGGCCTCGAGCCCGGCGAGGTCGTCCTGGAAGACGCGAGCCTGCGCAGGCTGGCCGGCGAGTACACCCGCGAGGCGGGCGTACGCACCCTGGAGCGGGCGATCTCCCGGCTGCTCCGCAAGATCGCTGCCCAGCACGAACTGGGCGACCGGGAACTGCCGTTCAACGTCGGTCCCGACGACCTGCGCGAGCTCATCGGGCGACCGCACCACGTGCCCGAGTCGGCCCAGGACCCGGCGGAGCGCCGGACCGCCGTGCCGGGTGTCGCCACCGGGCTCGCCGTGACCGGCGCGGGCGGTGACGTCCTCTTCGTCGAGGCGTCCCTGGCCGATCCGGAGACCGGCGCCGCCGGGCTGACCCTCACCGGTCAGCTGGGCGACGTGATGAAGGAGTCGGCGCAGATCGCGCTCTCCTTCCTCCGCTCGCACGGCGCGGAACTGGAACTGCCCGTCACCGGACTGAAGGACCGCGGCGTGCACATCCACTTCCCGGCGGGCGCGGTCCCCAAGGACGGCCCGAGCGCGGGCGTCACCATGACGACCGCCCTCGCCTCCCTGCTCAGCGGACGGCTCGTCCGTACGGACGTGGCCATGACCGGCGAGGTCTCCCTCACCGGCCGGGTCCTCCCGATCGGCGGCGTGAAGCAGAAGCTCCTCGCCGCGCACCGGGCGGGCATCACCACGGTCGTGATCCCCAAGCGGAACGAGGCCGACCTGGACGACGTCCCGGCCGAGGTCCTGGAGAAGCTGGAGGTCCACCCGGTGACGGACGTCCGCCAGGTCCTGGAGATCGCCCTGGCGCCGGCGGCGGTGCCGGTGGGAGTGGCGGCGGCGTAACTCCCGCACGGGCCCGCACGGAGCCCGCACGGAGCCCGTGCGGGGCGCGTGCGGGGCGCGTACGACGTCCGTACGACGGTGAGACGGAGCGGGGTGTCCTCGACGGGCACCCCGCTCCGTCGTGCCCCGCGCGTTCGCGCAGGTGACGCGTGCGTCCACCCACAGGTAAATCGTGACCTGGATGTCAGCCGGGGGTGTCATGCTCGTACGCATGAACGAAGACGCCTTCTGGGCTCTCATCGACGAGTTGAGCCGCCACACCGGAGACCTGGATGAGCGGTCGGAGTGGCTGCGCGCGGAGCTGCTCCGGCGCCCGGCCGCCGAGAGCGTGGAGTTCCAGGTGCGCCTCGAGGACGCCTGCGCTGTCGCGGGCACGCACGCGTTGTGGCGGGCGGCGAACCGGATCGAGAGCGGAGCATGCACCGACGACGGCTTCGACTACTTCACCCTCTGGCTGGTCGGGCAGGGGCGGAAGGTGTACGACTCGGTCGTCGCCGACCCGGACGCGCTGGCCGACGTACCGGAGATCCGGGCCCTGGTGGGCCGGCACCGCGGCGAGTGGGACGACGACGAGTGGCCGGAGTGGGAGTGGCTGGACTACGTCGCGCAGGACGCGTACGACGAGCTGACCGGTCAGGAGGACGACTGCGGCGAGGAGTTCCACGACGCCGTGGACGAACGGGCCGATGAGCTCGCGGACGAGCTTCCGGGTGACATCGAGGGGGAGTGGGAAGAGGGCGGCGAGGCCCGGAGGTCTCGCCCGGAGGGGGTGGCGATCCCCCGGCTCACCGCCCTCTTCCCCCTCGGTACGTCCGGCCCCTAGGTCCCTCGGGACGAGTCCCTGGAGCCGGACGGTCCGGGACGGCTCCCAGGCCTGTCGTCGAACTCCCGTCGTCGCCCGGAGTCGGGCCGGGCGGGGGTTCGACGACAGGGCCTAGGAGGCCGAGGAGTTCCGGCGGCGGCCCAGGAGCAGGCTGCCCGCGCCGAAGACGGCGAGGGCGCCCGCGCCCGCGAGGGCCATGGGCAGCGGCGAGGTGGGGGTCTCGGCCGTCTCGGCGGAGAGGGCCGGGGCCTGCTCGTCGCCGCCGTGGCCCGCGTGGCTCACGGTGGAGAGCGACGCGCCCGCCGCGATCTTCGCCTCGCTCGGAGCCTGGGCCTTCGCCGCGGTCGGCTGGGCGGCCGCACCGCCGAAGGTGACGTCCGAGCAGCTGTAGAAGGCCTCGGGGCTGTCGTTGCGCTGCCACACCTTGTAGACGATGTGGCGGCCGGTGCGGGCGGGGAGGTTGCCCGTGAAGTTGTAGTAGCCGTCGGTGGCCGTGCGGCTGGTGTTGTGGACGGCGACGGGGGTCGCGTCCAGGTCCGACCACTTCAGCGGCTGCGTGGGGTCGAAGCCCTGCTTGGTGATGTAGACGGTCATGGTCCCGGAGTGGGCGGCCGTCACCCGGACCTTGAAGTCGAAGCTGCCCGCCGCGACCGCCGTCGCCGGCCAGTCGGTGCGCGCCCAGTCGAGCGCCCGGTACTTCTCGCGGTTCGCCGAGCAGAGCTTGCCGTCCGGGATGAGGGCCTGGTGCTGCCCGGCGGCGTTGGCGATGTTGACCTCGTTCCAGTCGTAGAGCGGCTGGGTGCCGGAGTCGGCGACGAGGTCCTTGCACACCTGCGACTTGGGGGTCTCGGGGCCCTCCGCGTAACAGGCGGCGACGCGGCTCACGGGGTTGAAGACGGCTCCGTGGGCGCTGGCGGTGGTGGGGGTGAGGGTGACGAGTGCTGCGGCGGCGGACAGGGCGGCGACACCGGCGGCGGTGCGGCGGTTGGACTGCATGCGGGGGCTCTCTCTCGTGCGTGGGGGAGGACGGACGAGCAACGCGCGCTGAGCACACGGAAGTTGAATCCCGGGCGATCGCCGTAGAGCCTCGCATTGGTCCATACCAATAGGCAAGGGGGGAGGCCGGAAAAGCCGGAACGGCCCCCGGGGTGCCGCACACCCGGAGGCCGCCGTACGTGCGGGGACCGTCAGCCGTTGGCGAGCGCCTGCACCCGCGAGAGGTCGCCGTTGAAGTGGTTGTGGTCGCCGACCGTCGGGCCGGAGGAGGTGTACTGCCACATCGTGTAGTACTGCCAGCCGGCCGGGAGTTCGCCCACCGACGCGGCGTACCGCGCGATCCACAGCGGGTTGGTCGCGGCGAAGGCGGAGGAGTTGCCGGTGCACTGCGTCCACCAGCTGGTCGCCGTGTAGATGACGGCGTCCCGGCCGGTCCTGGCCTTGTACCGGTTCACGAAGTCGCGGATCCAGGCCACCATCCCGGCCTGGGTCTTGCCGTAGCAGGTCGCGCCGTACGGGTTCCACTCGATGTCGAGCACGCCCGGCAGGGTCCTGCCGTCCTTCGACCAGCCGCCGCCGTTGTTGACGAAGTAGTCGGCCTGGGCCGCGCCCGTCGTCGTGTCGGGGGTCGCGAAGTGGTACGTGCCCCGGATCATGCCGACGTTGTAAGAGCCGGTGTACTGCTGGTTGAAGTAGGTGTTCTTGTAGTAGGTGCCCTCCGTCGCCTTGACGTAGGCCCACTTGACGCCGCTGGTCCACAGGGTGGACCAGGCGACGTTGCCCTGGTGGCTGGAGACGTCCACGCCTTCGGTCTGGACGGCCTGGGCGGAGACGCCGCCGGGAGCGCTGCCGCGCCCGTCGTGCGCGAGGACGCCCATGCCCATGCTGGCGGAGCCGCGCGGGGGTGTCGGGCCGGAGCCCGGGTCCGGGGCGGCCCCGGCGGACGCGGCGAGGGGGACGAGGAGGGTCAGGGCCGCGAGCGCGGCGCCGGCGAGGGTCGTTCCGGATCTGTGCACACGCATTGCGTGCCTCCGAAAGGATCGGTGGGGGGAGCGATGTCGACGGTCCTGGACACCCGCCGACAGCCATGGTGTGGACATGACAGCGAGCGTCGTGGACGACGCTACGCACGTAGACCCGGCCCATGGAAGGGGTCCCGGATACCGCCGTTGGTCTACGCCTGCGAAATACTGGAAGAGCTGCGGCGATGGCCTCGGCCGAAAGAAACTTTCAGCGGCCGGAAAGCCGTCGGCGGATCGCCGGAGAACGTGTGAGAGGTGCTGACGTGCACGGAAGCGGTACGGGAAGTGAAGGCGGGGTCCCGCCGACCGTCGGCGGCGAACCCCACGCCCCGTCCGGCGGGGTCGACCCGGTGTTCCTCGCGCTCGAACGCGAACTCGCGGTCTTCCTGCGCCGCGCCCGTGCCCAGTCCGGCGAGATGGCCCGCGAGGTCCACCCCGAACTGGAGCCCGCCGCCTACGGCCTGTTCGTGCGGCTCGATGACGCCGGCCCCCAGCGGGCCACCGAACTCGCCGGGTACTTCGGGGTCGGCAAGGCGACCATGAGCCGTCAGCTCCGTGCCCTCGAAGTCCTCGGGCTCGTCGCCCGCGACCCCGACCCCGCCGACGGACGCGCCTCCCTCGTCCGGCTCACCGAGGAGGGCCGGGACCGCTTCCGGCACGTCAGGGACGCGCGGCGCGAGCGGTACGTCCGCAAGCTCGCCGACTGGGACCGCGCCGAAGTCGCCGAACTCGGCCGCCTCCTGAACCACTTCAACATCAGAGCCGAGGGCTGACCGGCCCTGCCGGGCCGCCGAGGCTCACGGGGTCCGTGGCTCCCCCCCGTACCGCCGAGGCTCACGGGGTCCGTGGCTCCCCCCCGTACCGCCGTGGCTCACGGGGTCCGTGGCTCCCCCCCCCCGTACCGCCGTGGCTCACGGGGGGCGTGCCTCCCCCGTACCGCCGCCGCCCGGCCTGCCCCCACGTCCCACCCGTACCACCGTCCCTCAGTCGGCCCCCAGCTCCACCAGGGCCGCCGTCGCGTCGTCGTGCAGTTTCCAGCGGCGCGTCCCGCCGGCCGACGCGTCCGCCGCCTCCAGGGCGCGCACGCGGTGCAGCAGCCCGAGCGTGCCCTCCTTGCGCAGGACGCCGAAGCAGTCCGCCCAGTCGCCCTCGCCGAACAGCTCCACCCAGCGGCTCGCCCCGTCCGTGAGCGCCGCCAGGGCCCGCACCTCGGCGCGCGGGCTCGTCCCCGCCACCGCCCGCCCGGCGACCGCCGGGTCGGCCGCCGCCGTGAAGAAGCCGCCCTCCCGGTTCCGCAGCCGGTCCGTCGCCGCGAGCGACCGCAGGATCTCGTCGGGAACGTGGTCGAGCCGGTCGTCCAGCACGGCCCGTACGGCCCCGTCCGGTGCCTCCAGGAGGAGCACGGAGTCGGAGAGGACGAGGTGTTCGACCGAGGTCTCGTCCCAGCGGACGAGCACGACCGTCGCCTGGGGCGTACGGACGTGAGAAAGGTCACAGGTGTCCCGATGGGCGTCCGCGGTGCGCCGGATTGCGAGCTCCAGGATCCCGGGCAGGGACATGTCCCGGCGGGAAGCGGACAGTTCGGTCAAAGAACCGCCGAGCCGTGCGGTGAACCACGGCACCGTGTGCACACAACCGTCATCACCCGCCGGTGGCGTGACGCCGTCGAGAAGGACGACGGTTCCCCCGCCTCCGGAGGCGGGCAGGGCGGCGGCCACCCAGTCCTCGTTGGGGCGTTCGGGACTGCCGGGGAGGGTGGCGACGTCGCTGCGCATGAGGACCAGTGTGCCCGGAGCGGCCCGTGTTCCCGGTGTACGTCTTCACCGGACCTGCAAACGTGCGGAAATGGCCTGTACCAACCCGGCCGGGGTCCCCGGAGAGCCGGAGTGCCGGGCTCCGGGGAGCTGCGGGCGGGCATCCTGCCAAAGCCCGCGCGGAAGATCCAACCGAGGACCCTTCGGGCCCTCCCCGGCCCGCCCGGAGAAGTTGTTCGCCAACTCATGAGTGTTGTTCACTCGTTCGGGTGGCGGAGCGGCCGATGCGCGCCCCCTTCCCAGAAGCGCTGGAATGGTCGGAAGCCATGCCAGGGGTGGGGGCGCTCCATGTGACCGGCCGTCATCTCTGCTTTGTGGGCGGACGAATCAAGAATGCGAGCACCGGTGCAGATGAAGCGGCCTCGGAGCAAGAACGGCACGCGGAGCCAGACCCCCGGTGCGGTGCCGAACCCGGACGGCGCCGCAGCGCCCACCGGCAGCGTCCCCACCGGTGGCGTCACCGCCGGCAGCGCCCCCAAGGGCAGTGCCCCCACCGGCCGCCCCAAGCGCGTCCGCAACCGGCTCGTCGCCGGCGTCGCCCTCGTCGGCATCACGGTCATCGTCGCCGGAGCACCCGCGATCCTCGCCGCCTCCACCGAGCTCAACGACTCCCAGCGCCTGGTCACCCTCGCCGAACTCGACCGGCAGGCCGTCACCCTGGCCCACTCGCTCGCCGACGAGCGCGACGAGGTCGTCGCCTACATCGCCGCCGGCCGCGACGCCCAGACCGGCGACGCCAAGCACCGGCGCCAGATCACCAGCACCCGCTCCACCCGGGTCGACCGCCAGATCGACGAGATCCGCCCCGCCGCCTCGGCCGAGCTCCGCCGCGACCTCGCCGGCGTCACCTCCGTCCGCCGCTCCGCCCTCACCGGCAAGGGAACGGCCCTGGAGGCCCACCGGGCGTACTCGGAGGTCATCACCAAGCTCCAGGCCCTCGCCGACGAGCTGGCCGACAAGACCCCGGCCCGTGCCTCCGACACCGCGCTCACCGAGGCCACCCGCGCCCCCGCCGCCCTCGGCCGCGCCGTCGAACAGGCCTCCGCCACCCGCGGCCTGCTCCTCGCCGCGCTCTCCGTGTCGCAGCCCGAGCCCACCGGCGAGGTCCACTACGACGCCGAGACCGGCACCTACGTCCCCGACGTCCCCGAGGGCGCCGCCGAGGCCGACCGCGCCCGCGACACCCTCACCGCCGCCGCCCAGCAGGCCCGGGTCCGTGAGCTCGCCGCCCTCGGCGACTTCGACCAGGCCGCGGGCTCCGCCGCCCGCGACGCGATCGCCACGACCGTCGCCGGCCCCGACGTCAAGAGCGCCGAGCGCTCCCTCGCCTCCCTCACCGACCAGCCCCGGCTGACGGAGACCGAGCGCGAGACCGACCCGGCCGGCCTGGAGGCCGCGCTGTCCTCCCGCATCGAGCAGATGCGCGGCGTCGAGTCCCGTCTCGCCGCCGAACGGGTCGAGCACTTCGTCGCCCTCCGGGACGACGACGTCACCGCCCTCGAACTGCGCATCGCCTTCCTCGGCGGCTGTCTGATCGTCGCGATCGGCATCTCCACGTACGTCGCCCGCACCCTCACCCGGCCGCTCGCCGTCCTCCGGCTCGGCGCCGCCCGGCTCGCCGCCGCCCCCGAGCCCGGCGCCGAGGAACTGATCCGCTTCACCGGCCGCAACGACGAGTTCGCGCAGGTCGTCCGCTCCCTCAACACCCTGCACGGCAAGCTCGCCGGCCTCGCCGTCCACACCGAGCGGCTCACCGACGACCGGACCGACCTGGTCGCCGCCAAGGAGGCCCTCGGCGCCGAGCTCGCCGCCCAGCGCGCCGAGCTCCAGGGACAGGTCGCGCTCCTCACCGCCGACCTCGAACGGTTCAGGAGCACCGTCCACCACACCTTCGTCAACCTCTCGCTGCGCAGCCTCGGGCTCGTCGAGCGCCAGCTCGGCGTCATCGAGAAGCTGGAGGAGCGCGAGCAGGACCCGGACCGCCTCGCGACCCTCTTCAAGCTCGACCACATGGCGACCGTCATGCGCCGCCACAGCGAGAACCTCCTCGTCCTCGCCGGGCACGAGCACGTCCACGGCCACGCCGGGCCCGTCCCGCTGGTCGACGTGCTGCGCGCCGCCGTCAGCGAGATCGAGCGGTACGAGCGGGTCACCATCCAGTCCCTGCCGCCGCACGCCCAGGTCGCCGGCTTCGCCGCGGACGACCTGAGCCACCTCATCGCCGAACTCCTGGAGAACGCCACCTCCTTCTCGCCGCCCGACGCCGAGGTCCAGCTCTCCGGCTGGCTCCTGGAGTCCGGCGAGGTGATGCTCTCCGTGCAGGACGCGGGCATCGGCATGACCGCCTCCCGCCTCGCCGAGCTCAACGCACGCCTGGCCGAGGCCGACCCCGCCGCCTTCGACGGCGAGGGCCTCGGCATGCGGGTCATCGCCCTGCTCGCCGCCCGCCACGGCGTCCGCGTCGAGCTGCGCGAACAGCAGCCGGGCGGCACGGCGGCCGTCGTGGTCCTGCCGCAGCCCCTGCTCCCCACCGCCCTGCCGACCACCGTGACGGAGCCCGTACGGGTGGCGGGCGCGGCACCCACGCTCCACCTGCCCGGCTCGGCCGCGGAGGCCAACTCCAACACGCTGCCCTCCCGGAACCGCGACCCCCTGGTCGAGGCGGCGGAGCGGGCGTTCCTGGAGGCCGAGGTGACGGCGGCGAGGGAGCAGCGGGACCAGGACCAGGATCCGGAGCGGGAACCGGCGGACGAGCCTGAGACGCAGGCACCGTCGTACGAGCCTGAGGCGCAGGCCCCGTCGTACGAGCCGGAGCCGCAGGAGCCCTCGTACGAGCCGGAGCCGCAGGCATCCTCGTACGAGCCCGGGCCCCGCCACGACGAGCCCGAGGCCCACGGCGAGCCCGCGCTCACGCACCACGAGCCCATCGCTCCGCACGAGTCCGTCGCCCACGACGACTCCGCGCCCCTCGGCGAGAGCATCTCCGAGACCACGCTCCAGGTCCGGCTGCCCGACCCGCCGCCGGAGCCGGACGCCCATGAGCGCGCCGCGGACGTCACCGCTCCCGCCCGCCACGAGGAGCCCCCGGCTCCGCAGACTCCCGCCGCCCCCGAGCCGGTCACCGACCAGCCGGTTCCCGGGCCGCGTACCCCGCACTCGGAGCGCGTCACCGACAAGGGGCTGCCCAAGCGCACCCCGCAGGTGGTCCGCCCCGCCGGCCCCGCCACCACGACGCCCCGTCCGGGCGGCGTGGACGCGGAGGCCCTGCGCCGCCGCCTCGGCGGCTTCCACCAGGGCGCCAAGGCCGGGCGCCGCGACGTGGAGGCGGAGATGGAGACGGGGCGGATAGATGACGTAAAGACTGCACGTACAGAGGAGATGACGGGGGACACAGTCGAGGAGGCACGCAGTTGACTGCGACGGGAACGTTCGGACTGAGCACGGAAGCCCGCAACCTGCAATGGCTGCTGGGGAATCTGGTCGAGGAGGTGCCCGGGGTCCACTCGGTCGCCGTCGTCTCCTCCGACGGCCTGATGCTGCTCTCGTCCGACCCGGCCGCCCAGCAGAGCACGACGGTCGCCGCCGAAGCCGGCCGTCCCGACGGACCGCGCGGCTCCAGCGCCGACCTGGCCACCATCGTCTCCGGCATCGGCAGCCTGACCATCGGTGCCGCACGCCTCATGGACGGCGGCGGGGTCAAGCAGACCATGGTGGCGATGCAGGAGGGCAGCGTCTTCGTCATGTCGATCAGCGACGGTTCGCTGCTCGGCGTGCACGCCACGCCCGACTGCGACATGAGCGTGGTGGCCTACCACATGGCGCTCTTCGTCGGCCGCGCCGGTCACGTACTCACCCCCGAAGTCCGCAGTGAACTGCGCAAATCGATGGAGAGCACCCAGTGACGTCAGTGTCTTCGGGGTTTCACGCCCACCGGCTGCCCATACGAGGAGACGGGCGCCGCCCCGCGCGCGTCCGCCCGTACTCGCTGACCGGCGGGCGCACCCGCTTCGGCCATGTCCTGCTCGTCGAGACCTTCGTGGCGGCGCTCGAAGCGCCCGCCGTGCGCAAGCTCCTGACGGACGGCGGGCCGGGCGCCCGCGGTCTGATGCCGGAGATGCGGGCCATCGTCGAGATCTGCCGCCGGATGCGGACGGTCGCGGAGATCTCGGCGCTGCTGAAGATGCCGTTGGGGGTCGTCCGGGTGCTTCTCAGCGACCTGGCCGACCAGGGAAAGATCCGTGTGTACGGGACCGGTCACGGCACCGGCCAGCCCGACCGCGCGCTCCTCGAAAGGGTGCTGAGTGGACTCCGTCGTCTCTGACGCCTCCGCCGTCTCCGATGCCGACACCGGATCACCGACGGTGTCGGGCATTCCCGCGCAGCCCCAGGCCCCCGAGGCCGACCTGTTCCGGCGAGATACGACCGCGTCGGCCACCGCCGAGCCGGACGCCGAGGACGGCGCGCAGGACTGGCAGCTCGACCACACCCGCGCCCCGATCGCGACGAAGATCGTCGTCGCGGGCGGCTTCGGCGTCGGCAAGACCACGTTCGTGCGTGCCGTCTCGGAGATCACCCCGCTCCAGACCGAGGCGCTGATGACCCGGGCGAGCGAGGGGACCGACGACCTCACCGCCACGCCGGACAAGCTCACCACCACGGTGGCGATGGACTTCGGCCGGATCACCCTCGACAACGACCTGGTGCTGTACGTCTTCGGCACGCCGGGACAGCAGCGCTTCTGGTTCATGTGGGACGACCTGGTGCGCGGCGCGATCGGCGCGATCGTGCTGGCCGACACGCGGCGGCTCACGGACTGCTTCCCGGCCCTCGACTACTTCGAGAGCTGCGGGCTGCCGTACATCGTGGCCGTCAACCACTTCGAGGGCACCGAGCTGTTCGAGGCGGACGACGTCAGGGAGGCGTTGACCGTGCCCGCCGACGTCCCCGTGGTGATCATGGACGCGCGCAAGCGGTACAGCGTCGTCGAGAGCCTGCTCGCGATGGTCGCGCACGCGCTCGCACACACCCCCGAATAGACCGCTCAGCTCTCCCCGTCACGCCAGGAGCACCACCCATGCGGAAGATACTCATAGTCGGCGCCGGCCAGTCCGGTCTGCAGCTCGCCCTCGGACTCCAGTCGTCGGGGTACGAGGTCACCCTCATGTCGAACCGGACGGCGGACGAGATCCGGTCCGGCCGGGTCATGTCCACCCAGTGCATGTTCCACACCGCGCTCCAGCACGAGCGGGACCTCGGCCTCAACTTCTGGGAGTCCCAGGCGCCGCGCATCGAGGGCCTCGGCGTCTCGGTCGCCGCGCCCGATTCCACCCGGGCGATCGACTGGGTCGGCAGGCTCGACGGGTACGCGCAGTCCGTCGACCAGCGGGTGAAGATGGCCGGCTGGATGGAGACCTTCGCCCAGCGCGGCGGCCAGCTGGTGATACACGGCGCGGCCGTCAGCGACCTGGACTACTTCTCGCGCAGCTACGACCTGGTGCTCGTCGCGGCGGGCAAGGGCGAGCTGGTCTCGATGTTCGGCCGGGACGCGGCCCGTTCGCCGTACAGCGAGCCGCAGCGCGCGCTGGCCGTCGCGTACGTCCACGGCCTCGGCCCGCGCCCGGAGCACCCGGACTTCGACGCGGTGCGGTGCAACGTGGTCCCGGGCGTGGGCGAGCTGTTCGTCATGCCGACGCTGACGACGGGCGGCCGCGCGGACATCCTGTTCTGGGAGGGCGTCCCCGGCGGCCCGCTCGACGCCTTCAAGGGCATCAAGGACCCGGCGGAGCACCTGTCGCTGACCCTGGAACTGATGGAGAAGTTCACGCCCTGGGAGTACGCGCGGGCCACCAAGGTCGAACTGACCGACGCGGGCGGCACCCTCGCCGGCCGGTACGCGCCGACGGTCCGCAACCCGATCGGCCGGCTCCCCGGCGGCGGCCTGGTCCTCGGCGTGGCCGACGTGGTCGTGGCCAACGACCCGATCACCGGCCAGGGCTCGAACTCGGCGTCGAAGTGCGCGGCCGCGTACCTGGCGGCGATCGTCGAGCAGGGCGACGAGCCCTTCGACGAGGAGTGGATGCAGTCGGCCTTCGACCGCTACTGGCAGACGGCCCAGCACGTCACCAAGTGGACGAACGCGATGCTGGCGCCCCCGCCGGAGCACGTCCTGAACCTCCTGGGCGCAGCGGGCGGACTCCAGCCGGTCGCCGACCGCTTCGCGAACGGCTTCAACGACCCGTCGGACTTCGAGAACTTCTTCTTCGACCCGGAGAAGACGTCCGCGTACCTGGCGGAGGTCGCGGGCGGCTGACCCGCGGACGGTCTTCTTCGGCGGCCGGCACCCGGGGCTCCAGGCCCGGGGGAGCCGGCCGTCGGTCGTCGGTCGGAAAACGGATCGATTCGTCCCGCCCCGTGCTCGATCATGTGTCCATGTCTCAGTCGAACACCCTGGCCCGTGTGGACGCCGACCTCGACGCCGGGCGGGTCCCCATGGCGCGCCAGCGGCTGCGCGGGCTCGTCTCGTCGTTTCCGTACGACCTGACGCTGCGGCGCCGGCTTGCCGAGGTGTACCGGCTGTACGGGGACGCGGCCGAGGTGGGGCGCTGGATGTACCTCGAAGAGGACCGGAACGCGGAGGAGACCGCCGCCTTCGAGAAGCGCTACGGGACTCCCGGATGGCGGATGAAGGCCCTCGCCTGGCGCGGACCCGAGGCGCAGGCGGCGACGCGCTTCGCCGAGGAGCAGCTCGTGGCGGTGCGCACCGCCTGCGCCGAGCAGCTCGGGCGGTCCGTCACCTGGGACGACGATCCGGAGTCCTATGTCGGCGATCCCGACGAGGCGAACGCGCCCGAGCCGGGAGGGTGGACGCTCGACGGCGTGATCGCGTGCACCGGCGCCACCGCGGGAGCCGTCGTCATGGTGGGCATCTGGGTGTACGGGCTCGTCTCCCTCTTCTCGTAGCGCCCGGCGGCCTCGGCCCGGCGGACCGCCCACGGCGTCAGCAGACCGGTCAGGGCGAAGAGCGTGCCGACGACGTACCAGCCGGGGCGGCCCCAGCCGATGCACAGCGCGATGAGCAGGCCGGGGCCCACCGCCTCGGAGAGGCCCGCGCCGAGGCCGAAGACACCCAGGTACTGGCCGGTCGCGCGGGGCGGGGCGAGGGCGTACGACACCTCGAAACCGCCGGCGGAGTGCCACAGCTCGCCGATCGTGTGGACCACGACGGCCGCCAGGAGCAGGCCGACCGCCACCGCCGCCGGCGCGCCCGCCGAGAGCGGGACCAGCGCGCAGGAGACGAGGAACGCCGCTCCGGCGCGACGGCAGGCGTGGCCGCCCGCGCGCGGCGAGTCGATGCCCCGGCTCGCCCGCACCTGGAGTCCCACGACGATCACGGTGTTGGCGAGCATCGTGCCCGAGACGAGCCAGTGCGGCGCGTCGGTGGACCCCACAAGCCACAGCGGGATCGCCACGGTCAGCACCTTGAACTGCATCGCCATCACCCCGTCGAGCGCGGTCAGGGCGAGGTACGGCCGGTCCCGCAGCGCGATCCACCGCGGCCCCCGGGCGACGGGCGCGGGCGCCACCGGCGGCAGCAGGAGCAGCACGGCGGCGGAGGCCCCGAACGCCAGCGCATTGCCCAGTACCAGCAGTTGGTACGCGCCGAGCGTGCCCACCTGGACCGCCCAGCCCGCGAGCAGCGCGCCCAGGGAGATGCCCACGTTGGTCACGGCCCGCAGATAGGCCCGGAACTCCTGAGGCCGCTCCCCTCCGTAGTGCCTCACGAGCGGTGCGCGCGCGGCCAGCCCGGCGGCCTTCGCCCCGGTGGCCGTCGAGACCGCGAGTACGAACGGCCAGAAACTGTCCGCGCCCACGAAGGCCCCGGTCGCCACCGCCTGGACGGCCAGCGTGGCCACGTACACGCCCCGCGCCCCGCAGCGGTCCGCGAGATGACCGACCCCGATCCCCACGGCGAGGGAGAGGGTCCCGGCGATGCCGAGCCCCAGTCCCACCGAGGCGGCCGACAGGTGCACGGCCTGGGTGAAGTACAGGACCCCGGCGGTCAGGAAGAGCCCGCTGCCGACGGTGTTCACGAAGTTGGAGACGGCGAGGGTGCGTCGGGGGCCGGTGGAGGGCAGCAGTCCGGGCATGACGGGGCTCCGCGTCCGTTCGGGCAAGGTGCGGCGAGTAAGGACCCGGATAGCTTGTTGCATATTACGTGCAGGAGTAAGGGCGTTGCTCTGGGCGGGAGTCGGCACTCAGCCCCGGTCGTACCCCTCGTCCCCGCCGTCCCTCGCCCCCGCCGGCAGCGCCGGCGGGGTGTACGCGGCCAGGGCCTGCCCGTCCGGATCCGGGCGCACCGCACCCAGCAGCGGGTTCGCCGCGATCGGGGAGACCTTCACCTTCCCGCCGGGCCGCGGCGCCTGCACCACCAGGCCCTCGCCGAGATAGACCGCCACATGGGTCGCGCCGGGGAAGTACACCACCAGGTCCCCGGGGCGGAGCTCCGCCAGGGGCACCCGGGGCAGCGTCGCCCACTGTTCCTGGCTCGTCCTCGGCACCTCCAGGCCCGCCGCCGCCCACGCCTGCTGGGTGAGCCCCGAGCAGTCGTACGTCCCCGGACCCTCCGCCCCCCACTCGTACGGTTTGCCGATCTGGCCCACCGCGAACCGCAGCGCCTCCGCACCCGCCCCCGACGGGGTGCGCCGACCCGCCAGGACGCCCGAGTCGAGCAGCTCGCGCTGCGCACCCGCCGTCTGGACACGCTCCAGCTCGGTGATCCGGGCCAGCTGCTCGGGAGAGAGTCCGGCGAGCAGCTTCTCGACCTCCGTCAGCCGGGCCCGCACCTCGTCGCGCCGGGTGCGCTGCGCGGCGGCGAGGGTCTGCTGCCGGTCGAGCGCCTTGCGGGAGGCGCTCGCCAGGCTGCCGGCCTGCCGCTCGGCCTTCTCGAGCCGCGGCACGGCCGACGCCCGGTCCCGGGAGGCCCGCGCCATCAGATGCCCCTGGTCGAGCGCCGACTGGGGATCCGGCGCGAACAGCAGCCGCACGTACGAGGAGAACTCGGACCCGCCCCGGTACTGGTCCCGGGCGATCCGCCCGGCCGCGGCGCGTCCCTGTGCCAGCGCGGTACGGGCGGCGGTGAGCCGGGCGGTGACCTTCGCGGTGTCGGCGGTCTGGAGTTTCAGTGCCTCCTCGGCGGCGTTGAACCGCTCGGTCGCCTCCTCGGCCTGCCGGTAGAGCGTCCGCATGCGGGTGAGCAGGGCGGAGACCGAGTCGCCGCCGGGGGGAGGGAGGGCGGCGGCGTCGTCGGTGGCGGGGGGTGGGGTGGGAGGGGCGGATGCGCTCGGGTCGGCCGGGGCGGTGGGGTCGGCGGGACCAGTGGGGGCGACGGGGTCGACCGAGGCGTCGGGGGCGGTGGGATCCGGGAGACCGGACGGATCGGACGGATCGGCGGGATTGGCAGGCTCGGCCGGATCGGCCGGGTCCTGACTCTCGGGAGTCGCCGCCGCCGGCGTCGTCGGGGTCGCTGGGATCGTCGCGGTCTCGATCGTCTCCGCCGGGGAGGCCGTGGGTGCCGTGGACGCGTCCGGGTCGACCGGTCCCACCGGTTCCGCAGCCGGATCCGCCCAGGCGATCGGCGCCTCCGCCGGGGGATCGGCGGGTGGCTCCGGAGCGGCGGCGCCCGCCGGGAGGACGCCCGCGAGGGCGGTCGTGGCGGCCAGGGCCCCCGTGCAGACCGTACGCAGCAGTCTTCGCGACACGTCACCACCTCCACGGGGATGATGACGCGTCACTTCATGTGATTACCGTACGGAAAGGGGCGAGTCCGGCGGCCTCACCCGTTCGGCTCAGCGCCGTCCCGGGGAGGGGTCGTGCCGGTGCCCGGCTTCGACCACGGCCACTTCAGCTCGCGACGCTCGCGGCCCTCGGGGGCGTACGCGTAGATCCAGCCGCGCTGGAGGCCCAGCCGCTTCGTGTAGCCCGCGGGTTCACGGCGGTACGTGTGGAGGGTCGGGGGGTTCCCGTCGTGGGCCGGGACCGGGATCTCGTACCACTTCGGCGGGTGGCCGGTCGGGCCGAGCAGGATCGGCAGGACCCGGCCGTCGAGGGGACCGCCACGGAAGGAGGTGTTCTGGCTTCTCACCCCTCCAGTGTCCCCTCCGGCCTCCGATTCCGGCTCAGAGCAGGTGGGCGGCCTCGCCGACCACCGGGATCACCCGGCGGGCCAGCCGGGCCACGGGTCCCTCGGGCGTCTCCTCGGCGAGGAGGCGCCCGACGACGCGCGCGGTCTCCCCGTCACTGGCCGTGCTCGCGGCGAGGAGGGCGATGAGATGGTCCACGAGCCACTCCCGCAGCTCCCGGGCCGGGGGCCGCTTGTCCTCGTCGAGCCAGATGAGGGAGGCGGCCTCCACGGCGGCGATCCACGTACGGACCAGCATGTTGAGGCGGGGGCCGGGCCGGTGCACGCCGAGGTGGACGAGGATCTGCTCGGCGGCGGCGCGGCGGACCTCGTCGACGATCGCGGTGGTACGGGAGGTCTCGGCGACGCTGCCGCCGCGCAGGAGGGCGCTGAAACCGGCGTCGTGCTCGTCGACGAAGGTCAGATAGCGGTCGAGCACCCGGCCGAGCCGCTCGGTGGGGGGCCCGACCGGGGGCTCGGTGAAGCAGTGGTTCAGGGCGTCCGCGGAGGAACGGAGGGCGGCCTCGTAGAGCTGCTGCTTGCCGCCGGGGAAGTAGCGGTAGACGAGGGGCCGGGAGACGCCGGCCGCCTCGGCGACGTCGTCGAGGGAGACGTCCTCGGGCGCGCTGTGGGCGAAGAGGCCCTGGGCGGCTTCGAGGAGTTGGCCGCGGCGCGCCTCGACGCTGAGCCTGCGGTACGCGGGGGTGGCGGCGGCAGTCATGCTCCGCAGCGTAGCGGGACGCCCCCGCGTCATCGCCGCCGTGGCCTGCCCCGACGGGCTCCGCCGGGGCCCGGGCCGGCCGGTGCGGCCCCGTCTCACGCCAGCAGCCCCGACGACCTCCACAGCCGCCGCCCCGCCCCCCGCAACACCCCGATGTCGTCCAGGAAGTCCGTCAGGCGGCGCGCGCCGGACTGCATCACCTCGCGGCGGTGTCCGCTCGCCCTCACCTGGGCGACCGCCTCCCGCCGGTCCAGGCCCACCGCCTCGTAGACCTGCGGGTTCACGAAGCAGGTCGAGAAGACCCGCGCCGCCTGTCCGCAGCTCACCCGGGTGAACTCCTGTTCCCAGCGCGGCGCGGTCGTCATCTGGCGGCGCAGTTCCTCACGGGCGTACCGCACATGCCGTGCCTCCTCGACCACATGGATGCGGGTCACCCCGCGTACCAGTGTCTGCACCCGCTCGTCCGGGAAGGTCAGTCGCTGCATCCAGTCGAGGATCTCCTCGCCGAGCAGTGTCGAGGCGAACGAGCCCGGGGTCGTGGACACGGTCTTCAGCAGGCGCGCGAGGTTGTGGTAGAGCCTCGGCACCGGGTACGCCGGGGTTCCGCCCTGTCGGATCAGCCGCGCGAACATCATCGAGTGCCGGCACTCGTCCGCTATCTCGGTGAGCGCGTACCGGACGTGATGGCTGGTCAGCGACTTGTCGTAGATGTGCCGGACGAGCAGCTGCATCAGGATGATCTCGAACCAGACGCCGAGCGACGCGAGCGACGCCGCCTCGTGGCGCGAGAGCGCGATCCGCTGCTCCTCGGACATCGTGCGCCACAGCGGTGTGTCGTACAGGGAGAGCAGCTCGGGCGGCCAGAACCACTTGCCGTCCTCGAACGGCGCGTCCCAGTCGAGCTCGACGTCCGGGTCGTAGGAGTGCTTGCGGGAGGACTCCAGGAGCCGCTCGGCCACCTGCTCGCGGTCGCGCAGCGGCCCCAGGGCGTCCCTGAGGAGGCTGAAGTCCGGTTCCTCGGAGTTCGTGGACGCCGGGGAGCCGAAGAAGGGGGTCATGGTTTGCGCACCTCGCTGTGCTCGTCGCGACGGCGTGACGTCACCGGTGGTCGCCGATCATCAGACTGCCCGTCAGTAGCGCCGTCAATCCCCTGTGCACGACTTGTTGACGATCCGTCTACCAACGTGTGAGCCTGGCCTGGCCACAGGACTCGCACCACGGGAAAAGGCCCGACTCCCCAAGGAGGCGTCAGTGTCGACGCGCGACCTCTACACCACGGCCCCGTCCGCCCCGAGCTGGCAGGTCCCCGCCACCGGCGCCGCCCGCTTCAACTGGGAATACGACATGGAGGATGCCGGCCGCGAGCGCCTCCTCGCCCTCTACCAGAAGGGCAAGGACAAGCAGTGGGACGGCGCCACCCGGATCGACTGGGACCTGGAGGTCGACCCGTACGACCCCCTCGGCACCCCTGACGAGGTCCTGACCCTCCACGGCACCCGCCACTGGGCGAAGATGACCGAGAAGGACAAGGGCGACCTGCGCCGGCACTACGCCTCCTGGCAGTTCAGCCAGTTCCTGCACGGCGAGCAGGGCGCCATGATCTGCGCCGCCCGGATCGTCGAGTCCGTCCCCGACCTGGACGCCAAGTTCTACTCGGCCACCCAGACCATGGACGAGGCCCGGCACGCCGAGATCTACGGCCGCTTCCTCCACGACAAGATCGGCATGCTCTACCCGATCAACGACAACCTGCAGAGCCTCCTCGACGACACCCTGCGCGACTCCCGCTGGGACATGCCGTACCTCGGCATGCAGGTCCTCATCGAGGGCCTCGCCCTCGCCGCCTTCGGCATGATCCGCGACACCACCGACAAGCCGCTGCCCAAGCAGATCCTCGCGTACGTGATGCAGGACGAGGCCCGGCACGTCGCCTTCGGCCGAATGGCCCTGCGCGACTACTACAGGCAGCTGTCCGACGCCGAACTCCGCGAACGCGAGGAGTTCGTCATCGAGGGCTGCTACCTGATGCGCGACCGGCTGCGCGGCGTCGAGGTCCTGGACAACTTCGGCATCCCGCGGAAGGAGGCGGAGGAACTGACCGAGCAGAGCGAGTTCCTGCACCTCTTCCGCAAACTGCTCTTCAGCCGGATCGTTCCCTGTGTCAAGGACATCGGCCTCTGGGGCGAACGCCTCCAGAAGGCCTACCTCGACATGGGCGTCTTCGACCTCGGCGACTCCAACCTCGACCTCCTCATGACCCAGGACGAGGAGATCGCGGAACAGCTCGACGCGGAGCGCTTCGCGAAGGAGGAGCAGGCCCGGGTCGCGGAGGTCGCGGCGGCGATCGCGGACGGGGCGGCGCAGGGCTGAGCCCCGGTCCCGGGCCCGGGGTCGTATCCCCGGGCCGAGGCCTGTCACCCGGCCCTGCCCGCACTCGGAAGAACGGGTTGTCGTACGGGTGACGTAGCGTGATCGTCATGACCATGCCGCCACCGCCGAACCAGCCGCCCCACAACCCGTACGGCGGGCCGGTGCCGCCCCCTCAGCAGCCCGGCCCCTACGGCGCCCCGCAGCACTTCCCGTCGCCCGGCCACCCCCAACAGGCCTACGCCCAGCCCGGTGTTCCGTCGCCGTACCCGCCGGGCCCGGGGCCCGGCCCCGGCGGCTGGGGGCAGCCGCCCATGGGACCGCCGCCGAAGAAGAAGCTGTCGGCCGGCGCGATCGTCGCCATCGTCGTCGGCTCCCTGGTCGTGGTCGGCGGCATCGGTTACGGGGTCAAGGCCGGCCTCGACGGCGTCACCGGCCCCTTCCCCGACGCGACGCACAAGCTGGTCGTCCCGCAGACCCTCCTCGACGGCGAGTTCACCCTCGTCTCCGACCTCTCCGACACCCAGGGCAAGGAGATCGAGGACACCCCCGACTTCACCGTGAAGGACGCGACCGCGGCCGTCGGGCAGTACAGCGGCGAGGACGACTCCGTCCTCGTCCTCTCCGGGCTGTACGGGCAGATCAAGAGCCCCGGTACCACCCGCTCGTCCATCCTCAGGGGGGCCGCCACGGACAAGGGCTCCACCCTCGTCGTCAAGCCCAGGGACTTCACCCCCGCCGGGTACGGCGTGACCGTCAGTTGCCAGGTCACCACGTCGAAGGACGGACTCAGCTCGACGACGCTGCCCATGTGCGCCTGGGGCGACGAGAACACCGCCGCCGCCGTCGCCCTCGTCGGCGCCGGGGAGGCCACGGCCGATCCGAAGGACATCGACCTGGCCGACCTCGCCGAGAAGACGGCCAAGATCCGCGCGGAGATCCGCAAGCCGGTCGCCACCCCGGCCGGCTGACCCGGCCGAGGCGAACGCCGACACTAACGCCGACGCGAACAGCGGGGCAGAGAGCGCGGAGAGCGCGGAGAGCGGGGGGGGGAGTGGGGTGCCGGGACGCGGCCCGAAGGCCTGCCCCGCGCCTCCTCCTACCCCCGCGCCTCCTCCTCCAGCCGAAGCGCCTCCTCCATGACCGCCCTCGCGACCGGCGCCGCACTGCCGCCCCCGCTGATGTCCGTACGGGACGCCTCCGCGTCCTCGACGACCACGGCCACCGCGACCGCCGGCTGGGCCGCGTCCTCCGCCTGCGCCCAGGCGATGAACCAGGCGTACGGGGTACCGGTGTTGCCGAAGCCGTGCTGGGCGGTGCCCGTCTTGCCGCCGACCCGCGCCCCGGGGATCGCCGCGTTCGTCCCCGTCCCCTCCGTCACCGCCTTCACCATCAGCCGCTGGAGCTGCATCGCCGTCGCGGGGTTCATCGCCTGCCGGTAACTGCGGCGGCCCGTACGGTCGATCGTCGTCCCGCCCGAGGTCGTCGTGCGGTCGACGAGGTACGGCTGGGCGATCTCGCCGTTGTTGGCGACCGCCGAGGCCACCATCGCCATCTGGAGCGGAGTCGCCGTCGTGTCGAACTGTCCGATCGACGACAGCGCGAGCTGGTCCGGGCTCATCACCCCGTCGAAGTTGGACTTGGCCACCCAGGACGGCACCCGCAGCCCCGTGTCGTTGAAGCCGAACCTCCCCACCGCGTCGACCATCCCCTCCAGGCCCACCTCCACCCCCAGACCGGCCATCACCGTGTTGCACGACCACTGGATCGCGTAGGCGAGGGACGCGTCGGCGCAGCCCTTCGCCTCGTTCGGCAGCACCTGCCGGGTGCCGGGCAGGACGAACGGGTCCGGGGTGTCCGTCGGCGCGTCCACGTCCCGCACCACCCCCGCGTCGAGCGCCGCCGCGGCCGTCACGATCTTGAACGTGGAGCCCGGCGGGTACGTCTGCCGCAGCGCCCGGTTCAGCATCGGCTGGTTGGGCGAGGTGGTGAGCCGCTTCCAGGCGTCCTTGACCCCCTGCCCCGTGCCGGAGAGGACACCCGGGTCGTACGAGGGCGAGCTGACCAGTGCGAGGATGCGGCCGCTGTGCGGCTCGATCGCGACGACCGCGCCGCGCTTCCCGGCGAGGCCCCGGAAGGCGGCCTCCTGCATCGAGGCGCGGATCGTCGTCACGACGTCGCCGCCGGGCTGCCGGCCCCGGGTGAGGTCGTTCCAGAGCGGCAGCGGGGCCAGCATGGGGTCGGTTCCGGCGAGGATCGCGTCCTCGGCGTGCTCCACGAGGGTCGTTCCGTACGTCTGCGAGGAGTAGCCGGTGAGCGGGGCGTACAACGGGCCCTGGCGGTAGGTCCGTTCCCAGCGCAGCTGCTGCCCGCTGTCACGGGAGCCGGTGACCGGCTTCCCGTCGACGACGATCTCGCCCCGCGGCTCCGCGTAGCGGTTGATCGCGATGCGCCGGTTGGCCGGGTTGTCGTCGAGCGACTCGGCCTCGAAGACCATCACGCGAGCGGAGTTGACGAGGAGCGCCACCAGGAGGACGAGACAGAGGGCGGCGGCCCGCCGGGCGTAGCGGATCACGTGGCTCTCCCCGGGGCGTGCGGCCGGATCACGAGGCCCCTTCCCTCACCGGTGCGAGCGTCCCCGTGTCGGCGTCGTCGGGCTGCGGTGCGCGGGCCGAGTCGCTGACCCGGATGAGGAGCGCCACGATCACCCAGTTCGTGACCACCGACGACCCGCCCTGTGCCAGGAACGGCATCGCCATCCCGGTCAGCGGGATGAGCCCCATCACCCCGCCCGCGATCACGAACACCTGGAGCGCCACGATCGAGGCGAGCCCGATCGCGAGGAGCCGCCCGAAGGGGTCCCGCAGCGAGAGGCCGGCGCGGTAGCCGCGGGCGACGAGCAGCGCGTACAGCAGGAAGAGCGCGGTCAGGCCGACCAGGCCCAGCTCCTCGCCGGCCGTCGCCAGGATGAAGTCGGACTTGGTGGCGAAGCCGATGAGGACGGAATGGCCGAGACCGAGCCCCGAGCCGAGCATCCCGCCGGCGGCGAACGAGAAGAGCGACTGGGCGAGCTGCCCGGGTCCGTCCCCGGCCCGGATCGAGGCGAACGGGTCGAGCCAGTCCTGCACCCGGCTGTGCACATGCGGTTCGAGGGAGCCGACGAGGAACGCCCCGGCGGCGGCGAGGACGAGCCCGACCGCGATCCAGCCGGTCCGGCCGGTCGCCACGTACAGCATGATCACGAAGAGGCCGAAGAAGAGCAGCGAGGTGCCCAGGTCCCGTTCGAGGACGAGCACGCCGACGCTCAGCAGCCAGATCGCCACGATCGGCCCGAGCACCCGCCCGGTCGGGAACTGGAACTTCCAGATCCGGCGGCCGGTGTACGCGAGCGCGTTGCGGTTGGCGGCGAGGTACGCGGCGAAGAAGACCGCGAGCAGGATCTTGGCGAACTCGCCCGGCTGGAAGGAGAGACCGCCGAGTCGGATCCAGATCTTGGCTCCGTTCACCGCGGGGAAGAAGATCGGCAGGATCATCAGGGCGAGCGCGGCGGCCACCGACACGTACGCGTAGCCCTGGAGCGCGCGATGGTCGCGGAGCAGCAGGACGACCACGATGAACAGCGCGACCCCGAGCGTCGACCAGATCAGCTGCGTCGTCGCCGCCTGGTCCTTCGGCGTCTCCAGGTCGAGCCGGTAGATCAGCACCAGGCCGAGGCCGTTGAGCAGGACCGCGATCGGCAGGAGCAGCGGATCGGCGTACGGGGCGCGGAGCCGTACCGCGAGATGGGCGACGAGTGCGAGCAGACCGAGCCCTGCCCCGTAGCGCGCGGCGTCCGGCGGTACGGCCCCGCTGCGGGCGAGGCCGACCTCGGCGTACCCGTAGACGCAGATGAGGACGGCGCAGACCAGGAGGGAGAGCTCCACGCCGCGGCGCTTCGGCGTGCGTACCCCGGGCGGGGGAGCGTCCGTGCGCGGTGCGGTCATGGCCGCAACGTAGCAAGCGGTATGCCCTATGTCCCTTTTGTGCGACGGTGTGCCGTGGGGAGGTGTGTCGCGCGGAGCGGTTCTGCCCGGGGCCGCAGCGGAACGCTCCCGTGCCGGGACGCCGCGCCCGGACCTCTGGGGCCGCGTCCACGAGGAGCCGCTGCCTCGGTCCTCCGGCGCCGCCCGTCAGTCCTCCGGCTCCTCGTCCACGAGGCTCACGTACTCGGGCAGCCGCAGCCGGGCCTCGGCGCCCTCGCCGTCGGCGGCACGGCCGAAGACGAGCTCGGCACCGATCACCTCCGTCTGCCCCACCGCGATCGTCAGACCGAGGCCGTGCCCCTTGCCCCCGCTCTCGGTCCGGAACCGCTGTGGCCCCGACTCCAGCAGATACGCGGGGTAGCCGGGCCCGTGGTCGCGTACGGACACCACCGGCCCGTCCACGGTCAGGACCACCGGCGGGGCCCCGTGCTTGTGCGCGTTGGCGATCAGATTGCCGAGCACCCGCTCCAGCCGCCGCCGGTCCGTCTCCACCGTCGCGTCCCGTACGACCCGCACCTCGGTCCCGGTGCCCGAGGCGCGCACCACCCGCTCGGCGAGCGGACCGAGTTCGTGCACGGCGAGGTCGACGGTCTCGTTGCGGGCGTCGAGCCGTGAGATCTCCAGGAGGTCCTCGGTCAGCCCGCGCATCGCCCGCACCCGGTCCCGTACGAGTTCGGACGGCCGTCCCTCCGGCAGCAGCTCGGCCGCCGCCGAGAGCCCGGTGAGCGGGGTGCGCAGCTCGTGCGCCACGTCGGCGGTGAACCGCTGCTCGCTCTGCAGCTTGCTCTGCAGCGAGGAGGCCATCGTGTCGAGCGCCCCGGACACCGTGGCCACCTCGTCCTGGGGGCGCGAGGAGTCCTTCGTACGGGGGTCGTCGACGCGCGCGTCGAGATCGCCGGCACTGATCCGGCGGGCCACCTGGGCGGTGAGGTGCAGCCGCCGGGTGACCCGGGTGACGGCGAAGACGCCCACGACCAGCGTCGCCCCGATCGCGAGGACGGAGGAGCCGAGGATCGAGCGGTCGAGGGCGTCGATCGTCTCGGCGCTCTGGGTGTAGTCGAGGCGTACGGCGAGGGCGCGGCCGTCCGCCGGGCCCGCCGCCCACATCGTCGGCCGGCCCCGGTCGTCGGCGACCACCGTGCCCCGCTCGCCCCGGACGGCGAGCGCGCGGAGGGAGGGCGGGAGCCCGGGCGGGTCGACGCCGGCGAACCGGGGGAGCGGCTCACCGGCCTCGTAGAGCCGGGTGACGTCGGTGAGCCGCGCGAGGGCCTTCTCCCGGGAGTCGCTCACGGTCTGACCGGTCACCGACACATGGACGAGGATGCCGAGCAGCGCGGCCAGGGCGCAGCACATCACCGCGATGAACACCGCGGCCTTCCAGGTGAGCGTCGCGGTCCAGGCGGGCCGCCGGGGCGTCCTCACGGGCTCGGCTCGGCGGGAACGGCCACGTCCGGCGGGACCGGGAGCGGGAGGGGGGTCGAGGCGGGGCCCGGGGTCGGCGTCGGGCTGACCAGACGGGGCGCGGGGACGGTCGGGGGCGCCGTGCGGCCGGGCTTCACCCGGACGATCTCGTCGCGGGTGGGCAGCATGCTGTGCTGCTGCTCGTCCCAGGACCAGGCGGTGCGGTACTCGTACCCGGGGATGCCCGCCGAACTGACCCGCATGATCAGGTCCCGGCCGGCCAGCTCCACGCTGATGACCTGGTCGACGGTGGACATGATGCGGGTGAGCCCGCCGTTCTCGGCCAGGTAGACGCGCACGCCGACCTGCTGGTCCGGCATCCGGATGCCGACGATCAGCTCGTCCCGTCCGTTGCCGGTGAGGTCGCGGTAGTACGGCCGCATGACGGGACACCTGGCCGGCGCGGTGTCGCAGGCCTTGATCGCGCGGGCGGTCTCCTCGTAGAGCCCGTCGCCGCCGCTGTACGTGTCGGGGTGGGCGCGCACCTCGGCGTCCACCACCGCGACGGCGTCGACGGTGTGGACGTCGTTGTCGGCGACCTCGACGCCGGGGACGCGCTCGGTGTCGGACTCCCCGTAGTCGAGCGGCGGATCCGTGGCGGGCGGCAGATCGGGCCAGAGCCGTACGGGCCCTACGGCGGTGGGCGTGACTCCGGCGCTCTGGAGCCCGCCCTCGGTGCGTCCGCAGCCGACGGCGCCGCCGCCGAGTACGAGGGCACACAGGACACCGGCGGCGGCGAGATGCACTCCGCGCGGTCTCACACTGCTCCTCGTACGGGTCGATCGGTGGGGCGGGCGGTGGGGCCGGGGTGGCCGGCGTGGCCGGGCGGCGGGTCCGGTTCGGACCCGCTTCCAGTAGACCTTATTCGGGGGGAAGTCCTTTTTGTCTACCGGTCGGCCCGATCACCGGTCCAGCCGGCCGCGCCCGTCGGCCCGGTCGCCGCGCCCGTCGGTCCGGTCCCGCCGCCTAGAAACCGTCCCGCTCCATCCGTGCGAGGGCCGCCCGGCACACGGTCAGGAGCTTCTCGTCGAGGTGGATGTCATGGCTGCCCGAGGCGCCCTCGCGGGCGTTGTGACGGCGTCGGCGGGTCAGCTCCGTGAGGATGACCAGCTGCGCCTCCGAGGCCGCCGGGCCCATCTCCGCCAGGCATTCGGCCACGTCCACGCGCGCGTGCCGGTTCTCCTCCCAGGCCGCGAGCAGCACCGGCAGCGCCGCCGCCGCGTCCCCGGACACCCGCCACAGGGCCGCGGCGCTGCGGACCCGCACCCACAGGTCCCGCGAGGCCAGACCCGGTCTGAGCGCGGGGGCCGTCCAGGCGGCGGAAGGACCGATCTCGCCGAGGACCTGGGCGGCGGAGCACCAGTCCGCGCCCGAGGCGCCCGGCCGGAGCCACCGCTCCAGCGCGGCCAGCACCTCGCCCAGGTCGCCCTCGGCCGCCCACAGGGCGCGCGCCGCCGCCGTGGCGACGGTGGCGGAGTCGGCGTCGAGGAGCCCGCGCATGTCCGGTACGGCCTCCTGGGCCGCCGGCCCGAACGCCGCCAGGGTCCGCAGTGCGGACTCGCGCACCCAGTCGCGCCGGTTCGAGGGCGCGCCGCGCAGTACCCGCAGGACCTCCGGCACCGCCTGGGAGCCCCGTACCGCCGCGAGGGCGTAGAGCAGGGGCGCGGCCCGGTCGTACAGCCGCTCGTCGAGCTCGACCCCGGCGAGCCGGCGCCGCAGCAGCGGGGCCAGCATGGCGGCGGAGGGCCCGAGTCCGTCCATCGCGTACAGCAGCTCGCGCCGCACGTCGCGCTCCTCCAGGGCGCGGGCGAGCATCGGGACGGCGCGGGAGTCCCCGGCGCGGGCGAGCGCGAGGAGCGCACCGTCGCGCCCGGACCGCCCCACGAAGCCGTTCTGGGAGCTGCCGCCGACGCCGCTGCCGTCGCCCCTGCCCTGGGCGGTGCCGGTTCCGGCGCCCGCCCTGCCGTTCCCCGCCGCGGCGGTCGCCGGTCCCACGGCCAGGCGGGCGGCGAGCGCGTCGGCGGCGGGCGCGCCCAGCTCGAAGAGCCGCTCCAGGAACGAGGTCGCGGCCTCCCGGAGCCGTGGCTCGGGGTCGTTGAGCTGGGCGCCGACGAGCCGGACGACCTCCTCGTACCGCCCCCGCCAGATCCGTATCAACCCGCCGCACAGCCAGATCGCGTCCGAACGCTGCCCCCAGTCGGGGCTGCGCAGCTGCGCCCGGATGAGCGCGATACGGTCGTCGACCCGGTCGTCGAGCGCCGCGTGCAGGGTCCTGAGCAGCTCCTCCGTCCAGGGGGCGGGGCGGCCGGCGGCGTGCTCCTCCAGGAGCTCGCGGACCTGCCCGATGAGGGTCGGTGTCGCGGCGCGCTCGGTGCCGGGTGCGGCCGGCCCGAGCGCCGAGGTCCTGATCTCCTCCAGAAGCCCCGTCACCCACGGCACGATGTCGTCGGGGATGTCGCCGGGCGCGCAGCGCGCCCGCTGGGCGAGGGCCGCGAGCCGGAGGCCGGGGTCCTGGGCGGCGCGGGCGAGCCAGCCGAGCCAGTCGACGGTCTCGGTGTGCAGCGACGCGTGGCGCAGGGCGATCCGCCCGACGGCGGCGACCAGGGCGAGCCGTACCTCGGTGTCCCGCTCGACGGTGAGCCGCTCCCGCAGCAGGGTCAGCACCCGCGCGGGCTCGGGGTGCAGCGAGGCGAGCGCGCAGGGCGCGGCGAGCCGCACCTCCGGGTCGGGGTCGGAGACGAGCCCGAGGAAGACGTCGGCGCCGGCGGCGATCGCGGCGGCGGCCATCGCGTAGTTGGCGGCGGGGATGAACTCCTCTTCTTCGGGGTCGAGTTCGTCCAGTTCCTCGTCGTCGTCGAGTTCGATCCCGCCGATGCTGGTGAGCAGCTCGACGATGCAGCCGCGGTCCTGGACGGCGGGGTCGGCGACGAGTTCGAGGAGGAAGGGGATGCAGGCGAGGGTGGAGTCGTAGACGTCGCCCTGGTGGTGCACGGCGCCGTACATGCCGTCGAGGGCCGTCTCCCGTTCGGCGGGATCGGCGGAGGCGAGTCCGCGGAGCAGCTCCGGCACGTCGTCCGCGGGGCCGTACGCGTGCCCCAACGAGGCCCAGTCGACCTCCTCGATCCCCGTCAGCATTTGCCAGGCCGCCTTCCCCGTGAGCCCTGTACCAGGCAGCAAGTGTGCACCACGGCACTGGCAGTAAGGCCTTACCGACAACACCGGGCGCGCGCAGACCCCCAGTTGCGGTCTCTTTGCGCCATGTGCGGTACGCAGTGGGGCAGTTGCACTCCGTGCCGGCCCCGGAAACGGGGGCCCGGCGGCCCTACCCCTCGGACCGGACGCGGACGAAGGTCGCGTTCTCCTGCCGCTGCCGCACGGCGAGCTGCCGCAGCTCGACGGGGAGTGGCGGGTCGATCCACCGCACCGGCCCGTGCTCGGGGTCCTGGGCGAGCGGCCCCGCGCGGTCCCCTGCCAGGGCGCCGACCTCGCGCGACTGCGCCGGGGTGAGCCGGGGCGAGGTGGACACCGTACGACCGTCCGCGAGGCGTACGACCAGGGCACGTGGCCGGTCGGGCGGGCCGACGACGCCGAGCAGGACGCCGTCGCTCGTCTCCATGTGCCGGATCTTCCGCCAGGCCCAGGTGGAGCCGGCCCGATAGGGGGAGGCCAGGGACTTCGCGACGATCCCCTCGACGCCCGCGTCCCGCAGATCGCGGAACCAGTCGCGGGCGGTCTCCTCGTCCTGGGTGGCGAGCACCCGCTGGAGCGGCGGCTCGGCATCGAGCAGGGCGGTGCCGAGCAGCTCCCACCGGTCGCGGAGCGGCAGCGCCCGTACGTCGCGCCCCGGGACGGCGAGCAGGTCGAAGGCGATGTACGAGACGGGAACGCCGGCCCGCGCCCGGTCGGCGGGGGAACGCAGCAGGTCGGTGAAGCTCAGCCGCCCCTCCCGGTAGGCGCACAGCTCGCCGTCGAGGACGATCCCGGGCGGCAGCTGGTCGCGCAGGTGGGCGGCGATCCCGGGGAACTCGGGAGCGAGGTCGCGACGGGAACGCGACTGGAGGACGACCTTCCCGTCGCCGAGGACGAAGGCGAGCGCGCGGAACCCGTCGAGCTTGAGCGAGTACTGGAGCTCGCGGGGCGGCTCTCCCTGCTCGGGGATCCCGTCGGCGGAGCGGGGCCGCATGACGTCGACGGGCGGAAGGAGCACGAGGTCGGGGGAGCCGGTACCGGCCCAGGTACCGGCGTCGGCCCCGCTCTCGGGGCCGCGGTCCGGGCGGGGGTCGG
Source organism: Streptomyces sp. NPDC029956 (assembly GCF_055574655.1). Lineage (NCBI taxonomy): Bacteria > Bacillati > Actinomycetota > Actinomycetes > Kitasatosporales > Streptomycetaceae > Streptomyces > Streptomyces sp. NPDC029956. Next base: position 119,095 of record NZ_JBVHZJ010000011.1, on the reverse strand, counting down.
GGGGCTCGGCGCGGCCGTGACCCGGAGTGCCACGGGCGGCAGGGCCACCGCCGCCGGGGGTCCGTCCGGGGGGCCGTCCGGCGGCCTGCCCAGGCTCCTGACCGGGGGTCCGTCCAGGGGCTCGCCCAAGGGGTCGTCCGAGAGGTCCGCCGCGCGCGCCCGCAGCCCCGCCACGCCCGCCCGCAGCCCCGCCACCGGCGCTCGCGGCGTCGCCGCTCCCGCCCCGGGCGTGCGCCCCGGCCCCGTTCACGACACGTCACCGGCCCGGTTCACGACACGTCCCCGGCCCCGTTCACGACACGTCACCGGCCCGGTTCCCAGCCCCGTTCACGGTGTGCCCCCGGCCCGGTTCACCACGCGCCCCGCCCCGGTTCACGGCACGTCCCCCGCCCGCCCGGGCGCGAAAAGTGGCGCAAGGAGATCCCCGTACCGCTCAAGACGTGGCGCGATGTCATCCATGAGGAGGACGAGGGACTCGGGGTCCGCGGTGGCCCCGGCGCCCTCCTCGACCTCCTCCCACGTGACGGGCGCGGAGACCATGGGGAGGGGCCGCGCCCGCAGGGTGTAGGGAGTGGCGGTGGTCTTCGCCGCGGCGTTCTGGCTGTGGTCGACGAAGACCTTCCCGGGCCGCAGCGCCCGGGCCATCCGGTGCACGACGAGCCGCGGCAGCGCGGCCTCCGCCTCGACGGCGAGCTTGCGCGCGTACGCCGAGACGAGCGGCGACGGCGTGGGCACCACCGGCACGAGCAGGTGGAGCCCCTTGGAGCCGGAGGTCTTGGCGAAGGCGTCGAGGCCGTCGGCGGCGAGCCGTTCGCGCAGGTGGAGGGCGACGCGGCAGCACTCGACGACCGTCGCCGGCGGCCCGGGGTCGAGGTCGAACACGAGCCGGTCGGCGACGGCGGGGGAGGCGGCCCGCCACTGCGGCGTGTGGAACTCCACGACGAGGTTCGCGGCCCACATCAGCGAGGCGAGGTCCTCGACGACCACCTGCCGGGCCCGGGGGTCCTCGGAACGGGGCACGGGGGTGGTCCTCACCCAGGAGGGTGTGCCCGGCGGCGGATTCTTCGTGAAGAAGAGCTGCCCGTCGGGACCGTCCGGATAGCGCAGGAAGGACACCGGGCGATCGCGCAGATGCGGCAGGATCACGGGCCCGACGGTCGCGTAGTAGTGGAGCAGCTCGCCCTTGGTGGTGCCGGTGACCGGGTGGAGCACCTTGTCCAGGTTGCTGAGCGCCAGGCGCCGCCCCTCCACCTCTGTGAGAGGCGTCATACGATGAGAATCCCACGATTACGGACAAATCGGGGGCGACGAAACGTCTTGATCCGACCCGAAGGGAACACCTGTGCGATCCATCTGGAACGGCGCCATATCCTTCGGCCTGGTCAGCATTCCGATCAAGCTGGTGAACGCCACCGAGAGCAGGTCCGTCTCCTTCCGGCAGATCCACACCGAGGACGGCGGCCGCGTCCGCTACAAGAAGGTGTGCGAACTCGACGGCGAGGAGGTCCCGCAGGCGGAGATCGGCAAGGCGTACGAGGACGCCGACGGGTCCATGATCCCGATCACCGAGGAGGACCTGGCCGCACTGCCGCTCCCCACGGCGAAGACGATCGAGATCGTCGCCTTCGTACCGGCCGGTGACATCGACCCGCTGCAGATGGACGCCGCGTACTACCTCTCGGCGAACGGAGTCCCGGCGGCGAAGCCGTACACCCTGCTCCGCGAGGCGCTGAAGCGCAGCGAGAAGGTGGCCGTGGCCAAGTACGCCCTCAGGGGGCGGGAGCGCCTGGGGATGCTCCGGGTCGTGGACGACGTGATCGCCATGCACGGCCTGCTCTGGCCGGACGAGATCCGCGCGCCGGAGGGCGTGGCCCCGGAGAACCCGGTGAGCGTACGGGACGCCGAACTCGACCTGGCGGACGCCCTGATGGCCACCCTGGGCGAGGTCGACATGAGCACCCTGCACGACGACTACCGCACGGCGGTCGAGGAGATGATCGCGGCGAAGGCGGAGGGCGGCGAGGGAGTCGCGCCCGCGACCACGGGCGAGGAGTCCGGCGGCGGCCAGGTCATCGACCTGATGGCGGCCCTGGAGAACAGCGTGAGGGCGGCGAAGGAGGCCAGGGGCGAGCAGGAGGAGGGGAAGGCGGAGGCGGAGGTCACCCCGCTGAAGCCCCGTGCGTCGCGCACGCCGAAGACGACGGACGCGAAGAAGTCCACGGCGAAGACGGCGGCGAAGAAGACGGCCGCGCCGGCACGCAAGTCCACGGCCAGGGCGGCGACGAAGAAGACGACGGCGAAGAGCACGGCGACGAAGAGCACGGCGACGAAGAGCACGGCGAAGAAGAGCACGGCGAAGAAGAAGACGACCGCGAAGAAGGCGACCCCGCACAAGCGCACGGCGTAGGGCCGTCGACCGGGTGGGCGGGGCTCACCTGGACGGCGGACCGCCGGCGGAACGCAGCTCCTCGTACGCGGTGTCGACATCGGCGACGCGCACGGTGGTGAGGTCCTCCCGACTCGGGGCGACGTCCCCACCGTGGGTGTCGTAGAGACGCAGATCGCGGGAGGAGGCCGCCTTGCGGCAGAGCTCACGGGCGAGCCGCCCGTTGCCCAGCCGGTCGACGGTCCCGTCCCGTACGACGCTCTGGAAGTGGGAGTGGAGGGCGGCGGCGGCGTCCTCGTCCACCACGTCGCCCTGGGCCTCCAGAACGCCGTGGGCGATCCGGAGGAGTTCCGCCGCCGAGTAGGAGGGGAAGTCGATCCGCGTACTGAAACGGGAGGTGAGGCCGGGGTTCGTGGAGAGCAGCTCGGCCATCTCGTCCGGGTACCCGGCCAGGATGACGACCAGCCGGTCGCGGTCGTCCTCGGCCCGCTTGAGCAGCACCTGAAGGGCTTCCTTGCCGAAGGCGTCGCCGCCGGAGTAGCCGGAGTTGCAGAGCGCGTAGGCCTCGTCGACGAAGAGGACACCACCGAGGGCGGAGTCGACGACGGCTTTCGTCTTCATCGCCGAGGAGCCGAGGTGCTCGCCCACGAGGTCGACCCGCGAGGTCTCGACGAGTGTCCCCGTCTCCAGCATGCCGAGCCCGGCGAAGACGTCCCCGATGATGCGGGCCACGGTCGTCTTGCCCGTACCCGGGGGACCCGCGAAGACGAAGTGCTGCGGCCCGGCCGTCGCCGGCAGCCCCTGCTCCCGGCGGACGGTGGCCATCCGCAGCTGGGCCACGAGGGTCCGCACCTGCCGTTTGACCGGTTCGAGCCCGATCATCCGATCGAGCCGTGCGAGCGCCTCGTCGAGCCGCCGGCCCGCGGCACCTGTACCCGGCTCCGCCGCGCCGGGCGCGGCCGACGCGACCGCCGCACCCGAGGCGGGGGCGGGAACCTGAACGGGAACATGGACCTGCGCGCGCTGGGCGACGTCGGCGAGACCGGGGAAGCAGCGGAAGGCGTACTGGAACTGGCGCAGCGCCTCCCGGTGGTCGCCGACGCCCTCGTGGGCGAGCCCGCGCAGATAGGCGACCTCGCCGTCGAACCTCCCGCCCCGGTCCAGTACACGGGGGAGGGGCGCCACGGCGTTGAGCACCTCGTGGAAGACACGCTGGCGGGCGAGCGCGTACCCGACGTACAACTGCGCCTCGTCGCGCAGGAAGGGCGCCTCGATGCCCCGCGAGAACTCCAGGACCTGCGGCCAGTTCTGCTTGAGGTAGGCGTAACGGGTGCAGAGGAACCGCGTCTCGTCACAGTCGAGAACGGCGGTGAGGAGCGCGGGCTCGGCCTCGTCGACGCGCCCCGCGGAGAGCTGCAGGGCCATGCCGGCGAGCCAGAGGTCGCGCGAGGTCTCCAGCCGGAAGGTGACGTAGGCGCCGAGATCGAACCGGGAACGGACGGCCAGCGCACATTGGTTCCGCAGCGCGCCGAAGGAATGCCGGTACCGCGCCATGGCCTCCACGGCCTCGGCCTGGGACCGCCCCGTCGCATGGAGCCCCAGCCAGGCGTCGGCAGCCGTGGGGTCGTACTCCAGCACCTCGGTGAACCGGACGGCGGCGGCATCGAACTGCCCCAGCCGAAGCAGCGCGACCCCCTCGCGCCACACCCGCTCGCACTTCTTGGCGGTACGCCTGGACACCGACTCTCCCGCCACAGTTCCCCCGACCTGGACCCACGCCAACACCCCGAAAGGCAACCGGTCAAAGCGTAATACCGCCCTGCCGAAGACGAGGAACGACGCTCCTCGCCTGATCCGCCTCCGAAGCCCGACGCCGCAGCCGAGCCCCACGCCGCAGCCAAGCCCGACGCTGCACCCAAGCCCGAACCGCGACCGCCGACACGACCGGCTGCGGAGACATCCGCCGCACGGCAGCGGGACGGCTCGCCCTGAGCGCACCAGCACGGTTCGCTGACCGGGTGCCGCCAGTGGAATGACTACCGATAGCCCCGAGTTTTTGCCGGCGAATAGCTGACGCTGAATGCGAACTCGCCATCCGGATTGGCTGCACGCTGACGCCATCCGTGCGCCGTAATTCCCGGGTCGGTGTTCTGTCAGAGCGTCTTTGCTGTAGGACCTCTCAGGGGTGACGGCCGCCCATTCACACTGTCAATCGGATGATCCGAAGGAAGCGGGCGGGTGGGGCATTCCTGGGAAACGAGACGAAATGGTCGGGGCAGGACCTCTCGGGTGTCCTACGGTGGGCGAGACTCGTAGAGCCTTTCCGGGCGCCCTCGATCCAGGAGGATGAGATGCCAAATCGCTTGGGTATCGACAGGGATATCCTGATCTTCAGTGACCGTCATTTCACTGCCGGCGGCATCACCGACGGGACCTTCCCCGCCACGGCTCTGACTCAGGGCACCACTCTCCTGCTGCGAGACATCTTCTTCCCCGAATCCGGAGATCGACCGACAACCCCCGACGAAGACGATCTGACGCTCCTCATCGGGCGCGGTTTTCCCAGCCTGAGCTTGAACGAGGCGCGGTCGGCCGGCCAAGCCGTCGTGCGAGACGTTCCCTTCCTCGTCAGCGTCGCCGATTCACCCGCACTCGGACCAGTCGAGGTGTTCGACCACGAGACCAGTGGTTGGCTGGAGCTGGGAACGGACGAGCCTGTCTTCCGTCCGGCCGGGACGCTGTACCAGAGAACGGTCGACAGCCGGATCGTCTACTTCTCCGTGGCGGCGCAGTCGCTCGTCGGTGTGGTCCGGCCGAATCCGAGTCTGGCCGTCGTCACCATGGATGCGACGGGTGTCCAGTTGCACATGGCGGAGTCGTCGAAGGGCCCGGCGTGCGGTGCCTGTGGTGTGTGCGGTGCATGCGTCGTCTGCGCCGAGATCAATTACGCGGTGGCCGGGGTCTCCGCAGTGGCACTCACGGCCTTGACCTCTGTGGCCGAAGAGATGATCGCTGCCCGGAAGACGTATGCCGAAAGCCGTGACCGTCCGTCACCGGACGTACCGTCCCGGGACGGGCGGAAGGCTCTGCTGACCCGAGCGGCCGAGCTTGACGAGGCACTGAAGCCCTTGCTGAAGGTTGCTGACGAGACGGCCGCCGACAGCGACCAGCCGCGGACGGGGAAGGCCGAGTCGCCGCAGCCGGCCTCCGGATCCCCCGCTCAGCAGACGCCCGCAACCTCGCCGGAGGAGCGATGAGGAGGGACGCCGCCGTGAACGGTTTCCCCCTGGCGGACAAGGGCCTGGAGATCCACAGGACCGCGGACGGCGGCTACCTGCTCGTTGGTGAGCACAAGCAGTTCGAGGTCGAAGAGTACTTCCTGAGATTCCTGGAACTCTCCGGAGGAACGACGTCCCTCCGGGAGATCTCCGAAGTCTTCGCAGAGGAACTAGGACCTCTTTTCGGTCCCACCTTCGCCCTCAAGGCGCTCAACGCCGCTGTGGAGGCAGGGCTGTGCACGATCGAGGATGAACCGCTGCCTGAAAGCGTCGGGGTTTCCCGGATCACCGGGTCCAAGGCCGGCTACCACCCCATGCACGCCACCTTGGAGATCATCGAGACCTGCAACTTCACCTGCGCCCACTGCTACTACTCGTCTTCGCCTCTCAAGAAGGGGCGGCTCGACCTGCAGCGTGCCATCGAACTGATGGATCTCATGGCGGAGCGCGGGGTGCGTGTCATCGAGCTCACGGGTGGCGAATGCACGATCCATCCGGACTTCAAGGAGATCCTGGCGCACGCCGCCGAACGGTTCGTCCTGGTCGCCGTCATCAGCAACGGGTACCTACTCGGTACCCGTGCATCCCTGCGGGAGTACGTCGCCGGTTTCGAGAACGTCGCTGTTCAGATCAGCATTGACGGGCTGGAAGCGCACCACGACAAGTGGCGGCGGCACAAGGGGTCCTTCGCGGCGGCGACGACCGCAGCGCGAGAGCTTTCCCGCTGCGGTGTCCCCGTGCGCGTCGCGAGCTCCATCAGCGAGCAGAACCTGCAGGAGGTCGGGGCCCTGTTCGAACTCGTGCAGAGCCTGGGCGTCGCCGCAGCTGCCTTCTCGCCGGTGGCTGCGCTCGGCCGCGGGTGCAACGTCGCAGATCCAGGGTTGGGAGCGGAGGAACTCGTCCGGGAGATCAACGAGCAGTTGGCGCCCTACGCCGACCACCCGATGCTGAGGAAGAGCGCCCCAGCTCCGACGCTCGCAACCGGGACGCCGGCCCTGAACTGTGGAGCCGGATCGCGCTCGTACGCCATCGACTACGACGGAAACGTTCGTGCGTGCAACTTCTCGCGTGATTCCAAGAAGTTCGGGAATCTGCTCACGGACTCGTATGACACCGTGTTCGGGCAGGAGGCGAACTTCCTTTTCCGGAACGCACCTTCGCCGGGCGGCGCCGAATGCCAAGGGTGTTCCTACTACCACTACTGCCGCGGTTGTTTCGTCAAGGCGTTCATGACCTCCGAAGAGCAGTATCCGGAATGCCCGTGGAGAAAGAAGTGGTTCCCGGGAATGCCCCTGGGGCTGGATTCCGAACGACAGCCGCCCACGCGCAGGCTGCTGCCACTGATGGTTGAACCCGCCAAGCCGGAATTCCACCACTGCGGATGCGGCCCTGCTGACGCGTGATCTTCGCGGTGGCTCGATCGGGCGGGTGCGATCGCCGGCGCCGACGGCGAACTGCGCGGTGGACCGGGGGGACCCCTGGAGGCTCCGGGCATCTTGTCCGGGGCCTCACTCGTTCTGAGCCCTAACCGCTGCGATGCTGCGAGCCGAGAGCGGACGAGGGGGGCTCGTGGAGCTGAAGGTCACGCGCTGGAAGCGGTACGGACATGGTCGCCTGTACGCGAATCTGCCCGACGGCACTGCGGCCGGTTGGGCGGACGTGACGACGGGGGACATCACCGTTCTGGTCGCCGAGTATCGCGATGACGTGATCGCCGTGCTGACACACCACTTACGGGAGATCTCCGAGCCGGTTCTGCCGCAGGGGGCGTCCGGGGCTGAAGACCGCCCCGCGCTGCCCCCTCTGACGCCGAACATGATGAGGAGTGGATACGGCGTGCGCTGGTGCTTCAAGGGAGGTGCTAGAGATCGGGTTCAGCCCCGGCATCAGGAAGTCGTCAGTTCTGCCGGGATACGGCAGTGAACTAGTACAGCCCTCATGCCAGGCTCGAAGGCATGGGGTGGAGATTCAAACTGCACGCAGGCGTCGCGGCCGGCCTGGGCGCAATACTTCTGGTGGCTGCTGGGCTCACTTGGCTGCCGGGGACCTTGCCGCTGACGGGGGCCAGATGGCCGATGGTTGCGTTCCTGCTGGTCTTCCCGATCCTCGTATCTGCCATGGTGCGCATGGCGCTGACGCGAGCAGACCGGCGCTCGGCGTGGATGGCCTTCCGGTGTCTGACCGGAAAGGTGCAGGCGGCACTTGGCGCGCTCCTCATCGCAGGTGTGGCGCTGACGTTCTTCGGAGAGGCCGCTCAGGAGAGCGTTCAGGGGGCCGAGACGAAGGACGGCCGATACTCCGCCTTCCGTACGACTCCTGGTGAACGTGGCACGGTCGAGCTGACCGAGAGCCAGTACCTGGCTGTCCTGGATCGCGATCAGCTCGTCATGTTCGCCATCCCGGGTGTGCTCCACGTTGTGGCCGCAGGCTTGGTCCTCACCGCAGGAGAGTTGCGTCGCTCGGATCTCGGACCATCGTCGTGACGGAGTACAGGAGGAGTGGGCGGGCTCAAACGGTTCGCGGAGCCGGCAAGGGATGCGATCGAGCGGCCTCCCCGGACGGGCCTGCGGGCGAAGGTCGTTCGCCGGTGGTCCTTCACCGTGTTCCCCATGGCGGTTGCCCCGTTCACAACAGCTCATCCTCTACTGACAGTCAGCGTCTGGGAACGGGGCGAAGCCGGACACCAAGGCTGGATGCGAGGCCTGGCGAGCGAGGGTGAGCATCCGCGGTGAGTCCGCTGCCATGCTTGACCGGTGGTCGTGCGAACACCTGCCGTAAGGCGTTCGATCAGCTCAGAGGACGCCCGCGGTGCGTGCCGGGCCGGATGGCCGTGATCGGCCGCCCCGGGGTCTTGGCCAGGAGATCACCTGCCAGCGTCGGCCGCGCACCACTCCTTGCCTGGGCGCGGCGAACGTACGCGTTCCAGTCGGCACAGTCAGGGCGTTGCAGGAAGTGATGTTAAGCGGCAAGTTCGGGGGAGTGCGGCGGTGCAAGCAACTCGCTCTCGCCTGGTTGTGCAGGGATGGCAACGGTGTCCCGAGCAGCCCGTGCGAAGTCGCGTTGTGCTTGCCAACGGGCGCGTGACGCCGCGATCAGTTCTTCCTTCGAATCAGGGTGTCGATGGAGCTTGCTAGCCTTCGCACCTTCGGCCATGAGAGCATTCGCGGCCTGGTCTGCCAGGTCGGCCACCTCGGCTGGCCCTTCGATGGTCACCAGCGCCAGAAGTGGCCACAGCTCCGCCAGTCTCTCATCAGCTTGTGTAGCGGCGTTGAGGTAAGCCTCCTCGGAGACTCGAGCTTCCGGCTTGACCATCGCGCCTATCGCGTGTGCAGTCCGTACTGCCTGATTTATGAACTGTACATACGCTTCCTTGCGTGTTGTGCGGTATTGGTCTCGCCTGGCCTCATCTCGCTCCTTGTTCGGCAACCTCTCTTGGTGTCTGAATTGGTGACGATTAGTCAGCAAACTGAGCCAACTGGTGATGCCAGCACCGGCAAGCGTTGACAACGCAGTGATCAGTGCAATCGAAGCTGCATCGCTCATAAGTCCATTCTGCTTTGGAGTACTGACACCAGGTGCTGAACGGCTCCAACGCCCGACATCGGCCACCCCGACTCCCCTCCCGTCTGCCGTCGACCCGCACACCGTGCCCGCTCGGCTCTGCCTGGGTCGACGGTAGACGGGAGGGGAGTCCCCACCTCAACAACCCACGGCCGACACCAGCGCACGGAGCCCCCTCCATCCCGGAGTTTGAGCGCCCCCGCCGGAGGCATGTCGTGAGCCGCACTCGCCTACCGGGTCGGCTGCATGGTGGTTTGCCACCTCGTGCAGTTCGCCTGGCCGGACATTGCCGAGAGTCTCGACTTTGACAGCGAGGCCGGCATGTTCTGCGCGGTCGGCAGTCTGGGCGACCTCACACGACTCAAGGAAGCCCTTGAATCCGTCATCACGAGCCCTGGCGCAGCCAGCGACTTCATTGGTCGCGCGACAACGTCGGGCTTCGAGTTCGACGACTGGGGCTTCGGCCACTGGCCCTGCGCCCCGATGAGGTCAGGGCGCTGGCTGTATTGATCACGAGCGTTGTTGACACTCGGCAGGTCTTGAACATGGCGAAGACCTCCGGTGTGGTGGGAGCTGTCTAGGAACTCACCTCGCGGACCGCGGCCTCAAGAACCGGCCCACGGAGGACGTCCGGCGGGTGCCGATCCCACCCCAGCTCGTGAGCATCTTCCAGGAGCACATCGAGACCTTCGGCACCGCGGAGGACGAGCGCCTGTTCTTCAGTGAGAACGGGGGAGGGGTGTCCTGCTCCACCTACTCTCGGGCCTGGCAGGAAGCCCGAGAGCTTGCGCTCCCGCCGGCCGTCGTCGCCTCGCCGCTCGCTCCGCGGCCGTACGACCTCCGGCACTCCGCCCTCTCTACGTGGCTCAACGCGGGTGTCGACGCCACCGAGGTCGCCGAGCGCGCCGGCCACAGCGTGGAGGTGCTGCTGACTCGGTACGCGAAATGCCTCGACGGCCGCCAGGAGGTGGCGAACCGGCGCATCGAGGAGCTGCTGCGCGAGCACGAGTGAGCGGCGAGTGAAGCACAGTTGAGGCCCTGGGACCCGTCCCGGGGCCTTCGTCGTATCCGGGTTCCCACCTGGGACGATGCCCCACGGCCCAGGCCGCGAATAGGCTGCGGCCCCTGTCATACGGCCGCTCACCCCGGCACCCGCCCGCACATACAACAAGACCCCGCGCTCAGCGTTTCCGCTGATCACGGGGTCTGTGTGGCACTTCCTGCGAAGTGCCCCCGGCAGGATTCGAACCTGCGCACACGGCTCCGGAGGCCGTTGCTCTATCCCCTGAGCTACGGGGGCGTCCGCCGCGTTCGGCGGCGACGGGTAGAACCCTACCAGCTCTGCGGGAGTGGCTGTGAACAGGTATTTCCGGGGTGTCACCAGGGGCTGGGTCCCCCGCACGGGTCAGAAGTGGGCAAAACCCGGACGCAGCCGTTCGGGGCGGCCTACTCTCGTTCGTGTGTCAGGCATGTCCGGTCGGGTGCTCGTTGTCGACGACAACAAGGTGATCCGGCAGTTGATCAGGGTCAATCTCGAACTCGAGGGGTTCGAGGTCGTGACCGCGGCCGATGGTGCCGAGTGTCTGGATGTCGTACATCGGGTCTGTCCTGATGTCGTCACCCTGGACGTCGTCATGCCCCGCTTGGACGGGATCAAGACGGCCGAGCGACTGCGGGCCGATCCCCGGACCAGTCACCTCCCCGTCGCGATCATCAGCGCCTGCGGTGAGCACGACGTGTCCGGTGGGGTGGCATCCGGCGTCGACGCCTTTCTCGCCAAACCCTTCGAGCCGGCCGAGCTCGTCCGCGTCGTCCGTCAGCTGATGCATCGCGAGCGGCGCGAGCGGCCCGAGGGGGCCGGGACCGATGGGGGAGAGGACCCGGCCGCAGTCGACGGCTGCCCGGAGTCCCGACGCGCCGGGAGCACCAACCGTCCCCACTGAGCGCGGTCGGTCGTGCGGCCGACGGGCCGGTCCCCGCCTCGGGTGACCGCATGGCGAAACCGGTTCGCGTTCCGCCCCCCCTCCTCCCCTACGCTTGTCCCGTGACCCCCGCGGACCTCTCCCTCACCGTGCTGCACGCCGTGCGCCGTGCGGTCGACGACGGTGCGCTGCGGGTCGACGTACCCCCGACGGTCAAGGTCGAGCGGGCTCGCCCCGGTGGCGTCGGCGAGTACGCCAGCAACGTCGCCCTCACCCTCGCCCGGTCCGCCGGACGCACCGCCCTCGACGTCGCCGGAATCCTGGAGGAACGCCTCCGTGGGACCCCCGGACTCCAAGCGGTCGCCGTCACCGGCCCCGGCTTCCTGAACTTCACCCTCCGTGCCGACTCCGGCGGCGAGCTCGTACGGGCCGTCCGCGAGTCCGGGGCAGCGTACGGGAGCGGCACCGCCCTCGCCGGGGTCACCGTCCGCTTCGCCGACCTGACAGAGTCGCGCGCGCTGCTCGTCACCGAGACCGTCGTCCGGCTCCTCCGGAGTCAGGGTGCCGACGCCGGGTTCCGCCGGGACGACGGAGCGGACGAGACGGTTGGCCCGCCCGTCGACCCCTCCGTCGAGCCGTCTGGCGATCAGCCCGTCGCCGCGCCCGTCGACCAGCCTCTCGGCCGGCCCGCCGACGCCTCCGTCGACCCCTCCGTCGCTCCGCCCGCCCACCACCCCCCCGACGAGCGGATCCACGTGCACCCCGGCGCGTACGACCCCGGCACCCTCGGTGTCGATGCCGCCCGATGGGCACTTCTTCGGGCCGCGCCGCAGGATCGGCCGCTCGACGGGCCGTCCCTGCTCGTTCAGCACGAGCGCAACTCCCTCTTCCGCGTGCGGTACGCCCACTCCCGTGTCCGGAGGCTGCTCGCCAACGCCGCGCAGCTCGGATTCGAGCCCGCGTACGAGACCCCCGTCCACGCACCCGAACTTCTCGGCGTCCTCGGCGACCACCCCGTCGCCCTCCTCACCGCCGCCCGCCACCGCGCCCCCGACCGGGTCGCCCGGCACCTGGAAGCCACCGCCGACGCGCTGCTCGCGTTCCAGCACACCGTTCTGCCGCTCGGCGACGAGAAACCCTCGGCCGCCCATCGTTCCCGGCTCGCGCTCGCCGAAGCCGCCGGGACGGTGCTCGCCGGTGGCCTCTCCGTGCTCGGCATCAGCGCACCCGAACGGATTTGAAAGAGTTCAGACATGAGTCGTTCCGCCCATCCCGCAGGCCCTCGCCACGCCGACGTCCTTCCCGAGGGTCACTACACCGCGCCCCCCGCGGACCTCAACGTCCTCGACCCCAAGGTGTGGTCCCGGACCGTCGAGCGGGACGAGCGCGGTGTCGCCACCGTCGGGGGGCTGAGCGTGACCGACCTCGCGGAGGAGTTCGGGACGCCCGCCTACTTCCTCGACGAGAGCGACTTCCGCGCTCGCTGCCGCGCCTGGTCCGAGGCCTTCGGCAAGGACGCCGACGTCTTCTACGCCGGGAAGGCCTTCCTCTCCCGGGCCATCGTGCGGTGGCTCAAGGAAGAGGGGCTGAACCTCGACGTGTGCTCCGGTGGCGAGCTCACCACCGCCCTCTCCGCCGGTATGCCCGCCGAGCGCATCGCGTTCCACGGCAACAACAAGAGCGAGAACGAGATCCGTACGGCCGTCGAGGCCGGTGTGGGGCGGATCGTCCTCGACTCCTTCCAGGAGATCGTGCGCGTCGCGCACATCGCGCAGTCCCTCGGCAGGCGCCAGCGCGTGCAGATCCGGGTGACCGTCGGCGTCGAGGCCCACACGCACGAGTTCATCGCCACCGCGCACGAGGACCAGAAGTTCGGCATCGCGCTCGCCGGCGGGCAGGCCGCCGAGGCCGTGCGCCGCGCGCTGAAGCTGGACGGGCTCGAGCTCATCGGCATCCACTCGCACATCGGCTCGCAGATCTTCGACATGGCCGGCTTCGAGGTCTCCGCGCGCCGCGTCGTGCAGCTGCTCGCCGAAGTGCGGGACGAGCACGGCGTCGAGCTGCCCGAGATCGACCTCGGCGGCGGCCTCGGCATCGCGTACACCTCCGAGGACGACCCGCGCGAGCCGCACGAGATCGCCAAGGCGCTCAACGAGATCGTCACGAGGGAGTGCGAGGCCGCCGGTCTCGCCACCCCCCGTATCTCCGTCGAGCCCGGGCGGGCCATCGTCGGGCCCACCGCCTTCACGCTGTACGAGGTGGGGACGGTCAAGCCGCTCGAAGGGCTGCGGACGTACGTGAGTGTCGACGGCGGCATGTCGGACAACATCCGGACCGCGCTGTACGACGCCGAGTACAGCGTCAACCTCGTCTCGCGGACCAGCGACGCCCCGCCCATGCTCTCCCGGGTCGTCGGAAAGCACTGCGAGAGCGGCGACATCGTCGTACGGGACGCCTTCCTGCCCTCGGACCTGGCGCCCGGCGACCTCGTCGCCGTGCCGGCCACCGGCGCGTACTGCCGCTCCATGGCCAGCAACTACAACCACGCACTCCGGCCGCCCGTCGTCGCCGTCCGCGACGGCGAGGCGCGGGTCATCGTGCGGCGCGAGACGGAGGAAGATCTCCTGCGTCTCGACGTCGGATGATGAAATAGTCGAGTGATGAAATAGATGTCTCAGGATCCGGACGATGGGCAGAAACCCCCGTCCGGTGAGTGAGACTGGTTCCACCGTCGGGAACCGCAGAGACTCGAAACGTAGAGATACGAAGTAGGACGAGAAAGAGGTCGGATGATGCGTACGCGTCCGCTGAAGGTGGCGCTGCTGGGCTGTGGAGTGGTCGGCTCAGAGGTGGCGCGCATCATGACGACGCACGCCGACGACCTCGCCGCGCGCATCGGCGCCCCGGTCGAGCTCGCCGGCGTGGCGGTCCGCCGCCCGGACAAGGTCCGCGAGGGCATCCCCGCGGAGCTGATCACCACCGACGCCACCGCCCTCGTGAAACGGGGGGACATCGACGTCGTCGTCGAGGTCATCGGCGGGGTCGAGCCGGCCCGCACCCTCATCACCACCGCCTTCGCGCACGGCGCCTCCGTCGTCTCGGCGAACAAGGCGCTGCTCGCCCAGGACGGCGCGAACCTCTACGCCGCCGCCCAGGAGCACGGCCAGGACCTCTACTACGAGGCCGCCGTCGCCGGCGCCATCCCGCTGATCCGCCCGCTGCGCGAGTCCCTCGCCGGCGACAAGATCAACCGCGTGATGGGCATCGTCAACGGCACGACCAACTTCATCCTCGACAAGATGGACACCTCCGGGGCCGGCTACTCCGAGGCGCTCGACGAGGCCACCGCCCTCGGGTACGCCGAGGCCGACCCGACCGCCGACGTCGAGGGCTTCGACGCCGCCGCCAAGGCCGCCATCCTCGCCGGGATCGCCTTCCACACGCGCGTGCGCCTCGACGACGTCTACCGCGAGGGCATGACCGAGGTCACCGCAGCCGACTTCGCCTCCGCCAAGCAGATGGGCTGCACCATCAAGCTGCTCGCCATCTGCGAGCGTGCCGCCGACGGCGAGTCCGTCACCGCGCGCGTGCACCCGGCGATGATCCCGCTCAGCCACCCGCTGGCCTCCGTCCGCGAGGCGTACAACGCGGTCTTCGTGGAGGCGGACGCCGCCGGGCAGCTCATGTTCTACGGCCCCGGGGCGGGCGGCTCGCCGACCGCCTCCGCCGTACTCGGCGACATCGTCGCCGTCTGCCGCAACCGTCTCAACGAGGCGACGGGCCCCGGCGAGTCCGCGTACACGCAGCTGCCCGTGAGCTCCATGGGCGAGGTCGTCACGCGGTACCACATCAGCCTCGACGTGGCCGACAAGCCGGGCGTCCTCGCCCAGGTCGCGACGGTCTTCGCCGAGCACGGCGTATCCATCGATACGGTGCGCCAGAAGGGCAAGGACGGCGAGGCCTCCCTCGTCGTCGTCACCCACCGCGCGCCCGACGCCGCCCTTTCGGGGACCGTCGAGGCGCTGCGCAAGCTCGACACCGTGCGCGGTGTCGCCAGCATCATGCGTGTTGAAGGGGAGTAAGGACCCATGACCCACAAGGGCACCCACCAGTGGCGCGGCATCATCGAGGAGTACCGGGACCGCCTTCCGGTCACGGACACGACGCCCGTCGTCACGCTCCGTGAGGGCGGTACGCCGCTCGTACCCGCTCAGGTCCTCTCCGAGCGCACGGGCTGCGAGGTGCACCTCAAGGTCGAGGGCGCCAACCCCACCGGCTCCTTCAAGGACCGGGGCATGACCATGGCCATCACCAAGGCCAAGGAGGAGGGGGCGCAGGCCGTCATCTGCGCCTCCACCGGCAACACCTCCGCCTCGGCCGCGGCCTACGCGGTACGCGCCGGCATGGTGTCGGCCGTCCTCGTGCCGCAGGGCAAGATCGCGCTCGGCAAGATGGGCCAGGCCCTCGTGCACGGCGCGAAGATCCTCCAGGTCGACGGCAACTTCGACGACTGCCTGACCCTGGCCCGCAGCCTCTCCGAGAACTACCCGGTGGCGCTGGTCAATTCGGTCAACCCGGTCCGTATCGAAGGTCAGAAGACCGCAGCCTTCGAGATCGTGGACATGCTGGGCGACGCTCCCGACATCCACGTCCTGCCCGTGGGCAACGCCGGAAACATCACGGCGTACTGGAAGGGGTACCGCGAGTACGCCACGGACGGTCTCGCGACGCACCGCCCCCGGATGTGGGGCTTCCAGGCCTCCGGTTCCGCTCCGCTGGTGCGCGGCGAGGTCGTCAAGGACCCGTCGACGATCGCCACCGCGATCCGCATCGGCAACCCGGCCTCGTGGGACTACGCGATCGCCGCGCGCGACGAGTCGGGCGGCTTCATCGACGAGGTGACGGACCGTGAGATCCTGCGCGCCTACCGTCTGTTGGCCGCGCAGGAGGGCGTCTTCGTGGAGCCCGCCTCGGCCGCGTCGGTCGCCGGTCTGCTGAAGGCCGCCGAGCAGGGCAAGGTCGACCCGGGTCAGACGATCGTCTGCACGGTCACGGGCAACGGGCTCAAGGACCCCGACTGGGCCGTCGCCGGCGCGCCGCAGCCGGTCACCGTTCCGGTCGACGCGGTCGCCGCCGCCGAGCGCCTCGGTCTGGCCTGATCCTCACCCCTCCGCGCGGGGAAACGTGCTGATCGAAACCCGATCAGGAACGTACATAGGCGCACAGGTTGGCCCGCGACACGCATCGTGCGCCTCCTGTGCGCCCTATGTCGCGGCAGAACCTTCCTTCGATAGGCTGTACCGAACCCGCCCCGACGCATATGCGCGGTGTTGTTGCCGTCGTCGCCTCATTGGCTGAAACGGCCCCCGGGTTCCCCGTACTTCTCTTGAAACACCCGCCGTAACACCCTCTGAAACACCCGCTGTTCCAGAACAACCCGTTGTCGCAATCAAGGAGATCATCGAGCGATGGCCGGTCCAGCGTTCCGCGCCGCCGCCGTACGGGTGCGCGTCCCCGCCACCAGCGCCAATCTCGGTCCGGGCTTCGACGCCTTCGGCCTGTCGCTGGGCCTCTACGACGACGTCGTCGTCCGTGTCGCCGACTCCGGACTGCACGTCGACATCGCCGGTGAGGGAGCCGAGACGCTCCCGCGCGACGAGAGCCACCTGCTCGTACGCTCCCTGCGCACCGCCTTCGACCTGCTCGGCGGACAGCCGCGCGGCCTCGAGGTCGTCTGCGCCAACCGCATCCCGCACGGCCGCGGCCTCGGCTCCTCCTCCGCCGCCATCTGCGCCGGCATCGTCGCCGCCCGCGCCGTGACCATAGGCGGGGACGCCAAGCTCGACGAGGCCGCCCTCCTGGAGCTGGCCACCGAGATCGAGGGCCACCCCGACAACGTCGCCGCCTGTCTGCTCGGCGGATTCACGCTCGCCTGGACCGAGTCCGGTGCCGCGCGGGCGATCAGGATGGATCCCTCGGATTCCATCGTTCCGGTGGTTTTCGTCCCCGGAAAGCCGGTACTGACCGAGACCGCCCGCGGACTCCTGCCGCGCACCGTCCCGCACGTGGACGCCGCGGCCAACGCCGGGCGCGCCGCCCTCCTCGTCGAGGCCCTGACCCGCCGCCCCGAGCTGCTGCTCGCGGCCACCGAGGACCGGCTGCACCAGGAGTACCGGGCTCCCGCGATGCCCGACAGCATCGCCCTGGTGAACCGGCTGCGGGCGGACGGCGTCCCCGCGGTCATCTCCGGCGCGGGCCCCACGGTCCTCGCGCTGGCCGAACACGGGACGGCCGACAAGGTCGCCCGCCTCGCGGGCGAGGGCTGGGCCGCGAACCGGCTCGACCTCGACGCGTCCGGAGCGAGCGTCCTTCCGCTGGCGCCCTAGGCGCGCGGCGGCCGGACGCCGGGCAGCGTCCGGGACAGGAGATTGCCGGTGAGGGAGAGGGGGAATGTTTGTTGGAGCCGGTAGTGTTAACCTCAAGTCAGCACCCGGCGCCTTTGTGGCGCGGTGCTGAGTGTCCCCATCAGGGACCACCGATTCTTCCGGGAGCCTCCCCAACTGCCTGAGCAGCCTGCCTGAGCAGTTTCGAGCACGCTCCGGAACCGGCACGACACCCCTCGCTCTTCTGCAGTGAGGGCCGAGCAGGGGGCGCTCGGGCCGGACCCCAGCACGTTTTCTCTCCGCCGTACCCGGCGGGACCACCGCCCCGGACACGGTCCACCCAACACGGGACCGCTGCCGGACAGCACAACCGGTCGCCGAGCCAGATGGCCGACGTCCGCTCCAGGGAAGGACCCTTCGTGAGCGACACCACCGATCTGATGGGCGTGACTGCCGACAGCAGTGTCGACGCCGCCGCGCCCGCCGCAGGTGCTGCCACCGGCGGCACCGCACGGCGCCGCCGCTCCGGCACCGGCCTCGAGGGCATGGTCCTGGCCGAGCTGCAGCAGGTCGCGTCCGGCCTCGGCATCAGGGGCACCGCGCGGATGCGCAAGAGCCAGCTGATCGAGGTCATCAAGGAGGCGCAGGCCGGTGGAGGCTCCGCCGCCCCCGCCAAGGCCGCCGACGCCGCCGAGACCAAGCCGAAGCGCCGCACCACCGCCAAGACCCGTACGGGTGAGACCGCTGCCGAGGCCGCCGAGCCCAAGGCGGAGAAGGCCGAGAAGGCCGTCGCCCAGCAGCAGATCGACATCCCGGGTCAGCCGGCCTCCGACGACCAGCCCGCGGGCGAGCGTCGCCGCCGCCGTGCCACCGCCCCCGCCGGTTCGCCGGAGGGCGAGGCCAAGGCCGAGGCCGCGCAGGTCGTCAAGACCGAGACCCGTACCGAGGCCAAGGCCGACGCGGGCACCGACACCAAGGCCGAGGCCGCCGTCGACGGCGCCGAGGGCCGTGGCCGCCGTGACCGCGGCGAGCGCGGGGAGCGTGGCGAGCGCCGCGACCGTCGTGACCGTCAGCGCGACCGTGGCAAGGGCGACGAGCAGCAGGGCGGTGGCCAGGGCGGCCAGCGTCAGCGCCAGGGCGGCCAGGGCCAGGGTCAGGGCCAGCAGGTCCAGAGCCAGGGTCAGCAGGGCGGCCAGCAGGCCGGCCCGCAGGACGACTACGACGACGAGGCCGGCGGTCGCCGCGGGCGTCGCGGGCGCTACCGCGACCGCCGTGGGCGTCGTGGCCGTGACGACTTCCAGGCCGGCGAGCCGCAGGTCGCCGACGACGACGTCCTGATCCCCGTCGCGGGCATCCTCGACATCCTCGACAACTACGCGTTCATCCGGACCTCCGGCTACCTGCCCGGTCCGAACGACGTGTACGTCTCCCTCGCCCAGGTCCGCAAGAACGGCCTGCGCAAGGGTGACCACGTCACCGGTGCCGTGCGTCAGCCGAAGGAGGGCGAGCGCCGCGAGAAGTTCAACGCGCTGGTCCGCCTGGACTCGGCGAACGGCATGGCCGCCGACTCCGGCCGCGGCCGCCCCGAGTTCAACAAGCTGACCCCGCTCTACCCGCAGGACCGGCTCCGTCTGGAGACCGACCCGGGCGTGCTGACCACGCGGATCATCGACCTCGTGTCGCCGATCGGCAAGGGCCAGCGCGGTCTGATCGTGGCCCCGCCGAAGACCGGCAAGACCATGATCATGCAGGCGATCGCCAACGCGATCACCACCAACAACCCCGAGTGCCACCTGATGGTCGTCCTGGTCGACGAGCGTCCGGAAGAGGTCACCGACATGCAGCGGTCGGTCAAGGGCGAGGTCATCTCCTCGACCTTCGACCGTCCGGCCGAGGACCACACCACCGTCGCCGAGCTGGCCATCGAGCGCGCCAAGCGTCTCGTGGAGCTGGGTCACGACGTGGTCGTCCTGCTCGACTCGATCACCCGCCTGGGCCGTGCGTACAACCTCGCGGCGCCTGCCTCCGGCCGCATCCTGTCCGGTGGTGTCGACTCGACCGCGCTCTACCCGCCGAAGCGCTTCTTCGGTGCGGCGCGCAACATCGAGGACGGCGGCTCGCTGACCATCCTGGCCACCGCGCTGGTCGACACCGGCTCGCGCATGGACGAGGTGATCTTCGAGGAGTTCAAGGGCACCGGCAACATGGAGCTCAAGCTCGACCGGAAGCTCGCCGACAAGCGCATCTTCCCGGCCGTCGACGTCGACGCCTCGGGTACGCGTAAGGAAGAGATCCTGCTCGGCAGCGACGAGCTCGCCGTCACCTGGAAGCTGCGTCGCGTGCTGCACGCGCTCGACCAGCAGCAGGCGATCGAGCTGCTGCTCGACAAGATGAAGCAGACGAAGTCGAACGGCGAGTTCCTGCTCCAGATCCAGAAGACGACTCCTGGTGGCAAGAACGACGACTGACGTGTGACCTGCGTCATGCGCCAGTCGTACGACAAGGGCGCGGCCTCGGCCTCGTAACCCTGTCGTGACCTGCGTGAACCACTGCGCCCACCGTGCCCCGCACGGTGGGCGCAGTGCTGTTCCGGCCCGCGCTCACCGAAACCTCACAGGCACGTACGCAACCCTTCTGGGCGCATCACCGTCACATATGGTGAATCTAGGGCCCGAGGGATGGCGATGACCGAGCAGAGCAAGAGCGGCCGAATAGGCGGCGCGGGAAGCGGCCGCCGCCGAAAACAGCCCGCCGGGCGCAGCCGCAGGGCGGCCGTCCTGGTCTCGGGCGCACTCGCCGTCCTCGTCCTCGGCGGCGCCGGCCTGGGCTACGTCTACTTCAAGCTCGACGGCAACCTCGAGACCGTCGACATCAACGCCCAGCTCGGCACCGACCGCCCCGACGACGTCGACAACGGCTCCCTCGACATCCTCGTCCTGGGCTCCGACTCCCGCTCCGGTGACAACGGGGCCTACGGCAAGGACGAGGGCGGCGCCCGCTCCGACACCGCGATGGTCGTCCACGTCTACGAGGGCCACAAGAAGGCCAGCGTGGTCTCCATCCCCCGCGACACCCTCATCGACCGGCCGAAGTGCACCGACCCGCAGGGCACCGCCGTCGCCGCCGAGCAGCGGGCCATGTTCAACACGGCGTACGAGGTCGGCGGCCCCGCCTGCGCCGTCAAGACCGTCGAGTCGATGTCCGGCATCCGCATGGACCACTACATCGAGGTCGACTTCACCGGCTTCAAGAAGCTCATCGACAAGCTCGGCGGGGTGGAGATCACCACCACCACGGCCATCAAGGACGGCAAGAGCCACCTCGACCTCGAACCGGGCACCCACACCCTCGACGGCGAGCAGTCCCTCGGACTCGTCCGGACCCGCAAGAGCGTCGGCGACGGCAGTGACCTCGGTCGCATCCAGCTCCAGCAGGCGTTCATGAAGGCCTTCATGAACCAGGTCAAGGACGTCGGCGTCCTCACCAACCCGAAGAAGCTCCTCGACCTCGCCGACGCCGCCACCAAGGCCATCACCCCAGACTCCGAACTCGACTCCGTCCAGGAGCTGATGGGCTTCGCCAAGGGCCTCTCCGGCATCGGCGCCCAGAACGTCCACATGGTCACCCTGCCCGTCGAGTACGACCCCCGGGACCCCAACCGCGTCGTGCCCCTGGAAGCCCAGTCGGCGCAGGTCTGGAAGGCCCTGAAGAAGGATCGGCCGATCCCCGCGTCGGCGACGAAGGACGCGGCCACCGGCCAGGCCGAGGGCATCGTGAAGTAGCACCTCGACCGCCGTCCGAGGCAGCTCAGGAATACTTTCGCCGCAACCCCGGTTTGGGGAGATGCGGCCAGTCCTGGCAGACTGGTACGTCGGCCCCGGTTCACGTTTGCCGCGACCCGCGGAAGCGACCCGGAGCCCTCCCGAAACTAGGAGACACCTTGAAGCGCGAGATTCACCCCGAGTACGTCGAGACCCAGGTCAGCTGCACCTGTGGCGCGTCGTTCACCACCCGGAGCACGCTGACCGAGGGCACCATCCGTGCCGAGGTCTGCTCCGAGTGCCACCCGTTCTACACGGGCAAGCAGAAGATCCTCGACACCGGCGGCCGCGTCGCCCGCTTCGAGGCCCGCTTCGGCAAGGCCGGCTCCGCCAAGTAGCGAGCCCCTGCGCCGGTCCACGGTCGCCCCGCGCGGGTGGCCGGGACCGGCGCTTTGCCGTCCCGTAGCAACTGACGAAAACCCAGGAGCCCCCGATGTTCGAGGCGGTCGAGGAACTGGTCGGCGAGCATGCCGGCCTCGAGACGAAGCTCGCAGACCCTTCGGTCCACGCCGACCAGGCGAACGCGCGCAAGCTGAACAAGCGCTACGCCGAGCTGACCCCGATCGTCGCCACCTACCGGGCCTGGAAGCAGACCGGTGACGACATCGAGACCGCCCGCGAGCTGGCACACGACGATCCCGACTTCGCGGCCGAGGTCAAGCAGCTGGAGAAGGACCGGGAGGAGCTCACCGAGAAGCTCCGTCTGCTCCTCGTCCCGCGCGACCCGAGCGACGACAAGGACGTCATCCTGGAGATCAAGGCGGGCGCGGGCGGCGACGAGTCCGCCCTCTTCGCCGGCGACCTGCTCCGCATGTACCTGAGGTACGCCGAGCGCGTCGGCTGGAAGACCGAGATCATCGACGCCACCGAGTCCGAGCTGGGCGGCTACAAGGACGTCCAGGTCGCCGTGAAGACCAAGGGCGGCAACGGCGCCACCGAGCCCGGCCAGGGCGTCTGGGCGCGCCTGAAGTACGAGGGCGGGGTGCACCGCGTGCAGCGCGTGCCCGCGACCGAGTCCGCCGGCCGCATCCACACCTCCGCCGCCGGCGTCCTCGTCACGCCCGAGGCCGAGGAGGTCGAGGTCGAGGTCCACGCCAACGACCTGCGCATCGACGTCTACCGCTCGTCGGGCCCCGGCGGCCAGTCGGTCAACACCACCGACTCCGCCGTCCGCATCACCCACCTGCCGACCGGCATCGTCGCCTCCTGCCAGAACGAGAAGAGCCAGCTCCAGAACAAGGAGCAGGCCATGCGCATCCTGCGGTCCCGGCTCCTCGCCGCCGCGCAGGAGGAGGCCGAGTCCAAGGCCGCCGACGCCCGCCGCAGCCAGGTCCGCACCGTCGACCGGTCCGAGAAGATCCGCACGTACAACTTCCCGGAGAACCGGATCTCGGACCACCGCGTCGGCTTCAAGGCGTACAACCTGGACCAGGTGCTCGACGGCGAGCTGGACCCGATGATCCAGGCCTGCGTCGACGCCGACTCGGCCGCCAAGCTCGCCGCGGCGTAAGTGGCACCAGTTCCGTAAGCCCCACCCCGCACCACGGAGGACCAGCGTGAACCTGCTGCTTGCCGAGGTGGCCCAGGCCACCCAGCGGCTGGCCGACGCCGGCGTTCCCTCACCGCGTTTCGACGCGGAGGAGCTCGCCGCGTTCGTGCACGGCGTCAAGCGGGGGGAGCTGCACAACGTCAAGGACGCGGACTTCGACGCCCGCTACTGGGAGACCGTCGCCCGCCGCGAGGCCCGCGAACCGCTCCAGCACATCACCGGGCGGGCGTTCTTCCGGTACCTGGAGCTCCAGGTCGGGCCCGGGGTCTTCGTGCCGCGCCCGGAGACCGAGTCGGTCGTCGGCTGGGCCATAGACGCCGTACGCGCGATGGACGTCGTCGAACCCCTCATCGTGGACCTCTGCACCGGCTCCGGCGCCATCGCCCTCGCGATGGCCCAGGAGGTGCCGCGCTCGCGCGTGCACGCGGTCGAGCTCTCCGACGACGCCCTCGTGTGGACCCGCAAGAACGCCGAGGGCTCCCGCGTCACCGTCCACCAGGGCGACGCGCTCAGCGCGCTCCCCGAGCTGGACGGCCAGGTCGACCTGGTCATCTCCAACCCGCCGTACATCCCGCTCACCGAGTGGGAGTACGTCGCACCCGAGGCACGCGACCACGATCCGGAGATGGCCCTCTTCTCGGGCGAGGACGGCCTCGACACCATCCGCGGCATCGAACGCACCGCCCACCGGCTGCTCCGTCCCGGCGGCCTCGTCGTCATCGAGCACGCGGACACCCAGGGCGGGCAGGTGCCGTGGATCTTCAACGAAGAGGCAGGCTGGGCCGACGCCGCCGACCACCCGGACCTGAACAACCGGCCGCGCTTCGCGACCGCCCGCAAGGCCATGCCATGACCGGCATGACCGCCATGACGAACCACGTGTACGAGGAGGCCGGGAACTGATGGCACGGCGATACGACTGCAACGAGGCGACCGACCGCGTGACCGGTCTGCGCGAGGCCGCGTCCGCCGTCCGCCGGGGCGAGCTGGTCGTGCTGCCCACCGACACCGTGTACGGGATCGGGGCGGACGCCTTCAGCAGCGAGGCCGTGGCGGACCTGCTCGCCGCCAAGGGCCGGGGCCGCAACATGCCCACGCCCGTGCTCATCGGCTCCCCGAACACCCTCCACGGCCTGGTCACGGACTTCTCCGAGCAGGCCTGGGAGCTCGTCGACGCCTTCTGGCCCGGCGCCCTCACCCTCGTCGCCAAGCACCAGCCGTCCCTGCAGTGGGACCTCGGCGACACCCGGGGCACCGTCGCCATCCGCATGCCGCTGCACCCGGTCGCCATCGAGCTGCTCACCGAGGTCGGCCCGATGGCCGTCTCGTCGGCGAACCTCACGGGACACCCGTCTCCGGAGGACTGCGACGCGGCCCAGCAGATGCTCGGCGACGCCGTCTCCGTCTACCTGGACGGCGGCCCCACGCCCGGCATCGTCCCGTCCTCGATCGTCGACGTCACGGGCAAGGTGCCGGTACTGCTGCGCGAGGGCGCGCTCTCGCCGGAGGAGCTCCGGAAGGTCGTACCCGACCTCGAGGTGGCGAATTGACCGCCCCTGAGGGGCGTGGCATAGCGGGGTTCGACGACAGCAACACCTTCCGCATCCTCCACGTCAGCACCGGCAACGTCTGCCGCTCGCCGATCACCGAGCGGCTGACCCGCCATGCCCTGAGCGACCGCCTCGGCGACCCTCTCGGCGGCGGCCTGATCGTGGAGAGCGCGGGCACCTGGGGCCACGAGGGCGCCCCGATGGAGGCCAACGCGGAACTGGTCCTCGCCGACTTCGGCGCGGACTACAGCGGCTTCGTGGGGCGGGAGCTCCTCGACGAGCACGTCATCCGCGCGGACCTGGTCCTGACGGCGACCCGCGACCACCGCGCCCAGGTCATCTCGATGGGCCACTCGGCGGGCCTGCGCACCTTCACCCTGAAGGAGTTCACCCGCCTGGTCCGCGCGATAGACCCGGCTACGCTCCCGGACGCCCACGACGAGGGCATGGTGGAACGCGCGCGTGCCCTGGTCCGCGCTGCAGCGGCTCTACGCGGGTGGCTGCTGGCCCCGTCGGTGGACGCGGACGAGGTCAACGATCCGTACGGAGCCCCGATCACCTTCTTCCGCTCGATCGGCGACGAGATCAACCAGGCGCTGGAGCCGGTGGTGACGGCGCTGACGGGCGTCTCGGCGCGCGACTGACGGGCGCACGAGCCCGAGACGACCGGCGTACGAGCCCGCGACCGACGGGCGTGCGAGCCGGCCACCGACCGGCGTCGCGAGGCGCGACCGCCGTTCGCGCGGTGCGTGCCCGCCGTTCACCGGGCGCGTGGGGGAGTGCGTGCCTACATTGGTGACATGTCGGTCACCGCTCCCCCCGATGAGGCTCTCGACGTCCTGCGCCGGCAGGACCCCGAGATCGCCGACGTGCTGCTCGGAGAGACGCGGCGGCAGGCCGACAGCCTGCAGCTGATCGCCGCCGAGAACTTCACCTCGCCCGCCGTTCTCGCCGCCCTCGGCTCCCCGCTCGCCAACAAGTACGCCGAGGGGTATCCCGGCGCACGTCACCACGGTGGCTGCGAGTACGCCGACGCCGCCGAGCGGATCGCCGTGGAACGGGCCACAGCGCTGTTCGGGGCCGACCACGCGAACGTCCAGGCCCACTCGGGCTCCGCGGCCGTCCTGGCGGCGTACGCGGCCCTCCTGAGGCCAGGTGACACGGTCCTGGCCATGGGCCTGGACCACGGCGGGCACCTCACCCACGGTTCGCCCGCCAACTTCTCCGGGCGCTGGTTCGACTTCGTCCCGTACGGCGTCGACGCCGAGACAGGGCTCGTCGACTACGAACAGGTCGCCGCGCTCGCCCGCCACCACCGCCCGAAGGCGATCGTGTGCGGCTCCATCGCGTACCCCCGGCACCTCGACTACGCGCTCTTCCGCGAGATCGCCGACGAGGTCGGCGCCTATCTCATCGCCGACGCCGCCCATCCCATCGGCCTGGTCGCCGGGGGAGCGGCCCCCAGCCCCGTCCCGTACGCCGATGTCGTCTGCGCGACCACGCACAAGGTGCTGCGCGGCCCGCGCGGCGGGATGATCCTGTGCGGGCGGGACCTCGCGGGGCGGATCGACCGGGCCGTCTTCCCGTTCACCCAGGGCGGCGCCCAGATGCACACCATCGCGGCGAAGGCGGTGGCCTTCGGCGAGGCGTCCACCCCGGCGTTCACCGGGTACGCCCACCAGGTGGTCGAGCACGCGCGCGTGCTCGCGGCCGCGCTCGCCGCCGAGGGGTTCGCGCTGACGACCGGCGGCACCGACACCCACCTCATCACCGCCGACCCGGCGCCCCTGGGGGTCGACGGCCGCACGGCCCGTGCCCGGCTCGCCGCCGGCGGCATGGTCCTCGACACATGTGCGCTTCCTTACGGGGAGGGGCGCGGCATCCGGCTCGGTACCGCCGCGGTCACCACCCAGGGGATGGGGGCCCCGGAGATGGCGCAGATCGCCGGGTTGTTCACCGCGGCGCTGCGTGACGATCCCGCGGAGACGGCCCGGGTACGGGCGGAGGTACGGGGGCTGACCGGGCGATTTCCCCCGTATGGAGGCTGAGGCGAGGTCACGGAAAGTCGCTGTGCAACCGTTCGGGTGGTCCAGGTGTCTCCAAGCACATGGACGGCACGGCTAGGGTGTGGGGCTGAGATGGCCAGCGAAACCTGTGGGGCAGCCCGTGCGTGATTACCTGCTGACGCTCTGTGTCACGGCCGCGGTGACCTATCTGCTCACCGGTCCGGTGCGGAAGTTCGCCATCGCGACCGGGGCGATGCCGGAGATCCGTGCCCGAGACGTACACCGAGAACCGACTCCGCGGCTCGGTGGCATCGCCATGTTCTTCGGGCTGTGCGCGGGACTTCTCGTCGCCGACCACCTGCAGAACCTGAACAGCGTCTTCGAGCTCTCCAACGAGCCGCGCGCGCTGCTCTCCGGTGCCGCCCTGATCTGGCTGATCGGCGTCCTGGACGACAAGTTCGAACTGGACGCCCTGATCAAGCTGGGCGCGCAGATGATCTCGGCGGGCGTCATGGTGGCGCAGGGTCTGACGATCCTGTGGCTGCCGATCCCGGGTGTCGGCGTCGTCTCGCTGACCCCGTGGCAGGGCACGCTCCTGACCGTCGCCCTGGTCGTCCTCACCATCAACGCGGTCAATTTCGTCGACGGCCTCGACGGTCTCGCGGCCGGCATGGTCTGCATCGCCGCCGCCGCCTTCTTCCTGTACGCGTACCGCCTCTGGTACGGCTACACGATCGAGGCCGCCGCCCCCGCGACGCTCTTCACCGTCATCCTCATGGGCATGTGCCTGGGCTTCCTGCCGCACAACATGCACCCGGCGCGGATCTTCATGGGCGACTCCGGCTCGATGCTGATCGGTCTGATCCTGGCGGCCTCGGCCATCTCGATCACCGGTCAGGTCGACCCGGACGCGCTGAAGATCTTCGAGGGTTCGACCCGTGAGGCCACGCACGCCGCGCTGCCGGTCTTCATCCCGCTGGTGCTGCCGCTGACGATCATCGCGATCCCGATGGCGGACCTGATCCTCGCGATCGTGCGCCGTACGTGGAAGGGCCAGTCGCCGTTCGCGGCCGACCGGGGGCACCTGCACCACCGGCTCCTGGAGATCGGGCACTCGCACAGCCGCGCGGTCCTGATCATGTACTTCTGGTCGGCGCTCATCGCCTTCGGAACGCTGGCGTACTCGGTCCACTCGGCGTCGATGTGGATCGTCCTCTGCGTCGTCGGTCTCAGCGCGATCGGCCTGGTGCTGCTCCTGCTGCCGCGCTTCACCCCGCGCGCGCCCCGCTGGGCCGAGTCGGTCGTACCGCCTCGCTACCGACGCCGCAAGCGGGTTCCCGTCGCGGAGGCCGCTCCTGAGCCCGTCGTGGTCGAGGAGGAGCGCATTCCGGTGCCGGCGGGGATCAACGGCGCCACCGCCATCGGCAACCGGGGGCGCTTCACCGACAGGCGGAAGGCCGGAACGCCAAGTTGACGAAAGCCGCATGCGCGGCCATTAGCAGACAAGGCGTCGTGCCGCCGCGCACACACGCGCGGGGTAACTCTCATGTGTGACAGTTGGCACACCTTATGGGTAAAGACCTATTCAAATAGTTTGTGATACCGTTCACGAGACCCGGCGGCAGTGCCGAAAGACCGTAGTGCGACGGTCTGTTGGCCCCGAGACCCACCTCGGACCGGGCTTACGCTCGTCCTTGACGACACCATCGCCCCCTTCAGCAAGCGGAGACACCGCCATGCCGTCCAACGACGCACGCATCCTTCTGCACACCGTCATCCCCACCGCTGCCGTCGGCGCGATCGCCACGGTCATCAGCGCTGTGGTCGCCGGTGGCAAGGGCGCGCTCGGCGCCGTCGTCGGCACCCTGGTCGTGCTCCTCTTCATGGGGATCGGGCAGGTCGTCCTGCAGCGGACGGCGAAGTCGCTCCCGCATCTGTTCCAGGCCATGGGGCTCATGCTCTACACGGCGCAGTTGCTGGTGCTCTTCATCTTCCTGGCCTTGCTCAAGAACACCACGCTGTTCAACTTCAAGGCCTTCGCTTTCACGCTGCTCGCGACGACCGTGGTGTGGGTCGCCGCACAGGCCCGTGCCTACATGAAGGCCAAGATCACGTACATCGACCCCGGAAACACGGGGTCGAAGTCGTGAAGGGTAGGGCCGGGATAAAGCCGCGTTCGGCTTCCTGCTATCGTCCGGTGCCAACTGCGGCACTGCGGGCGCGGGCATCCGAGACGCCTGTCCCAGCGCGAGGCTCGATGCCGAACCGCCGCCCCCTTATCCGTAAGACCAGTCCAGTGCCGACCCGCGGCTGCGTGCCGCGCCGACACAACGAGGTTGCCGTACCTATGCGCCACGCTGAAGGAGCCCGCGGTGAGTGCTGACCAGACGCTTGCCTTCGACCCGGATTGCCACATCTTCAGTGGATGTGGCTTCCCGGCGCCGGGCCTGCACACGTTCATGTACGAGCCCATCGCGACGGTGGGGGGCATCGAGATCACCAAGCCGATGCTGCTCGCCCTCCTGGGCTCCATCGTGGTCGTCGGGTTCTTCTGGGCCGCGTTCCGCAAGCCCAAGCTGGTCCCCGGCAAGCTGCAGATGGTTGGCGAGGCCGGCTACGACTTCGTGCGCCGCGGCATCGTCTACGAGATCATCGGCAAGAAGGACGGCGAGAAGTACGTCCCCTTCATGGTGTCGTTGTTCTTCTTCGTCTGGATCATGAACCTCTGGTCGATCATTCCGCTCGCCCAGTTCCCGGTCACCTCGCTGATCGCCTTCCCGGCCGGTCTCGCGCTGATCGTCTACGTCATGTGGATCTCGCTGACGTTCAAGAAGCACGGCTTCGTCGGCGGCTGGAAGAACATCGTCGGCTACGACAAGTCGCTCGGTGCGATCCTTCCGATGGTCGTCGTCCTCGAGTTCTTCTCGAACCTGCTGATCCGGCCCTTCACGCACGCGGTGCGACTGTTCGCGAACATGTTCGCCGGTCACCTGCTGATCGTGATGTTCTCGCTGGCCACCTGGTACCTCATGAACGGCCTGGGCTTCGTCTACGCCGGCGCCTCGTTCGTGATGGTCCTCGTGATGACCGCCTTCGAGCTCTTCATCCAGGCCGTCCAGGCGTACGTCTTCGTCCTCCTGGCCTGCAGCTACATCCAGGGCGCGCTCTCCGAGCACCACTGAGCCGATCCGTCCCGGATCGTAGCTTCACCCCCAATCCAACAGTCGTCCGGTGGCCAACCCCCACCGGGTCATTGAAAGAGAAGGAAGTAACGGCATGTCCGCTGCTCTCGACATGGTCAACCTCGCCGCCGGCGCCAAGGAGAACGTGGTCGGCAACGTCGCGTCGATCGGCTACGGCCTGGCCGCCATCGGCCCCGGCGTCGGCGTCGGCATCATCTTCGGTAACGGTACGCAGGCTCTCGCCCGTCAGCCCGAAGCTGCCGGCCTGATCCGCACCAACCAGATCATGGGCTTCGCGTTCTGTGAGGCGCTCGCCCTCATCGGCATCGTCATGGGCTTCGTCTACCAGTAAGCCGGACCGACAGCCCGATTCTTTTACGGAAGGCACTGATGTGAACGCGCTGCTTCTTGCGCAGGCGGAGGAGCCCCAGCCTCCTCTGATCCCGCATCTCGACGAGCTCGTCATCGGCCTGATCGCCTTCGTCATCGTCTTCGGTTTCCTCGCCAAGAAGCTCCTCCCGAACATCAACAAGGTTCTGGAGCAGCGTCGCGAGGCCATCGAGGGTGGCATCGAGAAGGCCGAGTCGGCCCAGATCGAGGCTCAGAGCGTGCTGGAGCAGTACAAGGCCCAGCTCGCCGAAGCCCGCCACGAGGCCGCGCGTCTTCGCCAGGAGGCGACGGAGCAGGGCACCGCGATCATCCAGGAGATGAAGGCGGAAGGCCAGCGCCAGCGCGAGGAGATCATCGCGGCCGGCCACACGCAGATCGCGGCCGACCGCAAGGCCGCTTCTGCCTCGCTGCGTCAGGACGTGGGCAAGCTCGCCACCGACCTGGCCGGCAAGCTGGTCGGCGAGTCCCTCGAGGACTCCGCCCGCCAGAGCCGGACGATCGACCGCTTCCTCGACGAGCTCGAGGAGAAGGCGGAGGCCGTCCGATGAACGGAGCGAGCCGTGAGGCACTGGCCGCCGGACGTGAGTCCCTCGACGCGCTGACCGACAACACGTCGGCCGACGCGACGACGCTCGCGAACGAGCTGGCCGCAGTCACCACGCTGCTCGACCGCGAGGTGTCGCTGCGCCGGGTCCTGACCGACCCCGCGCAGTCGGGCGAGGCCAAGGCCGAGCTCGCGCAGCGACTCCTGAGCGGTCAGGTGGGCGGCGAGACCGTCGACCTGGTGTCCGGCATGGTGCGTTCCCGCTGGTCGCGTTCGCGTGACCTGGTCGACGCGGCCGAGGAGCTGGCGAACACCGCCGACCTCACCGCGGCGCAGAAGGCGGGCGCCCTCGACGGTGTCGAGGACGAGCTGTTCCGCTTCGGCCGGATCGTGTCCTCCAGCCCCGAGCTCCGCTCGGCGCTGACGGACAAGGCCGCCACGGCCACCGCCAAGGGCGAGCTGCTCCGCAGCCTGCTCGGCGGCAAGGCCAACGTCACCACCGAGCGCCTGGTCGTCCGTCTGGTGACCCAGCCCCGTGGACGTAGCCTGGAAGCGGGACTCGAGTCCCTCTCCAAGCTCGCCGCGGCGCGCCGGGACCGGATGGTCGCCGTCGTCACCACGGCGGTGCCGCTGTCGGACCAGCAGAAGCAGCGCCTCGGAGCCGTACTCGCGAAGCTGTACGGCCGCGAGATGCACCTGAACCTGGACGTGGACCCCGCGGTCCTCGGCGGGATCACGGTGCAGGTCGGCGACGAGGTCATCAACGGCTCGATCGCGGAGCGCCTCGACGAGGCGACCCGTCGACTGGCCGGCTGACGACCGTCACCAGCACAAGGCATCACAGCTACACAGCTACACCAGCGGCCCGGTTGGGCCGTGCAGAGATTGCAGAAGATTCCTGGGGGTCGGCCCCCAGACCCCTTAAGAAACTTCGGGCCCAACAAGGAGAGCAGGGAACCCAGATGGCGGAGCTCACGATCCGGCCGGAGGAGATCCGGGACGCACTGGAGAACTTCGTCCAGTCGTACCAGCCGGACGCGGCCTCGCGCGAGGAGGTCGGCACGGTCAGCCTGGCCGGTGACGGTATCGCGAAGGTCGAGGGTCTTCCCTCGGCCATGGCGAACGAGCTGCTGAAGTTCGAGGACGGGACCCTCGGTCTCGCGCTGAACCTCGAAGAGCGCGAGATCGGTGCGATCGTCCTCGGCGAGTTCAGTGGCATCGAGGAGGGTCAGTCGGTGCAGCGCACCGGCGAGGTCCTCTCCGTCGGTGTCGGTGAGGGTTACCTGGGTCGCGTCGTCGACCCGCTCGGCAACCCGATCGACGGTCTCGGCGAGATCGCGACCGAGGGCCGCCGCGCCCTCGAGCTGCAGGCCCCGGGCGTTATGGCCCGTAAGTCGGTGCACGAGCCGATGGAGACCGGCTACAAGGCCGTCGACGCCATGACGCCGGTCGGCCGTGGTCAGCGTCAGCTGATCATCGGTGACCGTCAGACCGGCAAGACCGCTCTGTGTGTCGACACGATCATCAACCAGCGCGACAACTGGCGCTCGGGCGACGTGAACAAGCAGGTCCGCTGCATCTACGTCGCCGTCGGCCAGAAGGGCTCGACCATCGCGTCCGTTCGCGGCGCCCTGGAAGAGGCCGGTGCGCTCGAGTACACGACGATCGTCGCCGCCCCGGCGTCCGACCCGGCCGGCTTCAAGTACCTGGCGCCGTACACCGGCTCCGCCATCGGCCAGCACTGGATGTACCAGGGCAAGCACGTCCTGATCGTCTTCGACGACCTGTCGAAGCAGGCCGACGCCTACCGCGCCGTGTCGCTGCTGCTGCGCCGCCCGCCGGGCCGTGAGGCCTACCCGGGTGACGTCTTCTACCTGCACTCGCGTCTGCTCGAGCGCTGCGCGAAGCTCTCGGACGAGCTGGGTGCCGGTTCGATGACCGGTCTTCCGATCGTCGAGACCAAGGCGAACGACGTGTCGGCGTTCATCCCGACCAACGTCATCTCCATCACCGACGGCCAGTGCTTCCTGGAGTCCGACCTGTTCAACGCCGGCCAGCGTCCGGCCCTGAACGTCGGTATCTCGGTCTCGCGTGTCGGTGGCTCCGCCCAGCACAAGGCGATGAAGCAGATCTCCGGTCGCCTCCGCGTGGACCTGGCCCAGTTCCGTGAGCTCGAGGCGTTCGCCGCCTTCGGTTCCGACCTGGACGCCGCCTCCAAGGCGCAGCTGGAGCGTGGACAGCGCATGGTCGAGCTGCTCAAGCAGGCTCAGTACCAGCCGATGCCCACCGAGAACCAGGTCGTCTCCGTCTGGGCCGGTACCACCGGCAAGATGGACGACGTCCCGGTCGCCGACATCCGCCGCTTCGAGGCCGAGCTCCTGGCGTACCTGCGCCAGAGCCACTCGGGCCTCATGACCTCCATCCGTGAGGGCGGCAAGATGTCCGACGACACCCTGCAGGCCGTGGGCGACGCCATCGCGGAGTTCAAGAAGCAGTTCGAGACCTCTGACGGCAAGCTGCTGGGCGAGGACGCTCCTGCCGCCGTCAACGTCTCGAAGTGACGACGGAAGGGACCTGACTCATGGGAGCGCAGCTCCGGGTCTACAAGCGTCGCATCAAATCCGTCACCGCGACGAAGAAGATCACCAAGGCGATGGAGATGATCGCCGCCTCGCGTGTCGTCAAGGCGCAGCGCAAGGTGCAGGCGTCGACTCCGTACGCGACCGAGCTGACGCGCGCGGTCACGGCGGTGGCCACGGGTGCGAACGACAAGCACCCGCTGACCACCGAGGCGGAGAACCCGATCCGCGCCGCGGTTCTGCTCCTCTCGAGCGACCGCGGTCTGGCCGGTGCCTTCAACTCCAACGCCATCAAGGCGGCGGAGAAGCTGACGGCGAAGCTGGAGGGCGAGGGTCGCGAGGTCACCATCTACGTGGTGGGCCGTCGTGGCATCGCGCACTACAACTTCCGTGAGCGGAAGCTGGCCGGCTCGTGGACCGGGTTCACGGACCAGCCTTCGTACGGCGACGCCAAGACGATCGCGGCTCCGCTGATCGAGGCGATCGAGAAGGACACGGCGGAGGGTGGTGTGGACGAGCTCCACATCGTCTACACCGAGTTCGTCTCGATGATGACGCAGACCGCGGTCGAGGCCCGGCTGCTGCCCCTCAGCCTCGACGAGGTGGCGAAGGAGGCGGGCGACTCGGACACGCTTCGTCCGCTGTACGACTTCGAGCCGTCGGCGGAGGACGTCCTCGACGCCCTGCTGCCGCGGTACGTCGAGAGCCGGATCTACAACGCGCTGCTCCAGTCGGCTGCTTCCAAGCACGCCGCCACGCGACGCGCGATGAAGTCGGCGACCGACAACGCGGGAGACTTGATCAACAACCTCTCCCGACTTGCCAACGCGGCCCGCCAGGCCGAAATCACCCAGGAAATCAGCGAGATCGTCGGTGGCACCGCAGCCCTGGCCGACGCGACCGCGGGGAGTGACAAGTAATGACGACCACTGTTGAGACGGCCGCCGCCACGGGCCGCGTCGCCCGGGTCATCGGCCCGGTCGTCGACGTGGAGTTCCCCGTCGACGCGATGCCGGCGATCTACAACGCGCTGCACGTCGAGGTCATGGACCCGACCGAGGAGGGCGCGACCAAGACGCTGACCCTCGAGGTCGCCCAGCACCTCGGTGACGGCGTCGTCCGCGCCATCTCCATGCAGCCCACCGACGGTCTGGTCCGCCAGGCCGCGGTGACCGACACGGGCACGGGCATCACCGTCCCGGTCGGCGACGTCACCAAGGGCCGCGTGTTCAACACGCTCGGTCAGGTGCTGAACGCCGACGAGTCCACCGTGGCCGACGCGCCGCGCTGGACGATCCACCGCAAGGCCCCTGACTTCGACCAGCTCGAGTCCAAGACCGAGATGTTCGAGACCGGCCTCAAGGTCGTCGACCTTCTCACCCCGTACGTCAAGGGTGGAAAGATCGGTCTGTTCGGTGGTGCCGGTGTCGGCAAGACCGTTCTGATCCAGGAAATGATCGTCCGTGTGGCCAAGCTGCACGACGGTGTGTCGGTCTTCGCGGGCGTCGGCGAGCGCACCCGCGAGGGCAACGACCTCATGGTGGAGATGGAGGAGGCCGGCGTTCTGGACAAGACCGCGCTGGTCTTCGGCCAGATGGACGAGCCCCCGGGCACCCGTCTCCGCGTGGCCCTCGCCGGTCTGACCATGGCGGAGTACTTCCGCGATGTGCAGAAGCAGGACGTGCTGTTCTTCATCGACAACATCTTCCGCTTCACCCAGGCCGGTTCCGAGGTGTCGACCCTGCTCGGCCGTATGCCCTCCGCGGTGGGTTACCAGCCGAACCTGGCCGACGAGATGGGTCTCCTCCAGGAGCGCATCACCTCGACCCGTGGTCACTCGATCACCTCGATGCAGGCGATCTACGTCCCCGCGGACGACCTGACCGACCCGGCTCCGGCCACCACCTTCGCCCACCTCGACGCGACGACGGTTCTCTCCCGTCCGATCTCCGAGAAGGGCATCTACCCGGCCGTGGACCCGCTGGACTCCACGTCCCGGATCCTGGACCCGCGCTACATCGCGCAGGACCACTACGACGCCGCCACGCGCGTCAAGGGAATCCTGCAGAAGTACAAGGACCTCCAGGACATCATCGCGATCCTCGGTATCGACGAGCTGAGCGAGGAGGACAAGCTCGTTGTCCACCGCGCCCGCCGTGTCGAGCGCTTCCTGTCCCAGAACACCCACGCGGCGAAGCAGTTCACCGGTGTGGACGGTTCGGACGTTCCGCTCGACGAGTCGATCGCCGCGTTCAACGCGATCTGCGACGGTGAGTACGACCACTTCCCCGAGCAGGCGTTCTTCATGTGCGGTGGCCTTGAGGACCTCAAGGCCAACGCCAAGGAGCTCGGCGTCTCCTGAGCCCCGTGCTCTCCCGAGGGGGGCGGGATCGGTCCCGCCCCCCTCACCACGCCCACTAGAATTGACCCCAACACCCGGCACGACCGCCGGGTGGTGACCCGAGGAGCCACCCTTGGCTGCTGAGCTGCACGTCGAGCTGGTCGCCGCGGACCGGAGTGTCTGGTCCGGCGAGGCCACCCTGGTCATCGCGCGTACCACCTCCGGCGACATCGGCGTCATGCCCGGCCACCAGCCGCTGCTCGGTGTGCTGGAGTCGGGCCCGGTGACCATCCGTACCAGTGAGGGCGCGACTGTCGTCGCCGCCGTCCACGGTGGATTCATCTCGTTCGCCGACGACAAGCTGTCTCTGCTCGCGGAGATCTGCGAGCTGGCGGACGAGATCGACGCCCAGCGCGCCGAGCGCGCGCTGGAGCGTGCGAAGTCGGATTCCGACGCGGCCGCCGAGCGGCGCGCCGATGTCCGGCTGCGCGCGGTAGCGGTCCGCTGACGGTCCGCGCAGAGTAGTGCCCTCAGCCGCGGCACGGCTGGAATTTTCCAGACCGTGCCGCGGCTGAGGCGATGCAGATGCAGGTTGTATTCGGTTCTGTCGGCGGTGCCGGCTACGGGACGCAGCGAGGAGGTCGGTGAAGATGTTCCTCGCTCTGCTCGTGTGCGGCCTGGTCGTCGCACTGGTGGTGATCGGGCTCTTCGTCTTCGGCTTGCGCCGGAGGCTGATCCAGCGTGCCGGCGGCACCTTCGACTGCTCGCTGCACTGGAACGTCCCGGACGAGCCGGATCCGAGCGGCAAGGGGTGGGTGTACGGCGTCGCCCGCTACAGCGGCGACGAGATCGCCTGGTTCCGGGTCTTCTCGTACGCGCCCCGTCCGCGCCGGGTCCTGGAGCGTTCGTCCATCGTGGCCCTGGAGCGCCGGATGCCGGAGGGCGAGGAGGAACTCGCGCTGCTCTCCGAGATGGTGATCCAGCCCTGTATGTACGAGGGCGTCCGCCTGGAGCTCGCGATGAGCGAGGACGCCCGGACGGGTTTCATGGCCTGGCTGGAGGCGGCGCCGCCCGGTCAGCGGGTCAATGTCGCTTGAGTTCCCTGTCGCGTGAGGAAGCGGGGGTCGGCGTGCTGCGCCGGCCCCCGCTTCGTCGTGTCCCCGTGGGGGGCTAGTTCAGACCGGTGTTGATGGCGCCGACGAGCTCGCCGTTGGTGGTGTCACCGCTGAACTCCCAGAAGAACGCTCCGCCGAGGCCCTGGTTCTTGGCCCAGCTCATCTTCGAGTTCACGGTGGCGGGGGTGTCGTAGCTCCACCAGTTGCTGCCGCACTTGGCGTAGGCGGTGCCCGCGATGGTGCCGGTGGACGGGCAGGAGGTCTTGAGGACCTTGTAGTCCTCGATGCCCTGCTCGTAGGTGCCCGGGGCCGGGCCGGTCGCCGTGCCGCCGGGGGCGGCCTGGGTGACGCCGGTCCAGCCGCGGCCGTAGAAGCCGATGCCGAGCAGCAGCTTGTTGGCGGGGACGCCCTTCGCCTTGAACTTGGCGATCGCCTCGGCGGAGTTGAAGCCCGCCTGCGGGATGCCGGAGTACGAGGTGAGGGGGGAGTGCGGGGCCGTCGGGCCCTGCGCCGCCCAGGCGCCGAAGAAGTCGTACGTCATGACGTTGAACCAGTTCATGTACGGCGCGGCGCCCGCGTAGTCGGCGGCGTCGATCTTGCCGCCGGCGGAGGCGTCGGCCGTGACGGCCGCGGTGACGAGGTAGTTCGCGCCGAACTTGGCCCGCATGGCCTGCATCATGTTCTTGAAGGAGGCGGCGCCGCTGGTGTCACAGGAGAGACCGCAGGAGTTGGGGTACTCCCAGTCCAGGTCGATGCCGTCGAAGACGTCGGCCCAGCGCGGGTCCTCGACCAGGTCGTAGCAGGACTGTGCGAAGGCGGCCGGGTTCTGTACGGCCTGGCCGAAGCCGCCGGACCAGGTCCAGCCGCCGAAGGACCAGAGGATCTTGATGTTCGGGTAGGCCTTCTTCAGCTTGCGCAGCTGGTTGAAGTTGCCGCGCAGCGGCTGGTCCCAGGTGTCGGCGACGCCGTCGACGGACTGGTCGGCGGTGTAGGCCTTGTCGTAGTCGGCGTAGGCGTCACCGATGGTGCACTTGCCGCCCTGGACGTTGCCGAAGGCGTAGTTGATGTGGGTGATCTTGGAAGCGGAGCCCGAGGTCACGATGTTCTTCACGTGGTAGTTGCGCCCGTAGACGCCCCAGTTGGTGAAGTAGCCCATCTTCACCGCGTTGGGGAGCGGCTGGCCGCCACCGCCGCCGGTGGTGCGGACGGGGGTCGCGCCGGAGTCCGGGCCGGTCTGGTCGATGGTGTCGCGGGCGACGACCGTGTAGCGGTAGTCGGTGCCGGCGGTCAGACCCGTGTTGGTGTAGGTGAGGCCGGTGACGGTGGCGACGGTGGTGCCGTCGCGCTTGACGTCGTAGTTCTTGATGCCCTTGTCGTCGGTGGCCGCGGTCCAGGTGAGCTTCACCGAGGTGTCGGTGATGTCGGAGGCGACGGGGGTGCCGGGGGCCGAGGGGGCGTTGTCGCCGGGCTGGCTCGTGCCGTCGCAGGCGGCGCCGTTGATCTTACAGCCGCTGGGGGCGCCGGGGCCCGCGCCGTTGTAGCCGAAGGAGATGGAGGCGCCGGGGGCGAGGGTGCCGTTCCAGCCGACGTTCTTGGCGGTCCAGTGGGTGCCGGAGCTGGTGACGGTGGCGTCCCAGGCGGAGGTCACGGAGGTGCCGGCGGGGTAGTCCCACTCGACGGTCCAGGAGTTGATGGTGGTGGTGCCGGTGTTCTTGACGGTCCAGCTGGCACCGAATCCGGTGCCCCAGTCCTGGGTCTTGGTGTACGTGGCGGTGGCCGAGGTGGCCGCTTCGGCGGGTGTGGCGAGGCCGACCATGGCGGCGAGGGGCAGGATCAGGGCGGTGAGGCCGGCGGCGGCCCGGTGTCTGAACCCTGTTCTGCGCGTCGGTGCTTGAGTGCTCAACGGTGCTCCTCAAGTTGCGGACGGACTTGTGTGGTGGGGGTGGTCCGGTGGTCCGTGAAGATGCGCGCGCCCCGCGAGCGTAGGAAGGTCTGGACCAATCGTCAAGAGGTCCAGACCAACGTCGCCGATGTCTTCTCAGACGCCCAACTCCTGTGCCAGGACCGCAGCTTGGACCCTGCTCCGCAGCGCCAGTTTCCCCAGCACCTTGCTGACGTGGGTCTTCACCGTCGCCTCCGCCATGTCGAGCCGTACCGCGATCTCCGCGTTCGACAGGCCCTGGCCGAGCGTCGACAGGACCTCCCGCTCCCGGGGCGTCAGGACATCGAGCACGGAGGGGTCCGTCTTCGCCGTCGGACGCACCGGTGCGCCCGTCGCCGCGAACTCCGCGATCAGCCGCCGGGTCACCGCGGGGGCGATCAACCCCTCGCCCCGCGCCACCGTCCGGACCGCCTCGATCAGCTCCCGCGCCTCCGCGTTCTTCAACAGGAAGCCCGACGCCCCCGCCCGCAGTGCCCCGAAGACGTACGCGTCGAGATCGAAGGTCGTCAGGACCAGCACATCGGCGAGCCCCTCCGACACGACGATCCCGGTCGCCGTCACCCCGTCCATCCGGGGCATCTGCACATCCATCAGGACCAGATCGGGACGCAGTTCACGGGCCAGCTCCACCGCCCGCTCGCCGTCCGCCGCCTCGCCGACCACCTCGATGTCCGGTGCGCTGCCCAGGATGAGCACAAGCCCCGCCCGTACCGCGGACTGGTCCTCGGCGACCACCACCCGCACTGTCATGCCCGCTCCTCGTCGTTCACGTCCATGGGCAGTTCCGCCCTGACCCGCCACTGCTTCCGTCCTTCGCGGTCCGTCACCGGACCCGCATCGAACACGCCTCCCAGCAGGTCCGCCCGCTCCCGCATCCCCACCAGACCGGCGCCCGAACCGGGTGCCGTCGGGCCGGGGCGCTCCCCGCGCGGACTCGTCACCTCGACAGTAAGGGCCGCCTGCCCGCCGCCGAGCACGACCCGGACCTCGCCCGGTGCCGCGTGCTTGAGCGCGTTCGTCAGGGACTCCTGCACGATCCGGTACGCGGCGAGCTCCACCGGCGCCGGGAGGACGGCCGTGGAATCGCGGCCGTCCTCCAGGACGAGGTCGAGACCGCTCGGCCCGGCGTTGGCCCGCGCCTGGTCGACCAGGGCGTCCAGACCGGCGAGCGTGGGCGCGGCGGCGGGCTCCGAGTCCCCGCTGCTGTCCCGGAGGAGGCCGATGAGCCGCCGCATCTCCGAGAGGCCGGCCACACTGTTCTCCCGGATCACGCCCAGCGCCTGCCGGGTGGTGGCCGGTTCGTCGATCGACATCGCCGCGGTGGAGTGGATCGCGATGGCCGAGAGGTGGTTGGCGACCATGTCGTGCAGCTCGCGCGCCATCCGCGCCCGCTCGGCCACGACGGCCTGCGAACGGTCCATCTCGGCGAGCAGCGCGGTCTGCTCCGCGCGGAGGAGGGCGGCGTCGGCGGCCTGGCGGTGCGTGCGTACGACCGCGCCGGTCAGCGCGGGCAGGAACGACACCATGCCGGTGAGCAGGCCGATCACCAGGGCGATCGCGTTCTGCCACCAGACGAGGAAGCCGATCGTCACGCCGATCGTGATGAGTCCGGTCGTGTAGGGGATGCGCCGCGCGGCGGCGGCCGACCCGTAGACCACGGCCGCGTAGACCAGGTCCGTGTACATAAGCGCGGTCACGAGCGTGCCGTAGGTGAACTGGTCCGCGACGAGAGCGACCGTGCCCACGGCCAGGGCAGTCCGCGGCATCGTCCGGCGGACGGCCACCAACGCGGCCATGACGAAGAGCGGGATCAGGGTCGCCCAGCGCGCGGTGATCATCCGGTCGGTCTGGGTGTGCAGCCCGAAGGACCACATCAGCAGACCGATGGCGAGGCCTCCGGCGGCCATGAGCAGGTCGACGCGGTGGGGTCGGGGGAATGTCACGTTCCCATCCAACACGGCCCGCCCGCCCCGGGCCTCGCCGTCCTGGGCGATCCGCTCCTCCGTCGAAGGATGTAGGCGTACTTCGTCATCGGCGACGACGATCCCGCCCGGCCGCCGGGGGACGCTGAGGGAGTACCGAAAGGGGAACCGTCGTGATCGTCACGCTGATCGTCATCTGCGAGGTGGGCTTCTGGGTCCTGCTGGCCGCCGGCCTCGCCGCCCGCTACCTCCTGAAGATGCCCCGGACGGGTATCGCGCTGCTGCTCTGCGAGCCGCTCCTGGAGGTCCTCCTCCTCGTCGTCACCGCGATCGACCTCAAGAACGGCGCCGACCCCAGCTGGAAGCACGGCCTCGCCGCCCTCTACATCGGCTACACCGTCGGCCACGGCCACCGCACCGTGAAGTGGCTCGACGGCCACGCCGCCCACCGCTTCGGCGGCGCGCTCCGGCCCCCGAAGCCTCCGCAGTACGGGATGGCCCGCGCCCGCCACGAGGGCAAGGTCTGGCTGGGCTCGGTGACGGCGGCGGCCGTCGCCTCGGGACTGCTGCTCCTGGCCGCCCTGTACGTCGGCGGGGACGGGAACACCGACAGCCTGTACGGCTGGATCTTCGTCGCCTGGCGGGCGGCGGGCATCCACGGCCTGATCGCGCTCAGCTACGCGATCTGGCCGCGGAAGGCCCCGGAGGGAGCGACCTCAGCGGTCCCCGCCCGGGACCCAGAGCACGTCCCCGACCTCCTTGTTCGCCGTCCGGGCAAGGATGAAGAGCAGGTCTGAGAGGCGGTTGAGGTACGTGGCGGTCAGGGCGTTCATCGTCTCGCCGTGCACCTCCAGGGCCGCCCAGGTGGAGCGCTCCGCCCGCCGGACCACCGTGCACGCCTGGTGCAGCAGCGCTGCCCCGGGCGTGCCGCCCGGCAGGATGAAGGAGCGCAGCTTGTCGAGCTGCTCGAGGAAGAGGTCGCAGTCGGCCTCCAGCTTGTCGACGTACGACTGCTCGACCCGCAGCGGCGGGTACTTCGGGTCCTCGACCACCGGGGTGCAGAGGTCCGCGCCCACGTCGAACAGGTCGTTCTGCACCCGGACGAGCACCTTCACGACCTCCGCGTCGAGCTGCCCGAGGGCGATCGCCGTGCCGATGGCGGCGTTGGCCTCGTTGGCGTCGGCGTAGGCCGAGA
Source organism: Streptomyces sp. NPDC029956 (assembly GCF_055574655.1). Classification (NCBI taxonomy): domain Bacteria; kingdom Bacillati; phylum Actinomycetota; class Actinomycetes; order Kitasatosporales; family Streptomycetaceae; genus Streptomyces; species Streptomyces sp. NPDC029956. The sequence continues at coordinate 77,429 of NZ_JBVHZJ010000011.1, read as the reverse complement.
TCCGCAGATCCGTCTTGGCGGTCCTGCTCATGTCGCCGAGCGCCGTGGTGCCCTGGTCGCCGGTACGGGTGTAGATGCGCGTCAGATTGACCATGGGCCCAGCCTAGTGAGGCGATGGCCTTCCGGAACGTCCGTGTGCCGACCGTCACGGCGAGCCCCTCCGCGAGGTCCCGCGAGGCCCTCGTGCTCCTCGACGGGGTCGAGGAACCGCTGGAGCGAGAAGGTGCCGGACCACGCGGTCCGGCAGGGCCGACGGAGGCGCCGGGAGCTCCGGACCGGCGACGCCGGGGAGCGGCCGCCGCGCGCCCACGCCCGGGAGAGAGGGGCGGAGGTGCCCGAACGGGGTGCTGCGAGTGTGACGTCCGTCAAACAGGGCGTGACGCGCATTACTTCACGGTCACATGACGGCTCCCGACCGCTAATCTCCGCCGAAGAGCCAGAAGTGAACAGGCGTTAAGGGGTGGAACATCGTGGCCAGGAAGCTCGCCGTCATCGGGGCCGGACTCATGGGATCCGGCATCGCGCAGGTCTCGGCACAGGCGGGCTGGGACGTCGTCCTGCGTGACGTCACCGACGCCGCCCTCACCCGGGGCACCGACGGCATCAAGGCGTCGTACGACCGGTTCGTCGCGAAGGGCAGGCTGGACGCCGCCGACGCCGAGGCCGCGCTCGGCCGCATCACCGCCACCACCGAGCTCGAGGCCGTCGCCGACGCCGACATCGTCGTCGAGGCCGTCTTCGAGAACCTCGACGTCAAGCACGAGATCTTCCGCTCGCTCGACAAGGTCGTCAAGGACGGCGCGGTCCTCGCCTCCAACACCTCCGCGATCCCGATCACCAAGATCGCCGCGGTGACCGGGCGCCCCGAGTCCGTCGTCGGCGTCCACTTCTTCTCGCCGGTCCCGATGATGCAGCTCGTCGAGCTCGTCCGCGGCTACAAGACCAGCGACGAGACCCTCGCCGCCGCCCGGGAGTTCGCCGAGTCCGTCGGCAAGACCTGCATCGTCGTCAACCGCGACGTCGCCGGCTTCGTCACCACCCGCCTCATCTCGGCCCTCGTCGTCGAGGCCGCCAAGCTCCACGAGTCCGGCGTCGCCACCGCCGAGGACATCGACATCGCCTGCAAGCTCGGCTTCGGCCACGCGATGGGCCCGCTCGCCACCGCCGACCTCACCGGCATCGACATCCTGGTGAACGCGGCCAACAACATCTACACCGAGTCCCAGGACGAGAAGTTCGCGGTGCCCGAGGCGATGCGCCGGATGGTGGACGCGGGTGACATCGGCCGCAAGAGCGGGCAGGGCTTCTACAAGTACTGAGCCGTACCCGCCACCCCGCCTCACCCCGTGGGGTGAATTTCGGTATCGGTTCGCTGACAAGGCGCAACGTATCTGCCGGTGCGGCAGTCAGTTGTTGCGAAGACGGAGCACTCTCGGGGAGCGCATATGCACATCAGGGGCGACCATGTCGAGCTGGTCGTCGGGGGCCGCCTCGACGTCCGGAGCGCGGCGGACGCCCGTACGGTCCTGCACTCGGCCGTCGACGACGGCGTCGGAGACCTGGTGCTCGACCTGACCGGCCTCGACTCCTGGGACGCGACCGGGCTCGGCGTCATCATGGGCGCCCACCGCCGCGCGGGCCGCTGCGGCCGGCGGCTCGTCCTGCGCGGCGTGCCGCCCCAGATGCAGCGGCTGCTCGTCGCGACCAAGCTGCACCGCATCCTCGCCATCGAGGGCGGCCTCGCGCTGGAGTCCCTGCCCCGGGTGTGACCACCCGGAGCGGGGCCTGCCCGGACCGGGACGCCGACCGCCGGCGGTTCGGCGCGGACCGTGACGCCGCCCGCGAGCGGGGACGACCCGGACCGGGACGACCCGCGGCGGCGCGCCTGTGAAGCCGCTGTGTGAACCAGGCGTCACGCTCAATCCTCACAAGACCGTGACGACTGGGTCTCCTGGGCACCCCACCTGTTCCCGAGCGCCTGACCACGGTCTAGGGTTCGGTCGCCTGCACATTGACGGACCCACCCGGCGGGCACCGGACACCGCTTCTTGGGGGCTTGGACCATGGACCCGATCAACCGGGGGCCGGAGGAGTACGGACACGACGGCGAGGGCGACGACGCACGCCAGGGACGAGGCACCCCCGCCCCGGCCCCCGCACCCGCACGTGCCCGCGTCGTCCGGCTCGTCTCCGGCGACCTGCTCGTCACCGTCAACCCGGTCGACGGCAGCGAGATCGAACCCTGCCCGCCCGGCCACGAACCCGCGGCCCCCCGCCCCCTCACCGCCGAGGAGCGCGCCGAGGCCGCCCGCGCCGCCGCCCCGCCCGTACCACCGGGCCCGGCCGCGCCCACGCTGCCGCTCCTCGAACGCCAGGAGGAGCGCGAGCGCCTCGTCGGCATCCTCGGCCGCGGCCGTTCCGCCCGTCTGACCGGCCCCGCCGGATCCGGCCGCACCGCCCTCCTCGACGCCGTCGCCGCCGACTGCGCCGACCTCGCGCCCGACGGAGTCGTCCGGCTCTCCGGCCACCACCGCACCCCGGCCGAACTCCTCCACGAGCTGTTCGCCGCCGTCCGGTACGCCCCGGACCACCGGCCCGGCCGAACCGTGCTGCACGACCGGCTCCGCGAGATCGGCGCCGTCGTGGTCGTCGACGACCTGGAGTTCGGCGGCGCCGCCCTCGACGAGTTCCTGGCCGCCGCCCCCGAGTGCGCCTTCCTGCTCGCCGCGGGACCCGACACCCCCGCCCCCTCCGCCGACGCCCACGTCGAGGACATCCACCTCGCCGGCCTCGGCCGCGGTGCCGCGCTCAAGCTCCTGGAGAGCGCCGTCGGCCGCACCCTCACCGACGACGAGGCCAACTGGGCCGGCGACCTGTGGTTCGAGTCCGAGGGCCTGCCCCTCCGCTTCGTCCAGGCCGGCGCCCTGCTCCGCCAGCGCGACCGGCTCCGCGTCACGCCCGCCGAGTTCGACGCCTTCGGCGCCCTGGAGGAGGCCTTCGGGCCGACCGACCCGGAAGCGGCCGCGGTCGCCGCCGCGGCGGCCTTCGACGGAGTCGACGACCCCGACGTCGAACTGCGCGAGATACCCCTGCCCAGCCTCGGCGAGGGCGCCGCCCCCGCCGCCCTGCTCGCCTCCCGCCTCAGCCGCTCCGCCCAGACCGCGCTGCGCTTCGCCGTAGCCCTCGGCGGCGAGGTCCCGCACCAGGCCCATCTGCCGGCCCTCGTCGGCGACACCCACGCCGACGCCGCTCTCGGCGAGCTGCGGGCCTGCGGCCTGCTCTCCCCGGTCGGACCCCGCTACCGGCTCGCCGCCGGGGTCCTCACCCAGCTCCTCGCCCAGGGGTACGGGCCCGGCGACGCTGCCGCCGACCGCGCCCACACCGTCGCCCAGCACTACGCCTGGTGGGCCGCCCACCCCTCCGTCACCCCCGAGCGGGCCGCCGCCGAGTCCGACGCCCTTCTCGCCGCCCTGTCCGCCCTCGTCACCGGCACCGGGGGCACCCCCGAGACGGAGGCCGAGCACCGCGCCACCGCCGTCCTGCTCGCCCGCGCCGCCGCCCCCGCCTTCGCCGCCGGACTGCACTGGGGCGCCTGGGAGCGGGCCCTGCGCGCCGGACAGGAGGCCGCCCGGCTCACCGGCGAGGTCGCCGAGGAGGCCTACTTCCACCACGAGCTCGGTGTCCTCGCCCTGTGCGCCGGAAACCTGGAGCGGGCCCGCGCCGAGCTGGAGGCCTCCATCGGCATGCGCGGCGTGCTCGCCGACAAGCGCGGCACCGTCGCGGGACGCCGGGCGCTCGCCCTGGTCGCCGACCTCTCCGGGGAGCACGCCGCCGCGGCCGCGACCCGCGCCGAGGAGCCCGTCTCGCCGCCCCGCGGCATTCCCTCCCTGCGCGGCCCCGGCCGCAGACCGGCCCCCGAGCCCTTCCCGACTACGACGCCGGCAGCGCTGCCGGCCGGAGCCGCGGGAGCCGTGGGCCCGACCCCGCCGTCCGGCGGACCCGGGCGAGGCCCGGCGAAGGCATCGATGCCGGCGTTCCCCGACTTCGCCGACGAGGGCCCGACGCTCATCACCCGCCCCGACACCGCCAAGGGCGCGGGCCGCCCGAGCCTCAAGGGCGGCATCATCGACGGCGCGCGCCGCAACCTCGCCGCCGTCGGCGCGGGCGCGCTCCTCGTCGCCGTCCTCGGCACCGTCGTGACCCTCGGCGCCACGTCCGGCAACGGCGAGGACCCGGCCACCAACCGCGTCACCTCCGACAGCACGGCCACCGGCGACACCACCGACGACGGCACGGACGGCGAGGAGCAGCCGGACGAGGGCGACGCGGGGGAGCCCGGTGAGACCGGTGAGCCCACCCGCTCCGGCTCCCCGAGCCCCTCCGCCTCGGGGAGCACCTCCCCGTCGGACCCGTCGGACTCGGGCACCCCTGGCAGCTCGGGCACCCCGTCGTCCTCGGACCGCCCGTCCACCACCCCGCCGCCCACGACGACGACGGCCCCGCCGACGGGCTCGACCACGCGGCCGCCGCGGCCCACGACGACGCCCCCGAAGCCGTCGTCGACGACACCGAAGCCGAACCCGACGACGACGACCCCGCCGCCGGTGACGACGACGCCGCCGGAGCCGACGACGGATCCGCCGACCACCTCCCCGACGAGCGAAGAGGAGAACAGCCCCAGCATCTCCGCCTCCTCGTCCCTCGGCGGCCCGCCCGCCCCGGGCGACGCCACCGGCTCCCCGTCGCCCGCCTGACGGCGGTCCCGCCGGAGTACGACGAAGGCCCCGGGCGCGTTCCTCGCACCCGGGGCCTTCTCCGTACCGCCGTCGCCGTCCGCTAGAACAGCCGCAGCTTGTCGTCCTCGATGCCCCGCATCGCGTTGTAGTCCAGGACCACGCAGCCGATCCCGCGGTCGGTCGCGAGGACCCGGGCCTGCGGCTTGATCTCCTGCGCCGCGAAGACGCCCCGCACCGGGGCGAGGTGCGGATCGCGGTTGAGCAGTTCCAGGTAGCGGGTCAGCTGCTCGACGCCGTCGATCTCGCCGCGCCGCTTGATCTCGACCGCGACCGTCGCGCCGTCCGAGTCGCGGCACAGGATGTCCACGGGGCCGATCGCGGTCGGGTACTCGCGGCGGATCAGGGTGTAGCCCTCGCCGAGGGTCTCGATGCGGTCGGCGAGGAGTTCCTGGAGGTGTGCCTCGACGCCGTCCTTGATGAGACCGGGGTCCACACCCAGTTCGTGCGAGGAGTCGTGGAGGATCTCCTCCATCGTGATGATCAGTTTCTCGCCCGCTTTGTTGATCACGGTCCAGATGCCCGCCTCGCCGTCCGCACCCTCCTTGAGGGTGCACGGCGGGGACATCCAGTTGAGCGGTTTGTACGCCCGGTCGTCCGCGTGGATGGAGACACTGCCGTCTGCCTTGATGAGGATCAGACGGGGCGCGGAGGGCAGGTGGGCCGTGAGCCGGCCCGCGTAGTCCACGGAGCAACGGGCAATGACGAGACGCATGGTCGCCAACGCTACAAGACGGGCGCTCTTCCGCGCGATTCGGGCATCACCCGGACCCCCTCTGGGCATGATCCTGAGCCGAACACCCGTCGGTTATCAGCCGGTTGTGCTCCCCATCTCCTGGTGCGTGCAGGACTGCGCGCTTACCGTGGAAGCTGGAGGTCGTCGTCCGTGCACGCTGCGTGGCGGGCGGCCCGGCCTTCGCCCTGCCCGCAAGACCCCGTCCGCGGGGTCGCGAGAGGAGAACCCATGTCGCTCGACGTCTCACCGGCACTGTTGGAACAGGCCGAGCGAGGCGAGGTCGACGAAGCCGACTTCGTCGACTGCGTCCGGACCTCCCTGCCCTACGCATGGGAGATGATCAGTTCTCTGGTGGCCCAGCTGAAGGTCGACGGCGGAGAGTTCGCCGACAACCAGACGCCGCCGCCGAATGAGCAGGCACGTGGTCAGCTGCTGCGCGCGCTCGCGAGCGACGCCATTCGTGGTGCGCTGCAGCGGCATTTCGGGGTGCGTCTCGCCTTCCAGAACTGCCACCGGGTGGCGGTCTTCCCGCTGGACCCGTCGGTGGACGAGCGGCTTGCCCGCTTCACGTCCGTACGAGGGCAGCTGCTGAACCAGTCGCCGGAACTGCGCGACTGCTGAGACATGGTGCTGCCGCTCCCCATCGCGGGAGACGCGATCGATGCGTGTCGACGCGCATCGCCGCGCGGAGATGCCGGAGCGGCAGCACGGCTCCGCCCTGAGCCCGTACGGTTCGCACTTGCGTCCGTACGGTCAGACGAGCAGCGGCAGGACCTCCGCGCCGAGCCGCCGCACGTTCTCCTCGGTCGACGCGAGGTCGCCCGTGCCCTCGGCGAGCAGGGCGAAGCGGGTGATGCCCGTGCGCTCCGCCGTCGCCGCCAGCCGGTCCGCCGCGCGCCGGGGCGTGCCCACCGGGTGCAGTCCGCACAGCAGCTCCGTGTACGCGACGGGGTCCCGCATCGCCCGGTGCCGGCCGTCGACCGTCACATGCGCGTCGAGGCCCTGCTTCAGCCAGCCCGGCATCGCCTTCACCAGCGCCTCGGCCGCGTCCGCGCCCCGGTCCGCGAGCTGTGCCACGCCCGCCGACACGTGGTGGGAACCGATCCGCGCGATCTCGTCCGGGTCCCGCCCGGCCTCCCGTGCGCAGCGCGCCCAGGCCGTGACCATCTCGGCCTTCTCCTCGTCGCCGCAGTGCATCCCGAGCAGCATCGGCAGTCCGCGCTCGGCGGCCAGCCGCACACTCCTCGGCGACGTGCAGGCCACCACCACCTCGGGGGCCGGGTCCCCGCCGATCAGCTCGTCGGCGCGGGGCACCACCGGTACCTCGCGGAAGGCGAACCGTTCTCCCTCGGCGCCGACACGGGGCTCGGAGAGCCAGCGCAGCAACAGGTCGAGCGATTCGGGGAAGCCCTTCTCGTACGCCCCGAGGCCCGCGCCGAAGACCTCCAGGTCGACCCAGGGGCCGCCCCGGCCCACCCCGAGGGTGAACCTGCCGCCCGAGGTGAGGTGCAGCAGCGCCGCCTGCTCGCCCAGGGCGACCGGGTGGACGTTCGGCAGCACGCTCACCGCCGTCCCCACCCGCAGCCGCCGTGTGCGGCCCAGCAGCAGCGCGGCCAGTGTCACGGCCGAGGGGCAGACCCCGTACGGCACGAAGTGGTGCTCGGCCAGCCAGACCGAGTCGAGGCCCGCCTCCTCCGCGACCTCGGCGGTCCGCACCGCCCGGTGCAGGGCCTCACCCTGCCCCTGACCCGGGAACTGGGCTGCCAGAACGAACGTACCCACGCGCATCGCCTTGTGCCTCCTCTGCGGCCGACGCGTAACTCCCCTCGCACTGGCACCAACGTCTGACACGTGCCAAAGGCAACGGCCGTTCATGAAGTTCTTGCGATTTTCGTCTAAGCCGTCGCGGACGGGGCCCGGGGCACCGCATCGCGGCCCGTAGGCTTGAGGGAACGGTCCGTGTTCCCAGACCCCGTGAGGTGTGCCCGTGTCCCCGCGCCACAACCGTTCCCGAGGCGGCGAGAAGCCCGAGCAGCAGCAGGAGGGCGACCACGGCGACCGGTACGGCGGCGTGCAGCGCACCGAGTCCTGGCAGGGCGAGGAGTGGTACGTCCGCCTCGTCGCCGGGGCGAGCGCGCCCGGCAAGCGCTACCGCTGCCCCGGTTGCGACCAGGAGATCCCGGGCGGCGCCCCGCACGTGGTCGCCTGGCCGGAGTACGGGGGAGTGGACGACCGGCGGCACTGGCACAAGGCCTGCTGGAACGCGAAGGACCGCCGCACCAGCAGGGTGCAGCGGTCCCGGAACGCGCCGAAGTACTGAGCCGACGTACAAAGACGCGGGCCTGGGCCAGGGGCGGTCACACGTCCCGGTTGTTCAGCAGCGCGTAAGCGCCGGCGAGCGCGACCCCGGCCACCCCGGTCATGATCAGCAGCGGCTCCCAGCCCGACGGGCCGTCGTCCCCGAACGGCGGCTGCGCCGCGTACAGCGAGATCATCTGCGAGGGGATCGCGTAGGTGAAGAGCGCCTCCTGCACGGACTTCAGCGCCTCGGAGAACATGAACAGCGCGGCCACCAGCGGCAGCAGCAGCAGACCGATCATCACCGTGATCGCACCGGCCGAGTGCCGGATCAGCGTGCCGAGCGCCAGCGAGAGCAGCCCGAGCATCGCGAGGTAGGCGCCCGCGCCGACCGTCGCCCGCAGCCACTCGCCGGCCGTCGGGGCGTCCGCCGTGTCCACCAGGGCGACCTGCCCCGCCCCCACGAGCGCGGCGACCACGGTGGTGACCGTGAAGACGAGCAGGAAGAAGACGATCGCCTTCGCCGTGAGCACCCGGGCCCGGCTCGGGCAGGCCGTCAGCGTCGTACGGATCATGCCGGTGCCGTACTCGGAGGCGATGGTCAGCACCCCGAGGGTGATCACGCAGATCGAGGCCGGAAGCATCCCGAAGAAGCCGAAGCCGAGCGCGGACTCGTCGCCCATCGGGGCCTCGGAGCTCGCGGCGATCGCCGCCACTCCGAGGCCGATGACCAGCATCAGCAGGATCATGACCCCGAGCGTCCACAGCGTCGAACGCACCGAACGGATCTTCGTCCACTCGGAGGCGAGGGCGTCACCGAGGTTCGCCCGGCGGACCGGGATCGGCGAGACGTAGGAGTGCGGCGCCGGAGCGTGGTGCTGGGCGGGGGCGGTCATCGGGCGTCCTTGGGGGTGTCGCTCGGCTGGGGGGTGCCCGGCTGCGGAGCGGCCGGAGAGGCGTACGGGCCGGGCGCGGGCGCCTGGCCGGGAGCCCCGGCGTAAGGATTCTGTCCGGGCGGCGGCGGGGCGTACCAGCCCTGCTGCGGCACGTCCTGCACCACCGGCTGCGGCGGCATGCCGTACCCCGGGTGGCCGGGCTGCTGCGGCGGCTGGAGGTGCGCGAGCCGGTCGTCGGTGGAGCGGTAGTCCACGGCGCCCTGCGTCAGGCGCATGTACGCCTCCTCCAGGGAGGCCTGGTGCGGGGACAGCTCCCAGAGCCGTACGTCCGCACCGTGCGCGAGGTCGCTGATCCGCGGCAGCGGCAGGCCCGTCACCCGCAGCGCGCCGTCCGGCTCGGACATCACCTGGCCGCCGGCCTCCATGAGAGCCGCCGTCAGCTTCTCCCGCTGACCCGGATCGGTCTGGGGGGTCCGCACCCGGGCGAAGTCGGCGGAGTTCGCCGAGATGAAGTCCGTGACGCTCATGTCCGCGAGCAGCTGCCCACGGCCGATCACGATCAGATGGTCGGCGGTGAGGGCCATCTCGCTCATGAGGTGGCTGGAGACGAAGACCGTCCGCCCCTCGGCGGCCAGCTTCTTCATCAGGTTGCGGACCCAGAGGATGCCCTCCGGGTCCAGGCCGTTGACCGGCTCGTCGAAGAGCAGCACCTGCGGGTCGCCCAGGAGCGCCGCCGCGATGCCGAGCCGCTGGCCCATGCCGAGCGAGAAGCCCTTGGAACGCCGCTTGGCGACGTCCTGGAGGCCGACCACGCCGAGGACCTCGTCGACGCGCTGCGCCGGGATGCCGGCGAGCTGCGCGAGCGACAGCAGATGGCTGCGCGCGCTCCGCCCGCCGTGCACGGCCTTGGCGTCGAGCAGCGCGCCGACCTGCCGGGGCGCGTTCGGCAGCTGCCGGAAGGGGTGGCCGCCGATCGTGACATGTCCCGCGGTGGGCCGGTCGAGGCCCAGGATCATGCGCATCGTGGTCGACTTGCCCGACCCGTTGGGCCCCAGGAACCCGGTGACGACACCGGGCCTCACCTGGAAGGAAAGGTTGTACACGGCCGTCTTGGCGCCGTAGCGCTTCGTCAGGCCGACTGCCTCGATCATTCTCCAGCCCCATCGACAGGTCGGTCTCATCCATGTCGGGGCCGTGGCGGCCGAAGGCCGAGCCCCCCGTATGAGCTAGGAGCTTATCCAGCCGTTGACGGTTCCGGCGAAGTGGAGACGACCTCCGGGCCCGCTCCGGGGGGAACCTCAGGGTTCTCCCCCAGGGGGCCCGGACGGCTCAGGCGTCCCGCTTCTTCAGCACCAGGTAGCCGCCGAGCAGCGCGGCCGCCACCCAGAGCACCATGATCCCCAGTCCGGCCCACGGGCCGTACGGAGCCGGCTCCGAGTTCATGGCGTCGGGGATGACCCGCATGATCTTCGCGCCGGCCTGGTCCGGGAAGTACTGGGCCACCTCCTTCGCCTTCGGCACCGCCGAGAGGATGTTGGAGACCAGCAGGAGGAACGGCACCAGGATGCCGAGCGACAGCATTGACGAGCGCAGCATCGCCGCCACGCCCATGGAGAACAGGGCGATCAGCCCCATGTAGAGCCCGGCGCCGAACACGGCGCGCAGCACGTTGTCGTCACCGATCGAGGCGCTGTGCTCGCCCAGCAGGGCCTGCGACAGGAAGAAGGTGAGGAAGCTCGTCGCGAGACCCACGGCGAACGCGAGCCCGCCCGCCACCGCGATCTTCGAGAAGAGGAAGGTCGCGCGCTGCGGCACGGCCGCCAGCGAGGTGCGGATCATGCCGGAGGAGTACTCGGTCCCCACCACCAGGACACCGAAGACCACCATCGCCAGCTGGCCCAGGACCATCCCGGAGAAGCTGACCAGGGTGGGGTCGAAGGTGACCCGCTCCGCCTCGCTCAGATCGTCGAAGGTGGAGCTCACCAGGGCGCTCAGCCCCGCGCCCATCGCCACCGTGACGAGGAAGGCGCTCGCGAGCGTCCAGACGGTCGACGAGACCGTCCGGATCTTGGTCCACTCGGACTGCAGGACCGCGGATGCCGCTGCCATCGTTCAGGCTCCCTGGGAGGTCTTGCCCCACTGGGGGCCGGGCGCCGGAGCGCCACCGTGTACATCGGTGCCGTGCGCGTGGTACTCCACCGCACTGGCCGTCATCTGCATGAAGGCCTCTTCGAGCGAGGCGCGCTGGGAGCTCAGCTCGTGCAGCACGAGCCCGTTCTCGGCGGCGAGTTCACCCAGCTTCTCGGTCGTCGCCCCGTCCACCTCGAGGGTGCCGTTGCCCGCCTCGACCGCGATGAACCCGTGCGTGTGCAACAGGTCCCGGAGCCGCTCCTGCTGCGGAGAGCGCAGCCGTACATAACTCCGGGAATTCTCCTGGATGAAATCCGCCATCGACGTGTCGGCCAGCAGCTTTCCCTGTCCGATCACGATCAGATGATCGGCTGTCAGGGCCATTTCACTCATCAGATGGCTGGAAACGAAGATCGTCCGGCCCTCGGCCGCCAACGCCTTCATCAGATTACGGATCCAGTGAATTCCCTCGGGGTCCAGACCATTGACGGGTTCGTCGAACATCAGGATCTCGGGATCGCCGAGCAACGCCGAGGCGATGCCGAGCCGCTGCCCCATACCGAGGGAGAAACCCTTCGACTTCTTCTTCGCGACCGGCGTCAGACCCACCAGGTCCAGCACCTCGCTCACCCGGCGCTCCGGGATGCGGTTCGACTGCGCAAGACACAGCAGGTTGTTGTACGCCGAGCGCCCCCCGTTCATGGCCTTGGCGTCGAGCAGCGCGCCGATGTACTTCAGCGGCTCCTCGAGCTCCCGGTAGTGCTTGCCGTCGATCCGGACCGTCCCGCTCGTCGGGTTGTCCAGGTCCAGCATCATCCGCATCGTCGTGGACTTGCCCGCCCCGTTGGGCCCGAGGAAGCCCGTGATCACCCCAGGACGCACCTGGAAGGAGAGATGGTCGACCGCGGTCTTCGCCCCGTATCGCTTGGTCAGGCCCTCAAGCTCGATCATGAGTCCCAACCTACGGGCGCGCAAAACCCCCCGCCACCGGAATGACAGGGGGTCTGGGGAACGCTACGAACTCGTTACCGGCTGTGCGTCAGGTCGACGGCCACGACGCGGACGGCCGTACGGGGGGCGGCCGTACACGGGGCGGGCGTCAGCGCGACTGCTGGGCCGGAACACCCGCCGGACGCTCGTCGTCGATCGGCGAGCCGGCCGCCGCCACCGCGGCACCGGTCAGCGTCGCCAGCATCTCGCGGACGTTGGTCAGCTGCGCGTTGATCGAGTCCCGGCGGTTCGTCAGCGCCGCCAGCTCGCGCTCCGATTCGCTGCGGATCCGGTCGGCCTTGGCGTTCGCGTCGGCCACGATGTCCTCGGCCTGGCGCTGCGCGGTCTCCACCGTCTGGCGGGCCCGGCGCTCCGCGTCCGTACGCAGCTTCTCGGCCTCGAGGCGGAGCTGCTCGGCGCGGTGCTCGATCTCGGCGAGGCGCTTCTCGGCCTTGGCCTGACGCGAGGCCAGGTCGCGCTCCGACTGCTCGCGGCGCTTGGCCAGGTTGGTCTCGAAGTCCGCGGCGGCCTGGGCGGCCTTGGCGCGGGTCTCCTCGAAGAGGGCGTCCGCCTCCTCGCGCTTCGACTGCGCGTCCTTCTGCGCCTCGGCGCGCATCGTGTTGGCCTCGCCCTGCGCCTTCTCGACGATGCGGACGCCCTCGTCCTCGGCCTTCGACTTGCGCTCGGCCGCGAAGGACTCCGCGTCGTTGCGCACCTGCTGGGCGGCCGACTCGGCCAGCTCGCGGTGCTGCTCGGCGGCGCGACGGGCCTCCTCACGCAGGTCCTTCGCCTCCTCCTCGGCGAGCCGGAGGATCTTCTCGACCCGGGCGCCGAGCCCCGCGTACGACGGCTCGGCGTCGGTGACCTGTGCCTGGGCGTTCTGCGTCTCGAGGTGGAGTTCCTCGATGCGCTTCTCCAGGGAGGTGATGCGGGACAGTGCACTGTCGCGGTCGGACACGAGCTTGGTAATGCGGTCGTCCACCTGACCGCGGTCGTAACCGCGCCGCACGAGCTCGAAGCCGAAGGGGGAGGATGTGTCGCTCATGGGTTTCCTGTCGAATGAGACCGGTGAGGTGTTAGAGGGAATCCTAGGGGCCGAAGCGGCGTGTCATCGAGCGTATGCCCGTTTGATCTGGAGAATGTCCAGCCTTTTGAGTGGCTAGCCGTCCTGAGGCTTGCCACTCGAACGAGTGGAACCCGCTGACGCACCCGCCTTGACCCCATCCTTCGTACCGGCGGACGGGGTCTCGAAAGACTCCAACGCCTCCAGCACGTCCTGGACACGGGAGATCTCGGCATTGATGTCCTTGCGGCGCCGCACGAGCACCTCCAGTTCGCGCTGACCTTCCTCGATCGTCGTCTCCGCCTCGGCCCGGGCCTCCGCCAGCGTCCGCTCGGCCTCGGCCTTGATGCCCTCGGCCTCCGCGACGAGCGAGGCCTTCTTCTGCTCGGCCTCCTTGAGGAGCGCCTCGGCCTTGCGGACCGCGGCGATACGGACCTTGCTCGCCTCCGAACTCGCCTCGGAGACCAGCTCCTTGGCCTTCGCGTCGGCCTCGGCCCGCTGCTCCGTCGCGGCCTTCATCAGGTTGTCGACCCGCTCGCCCGCCGTCTTCATCTGCTCGGCGCTCTCGCGGCGCGCCCGCTCGTGCAGCTCCTCGATCTCGCCCTCGATCCGGCCCCGCAGCTCCTCGGCGCGCTCCCTTATGGCCGTCGCGTCGCCGCGTGCCCCGACCAGGAGTTCGTCCGCGTCCGTACGGGCCTTCTCCACCTGCGAGTTGCCCTCGATGGTCGCCTCGGCGACGATCCGCTCGGCCTCCTTGCGGGCCGCGCCGACCATCATGTCGGCCTGCGCCTCGGCCTCGGTGGTGGCCCGCAGCGCCTCCTCCTGGGCCTTGCCGATGAGCTGGTCCGCCTGCTCGGCCGCGTCCGAACGCTTCCGGGCGCCGGCCTCCCGCGCCTCGTCGAGCGTCCGGTCCGCCTCCTCGCGGGCCTCCGCACGCATCTGCTCGGCGGCCGCCTCGGCGTCGGCCCTGAGCCGCTCCGACTCGGTACGGATCCGCTCGGCGTCCTGCTGGGCGGAGGCCACGGTCGCCTCGGCCGCGGCGCGCGCCTCCGCCGTGACGGAATCGCAGAGCTCGCCGGCCTCGCGGGTGAGCCGTTCGGCCTCCGCGGTCGCCTCGGCGGTGAGCCGTTCGGCCTCGGCGGCCGTCTCGCGGGTGAGTCGCTCGGCCTCCGAGGTGGCTTCGGCGAGGAGGGCGTCGGCCTGTTCTGCGGCGTCGCTGCGGCGCTTGTCGGCGGCCTTGCGGGCCTCGTCGAGGACCTGCTCGCCGTCGGCCAGGGCGGCGTTCCGCAGGGCCTGCGCGTGTGCCTCCCCGTCGATCTTGACCTGTTCGGCCTCGGTGCGGAGGCGTCGGGCGTCCTGTTCGGTGGTCTCCATGAGCTCGACCGCCTCGGCGGTGAGCCGTTCGGCCTCGGCGGCCGTCTCGCGGGTGAGTCGCTCGGCCTCCGAGGTGGCTTCGGCGAGGAGGGCGTCGGCCTGTTCTGCGGCGTCGCTGCGGCGCTTGTCGGCGGCCTTGCGGGCCTCGTCGAGGACCTGCTCGCCGTCGGCGACCGCGGCCGCCCGCAGCGCCTCCGCGTGCGCCTCCCCGTCGGCCTTGACCTGTTCGGCCTCGGTGCGGAGGCGTCGGGCGTCCTGTTCGGTGGTCTCCATGAGCTCGACCGCCTCGGCGGTGAGCCGTTCGGCCTCGGCGGCCGTCTCGCGGGTGAGCCGTTCGGCCTCCGAGGTGGCCTCGGCGAGGAGGGCGTCGGCCTGCTCGGCCGCGTCGCTGCGGCGCTTGTCCGCCGCCTGACGGGCCTCGTCCAGGACCTGCTCGGCCTCGGCGGCGATCCGGTCCGCCTCCGCACGGGCCTCGCCGACGACCGACTCGGCGCGCTCGGCGGCCTCCGAACGGATCCGGTTCGCGTCGTCGCGGGCGTCGGCCCGGGTACGGGCCGCGTCCTGCTCGGACGCGGCGAGCGAATCCGTCACCTCGGTGCGGACCCGCTGCGCGTACTCGGCGGTGTCCGACCGCAGCTTCTCCGACTCGGCGATCGCGTCGGCGACCGTCCGCTCGGCCAGCGCCTTCGCGGCGTCCGTCTCCTCCTGCGCGCGCGTCCGCGTGCGGGCGGCGTCCTCCGACGCCCGCTCCCGCTCCTCGTACGCGTCGGCGCGGACCCGGTCCGCCTCCTCCTGCGCCTCGGAACGCGTCCGCTCGGCCGCGTGCTCGGCGGCGCTGCGCAGCCCGGCGACCTCCTCCTCGGCCTGCTCGCGCAGCCCGGCGACCGAGTCCCGAACCTCCTGGGCGGTCTGCTCGGCCGCGGTGACCATGTCGGTCGCCCGCGCGTCCGCCTCCTCGACCAGGCGCTGCGCCTCGACCTGCGCGTCCTCGACGCGCTTGCGGGCCGCGGCGAGCAGCTCCTCGGACTGCGCGCGGGCGTGCTCGCGCTCCCGGCCGGCCTCGGAACGGGCCGACTCGAGCGTCTCCTCGGCCTCCCGGCGACGCCGGACGGCCTCCTCCTGGGCGGCGGCCAGCGCCTCGGCGGCCTCGGTGGCCACCCGCTCGGCCGCGGCGGCGGCCTCGGCACGGACCCGGTCGGCGGTCTCCTGGGCCTCCGACCGCAGCCGCTCGGCCTCCTCGGCCGCCTCCTTGCGGAGTCGCCCGGCGGCGCTCTCGGCCTCGGTACGCGTGGTGGACGCGTCCGACGCGGCCTCGGCGCGCAGCCGCTCGGCCTCCTGCTCGGCCTGCTCCTGGAGCGTACGGCTGCGCTCGGCGGACTCGGTCCGCAGCCGCTCCGTCTCCTCGGCGGCCTCGCGCCGGATCAGCTCGCCCTCGGCACGCGCGTCGGTGAGCTCCTCACCGGCCGCCACGACCTTCGCCTCGGCGTCGGTGTGCAGCCGGGTCAGCTCCTCGGCGGCCTCGGCGCGGCGGGCCTCGGCGGCCCGCTCCGCGTCGGCGCGCAGCCCGGCAGCGGTCTCCTCGGCCGCCGCCCTGACCGCCTCGGCCTGCTCCTCGGCCTCGACGCGCAGCCGCTCGGCCTCGGCGCGGGTCCGCTCCAGGGTCTCCTCGGCCTGCGTCCGGAGCGTCTGGGCGCGCTCCACGGCCTCGGACTTGACCCGCTCGCTCTCGGCGCCGGCCTTCGTCCGCATCTCGTCGGCGTCGGTACGGGCCTTGGTGAGGAGCTCCTCGGCGCTGCTGGCCGCCTCCTCGATCTGCTGGACGGCCTCGCGGCGGGCCTCGCCGCGGATCCGCTCGCCCTCCGCGATGGCCTCGGCGCGCAGCTGCTCGGCCTCGCCGCGCAGCCGGCGTGCCTCCTCCTGCAGCTCGACCGTCTTGGCGCGGTACTCCTTGGTGTCGTCCTTCGCCGAACCGAGCAGCTCGTCCGCCTGCTCCTCGGCCTGGGAGCGCAGCCGGTCGATCTCCGCCTCGGTCTCGCGGCGGATCCGCTCGGCCTCCTCGGAGGCCTTGCGGGTGGTCTCCCGGGCGTCGTCGGACGCCTTGGTGAGGATCTCCTCGGCGTTGCGCGCGGCCTTGGCGAGCGCGGCGGCGGAGTCCTCGGCGGCGACCGTACGCGCCTTCTCCGAGGCCTCGGAGACGAGCTTCTCCGCCTCGGCGGTCGCCTCGCGCAGCTTCTCCCCGGCCTCGGCCTTGAGCGCCTCGGCGTCCTTGGTGGCTTCGCCGACGAGCCGGGCGATCTCCGTCTTCGCGGTGCGGGTGCGCTGCTCGTTGACCGACTCGGCGGTGGCGAGCTGCTTGGCGGCGGCTTCCTTGGCCTCGGTGAGGGCCTTCTCGGCCTCCGCGCGTGCGACGCGCAGCTTCTCCTCGGCCTCCTGCATGCGCTGCTCGGCGGCGCGGGAGAGCTCGGTGGCCTGCCGACGGGCCTGGTCGGTCTCGGCGGTGGTGGTCGTACGGAGCTGCTCGGCGTGGCTGGTGGCCTCCTGCGCCTGGCTGGAGGCGGCGCCGAGGAGTCGCTCGGCGTCCTTGCGGGCGCGCAGCAGAATCGCTTCGGCCTCGGCACGGGCGGCCTCGGCCTCGGAGCCGACGCGCCGGCTGGTCTCCTCGGCGAGCCGGGTGGCCTCGGCGCGGGCGGTGGCGAGCGCCTGCTCGGCCTCCGCGCGGGACTCCTCCATGAGACGGCGGGCCTGGGACTCCGTACGGGCGCGGAGCTGCTCGGCCCAGGCGACGTTCTCGTTGACGTGCGCCTCGACGGTCTGCCGGCGCTCGCTGAGTTCCTGGTCCAGCTGCTGACGGCGCTGGACCGCCTCGTTGTGCAGTTCGGCCTGGAGCCGGGACTGGTGCTCGGCGTGCTCCTGGAGGATGCGCTGCGTCTGGGCGCGGGCGTCGCGGAGCTCGCGCTCGGCGTCCTGGCGGAGCTGCTCGGCCTGAGCCTGCGCGTTCCGCAGCAGCTGCTCGGCCTGGTAGCCGATGTCCGCGCTGTCGTAGGCGGGTCGGGACGCGATGGTGCGGCGCGCCTCGTGGAGCTTGGCGCGCAAGACCTCGACCTGGTATCCGAGATCCTCGGCGTGCTGAACGGCCTTCTCGCGCTCGGTCTTCAGCCGGTCCATCTCGGCTTCGAACCTGGCGAGATGGTCGTCTTCAGCTCGGTGGCTCTCCTGGCGTTCGTAGCCCCGCACTGCGCGGTCCATCCTTCCCCGAGCTCTTCGAGCAGGGGAGACCCCAACCCTGGTCGCAACTCCGACGAGCCGCCCTCACGGCAGAGGACGGACCCCCGGGGAATCGTGGCAGATCGGACGACCCCGACATCCCGACTACGGTGCCGCACGGAGCGGCCCCGACCGGCCCCGGCCCGGAGTCGCCCACTCTACCGGGCCAGGAATCCGGAGGTCAGTGCTCCGCTGAGGAGTGGTCAGCCGACGGCTCTGCCGAGGTGACCAGTTCCGTGAGGACGCCGTGGCAGTCCTTGGGGTGCAGGAAGGTGATCCGGGAGCCCATGGAGCCGATCCGCGGCTGGTCGTAGAGGACCCGGACGCCCTTGGAGCGGATGTCGTCGGCGGCGCCGTCCACGTCCGCCGTGCCGAAGGCGATGTGGTGCACGCCCTCGCCGTTCTTGGCGAGCCACTTGCCCACCGCGGAGTCCTCGCGGGTCGGCTCCAGGAGCTGGAGGTACGAGGCCCCGCCGTCCGAGGTGTCGTTGATCTTGAGCATGGCCTCGCGGACGCCCTGCTCCTCGTTGACCTCGGAGTGGAAGACCTCGAAACCGTACGTGGCACGGTAGAACTCGACAGTCTTGTCCAGGTCGAAACAGGCGATCCCGATGTGGTCGATTCGCGTCAGCATGCCTCTAGTGCAGCGCTGCGACGGTGGTTACGCAACGTGCGCGCCGTCACACCGACCGGCCGATGACCCGGCGGTCCGCCGCTCAGTACATTGGCGGTAAACCCTCGTTCACCTCTCATCCCTAGGGGCCGTGCCTCATGTCTGGAACGACCGGTACCACCTCAGTGATCGTCGCGGGCGCCCGCACGCCCATGGGTCGCCTGCTCGGCTCGCTCAAGTCCTTCTCGGGCGCCGAGCTCGGCGGCTTCGCCATCAAGGCCGCGCTCGACCGGGCCGGCATCGGCGGCGACCAGGTCCAGTACGTGATCATGGGCCAGGTGCTCCAGGCGGGCGCCGGCCAGATCCCCGCCCGCCAGGCCGCGGTCAAGGCGGGCATCCCCATGAACGTTCCCGCGCTCACCATCAACAAGGTGTGTCTCTCGGGTCTCGACGCCATCGCGCTCGCCGACCAGCTGATCCGCGCCGGCGAGTTCGACGTGGTCGTCGCCGGCGGCCAGGAGTCGATGACCAACGCTCCGCACCTGCTGCCGAAGTCCCGCGAGGGCTTCAAGTACGGCGCCATCGAGATGCTCGACGCCATGGCGTACGACGGTCTGACCGACGCCTTCGAGAACATCGCCATGGGCGAGTCCACCGAGAAGCACAACAGCCGCCTGGGCATCCAGCGCCCCGAGCAGGACGAGATCGCCGCCCTCTCGCACCAGCGCGCCGCCGCCGCCCAGAAGAACGGCATCTTCGAGGCCGAGATCACTCCGGTCGAGATCCCGCAGCGCAAGGGCGAGCCGGTCGTCTTCTCCAAGGACGAGGGCATCCGCGCGGAGACCACCGCCGAGTCCCTCGGCAAGCTCCGCCCGGCCTTCGCCAAGGACGGCACCATCACCGCCGGCACGTCCTCGCAGATCTCCGACGGCGCCGCCGCCGTCGTCGTGATGAGCAAGGCCAAGGCCGAGGAGCTGGGCCTGGAGTGGATCGCCGAGATCGGCGCCCACGGCAACGTGGCGGGCCCGGACAACTCGCTGCAGTCGCAGCCGTCCAACGCGATCCGGCACGCCCTCAAGAAGGAGGGCCTGACCGTCGACGACCTCGACCTCATCGAGATCAACGAGGCCTTCGCCGCGGTCGCCGTCCAGTCAATGAAGGACCTCGGCGTTACCCCCGAGAAGGTGAACGTCAACGGTGGCGCCATCGCCCTCGGTCACCCCATCGGCATGTCCGGCGCCCGCGTGGTACTGCACCTGGCCCTGGAGCTCAAGCGGCGTGGCGGCGGCATCGGCGCGGCCGCCCTGTGCGGCGGCGGAGGTCAGGGTGACGCGCTGATCGTCCGCGTCGCCGGCAAGTAAGTCACCTCTGCAAGGTCAGGCAAGGAGCTCTGCGCATGGTGGACGTCCCCGCTCTGGTCGCCCAGGCACGGGAGGGCAGGCCACGGGCCGTGGCCCGGCTGATCTCACTCGTGGAGGGGGCGTCCCCGCAGCTGCGCGAGGTCATGGCGGCGCTCGCACCGCTCACCGGCGGCGCGTACGTGGTGGGCCTGACCGGCTCGCCCGGTGTCGGCAAGTCCACGTCGACGTCCGCGCTGGTCTCCGCCTACCGTCGGGCGGGCAGGCGGGTCGGCGTCCTGGCCGTCGACCCGTCCTCGCCGTTCAGTGGCGGGGCGCTCCTCGGTGACCGGGTCCGGATGTCGGATCACGCCTCCGACCCGGGCGTCTACATCCGTTCCATGGCGACCCGCGGTCACCTGGGCGGTCTCGCCTGGTCCGCCCCGCAGGCCATCCGCGTCCTGGACGCGGCCGGCTGCGAGGTGATCCTGGTGGAGACCGTGGGCGTCGGGCAGTCGGAGGTCGAGATCGCCTCCCAGGCCGACACCTCGGTCGTGCTGCTCGCCCCGGGCATGGGCGACGGCATCCAGGCCGCGAAGGCGGGCATCCTGGAGATCGGCGACGTGTACGTGGTGAACAAGGCCGACCGGGACGGCGCGGACGCCACGGCCCGCGAGCTCAACCACATGCTGGGCCTGGGCGAGGCACGCGGCCCCGGCGACTGGCGGCCGCCGATCGTGAAGACGGTCGCGGCGCGCGGCGAGGGCATCGACGAGGTCGTGGAGGCCCTGGAGAAGCACCGCGCCTGGATGGAGGAGCACGGGGTCCTGGCGGAGCGCCGCCGGGCCCGTGCCGCGCGCGAGGTCGAGACCATCGCGGTCACGGCCCTGCGCGAGCGGATCGGGGATCTGCACGGCGACCGGCGCCTGGACGCGCTCGCGGAGCGGATCGTGGCGGGCGACCTCGACCCGTACGCGGCCTCGGACGAGCTGGTCGCGAGCCTGACGGGCAACTGAGCCGCGTACGGCTCCACAGGTACGGAACAGGGCCTCACCGGGACGACCGGTGAGGCCCTACTTCGTCAGGTCCGGCGGGCGCGGCCGCCGCTACGGCTTGCCGCGCCGGCCGCGCAGCTGGTCCGCGACGGGCTTCAGGGACTCGCGCAGGTCGCCGAGCGCGTCAGGGCCGATCTGGTCGATGAAGTGCTTGCGCACCGACTCGACGTGGTGCGGGGCGACCTTGTGCATGGTCTCCATGCCCGCGTCGGTCAGCACGGCGTACAGTCCGCGGCGGTCGGACTCGCAGTTCTCGCGCCGGACGAGTCCGGCGTTCTCCATGCGGGTGATCTGGTGCGAGAGGCGGCTCTTCGACTGGAGCGTGGCCGAGGCCAGATCGCTCATGCGCAGCCGCCGCTCGGCCGACTCCGAGAGGTTCACGAGGATCTCGTAGTCGTTCATCGTCAGTCCGAAGGGCTGGAGGTCCCGCTCCAGCTGGTACGTCAGCATCCTCTGGACGTCCAGGAATGTGCGCCACGCACACTGCTCGGCGTCGGTGAGCCACGGGGTGGCGGTCTCGGTCTCCATATATGGATTCTACCTAAGAAGTTGAATACTTGACGAACTCTGGGAGCGTGCGTTCGAAGACGTCACCCTCCGCAGACTACCGCTCACAGACCGAAGCGACGCTGGAGGTCGCCGAGCTGGCCGGGAAGGCGCGGTACCGAGCCTTGCACAGACTGGCCGGAAGCAGGCGATCCATGGCCGCCCGGTACACCCGCCTGGGCCGGTGGGCCGCCGATCGCGCGGTCCGCCATCAGGATCTCCGTCGACTGGAGGAGGACCGTGCCCGCGCCCACGAACTCGAACTGGTGCTCCTCGCCCGAGGTGCCCCCGATGCCCGTCAGCGCGCGGACGCCGCCCATCACCCCCGTCATGTAGCCGTGGTCGTAGTGGTGGCAGGGGGAGGGGCAGTCCGCCCAGCCGACCAGGGCCTGCGGGTCCACCCGCATCGGCGGCTCCATGAAGACCACCGGGCCGTTCGACGCGGCCACGAACTTGCCCGTGCCGATCAGCGTCACGAACCCCGGCACGATCGACTGCTTGAGCGCGAGCGTGGGCTGGTAGGCGAGCAGATTGCCGGACCGGATCGTCAGATTGCCCCGGTCCAGGTCGAACGAGTTCACGTCGAAGGCCCGGTCCGCCAGCAGCATCTTCCCGCTGCCCTCGGCGACCACCCAGTCGCTCGCGTGCAGCGGCGAGTGGAACGACGTCCGCACCAGACGGTCCAGCCGCCCGTGCCCGATGCCGTTGAACTCGATCCGCCCGTAGTAGGCGATCATCTTGCCCTTCTGCAGGAACCACTGGGAGCCCTTGAGCTCCACGCAGAAGGTGTACGCGTTCACGTTGTCGTCCGACGGCAGGGTCGTCGGGTCGTGGATCACGGGACCGGTCACAGCTTCTCCTCCGAGGCCTGCACGTACACCGCACCACTGCCGCTCAGCTCCAGCTGGAACGCCTCGCCCGAGCCGCGCCCCACCATGTCGCGCCAGCCGAGCGCGGTGGAGAGCTTGTTCCGTACGTCGCCGTGGTGGGCCACGTACGCCTGCGGGTCCACGTGCACCGGGCGGCCCGGGGTGATCGGCAGCTCGATGACGCCGCCGTGCGCCATCACGGCCACCGCGCCGTGGCCCTTCAGGGTGGTGGTGAAGAGGCCCTGGCCGGTCACCTGGCCGCGGACCATGCCCATGACCCCGCCCTGCGAGCCCATGAACATGGTGCCCTGTTCCAGGGTGCCGTCGAAGGCGAGGAGCCGGTCGGCCTCCACGTACAGGGTGTCGCCGGTCAGCCCGATCACCTGGATGTGGTGACCGCCGTGCCCGAACATCACCGTGCCGTTGCCCTCGACGGTCATCAGCGGCGTCGCCTCGCCGGCCACCCGGCGGCCGATCATCGACATCACGCCGCCCTGGCCGCCCGCCGCGTTCGGCGTGAAAGTGACGTCGCCGCGGTACGCGAGCATCGCGCCACGCTGGCTGAACATCCGCTGCCCGGGGACGACGGTCGCCTCGACCATCTTCGAGTTGATCTCGCGGAACGGCATCAGACGTCCCCCCCGACCGTGTTCCGCTCGCTCGGCTGGACGTACACGAGGCCGTCCCCCTCGAAGCGGATCTGGAAGGCCTCGCCGCCGCCCTCGCCCATGAAGGTGCGGAAGGTCACACCCGACTGGAAGTGCTGCTGGAGGTTGCCCTGGTGGGCGATGTACGCGCCGGGGTCGACCTGGAGCGGGTACTGCGGGGTCACCCGCAGCACCACCGCCGGGCCGTCGGACATGATCGCGGCCTGGCCGGTGCCCTCCACGGTCGTGGTGAAGAGACCGTTGCCGGTGGCCCCGCCGCGCAGGCCGGTGAAGGTGGTGCCGGTGCGCAGCCCCGCGTCGGTGCAGAGCAGATTGCTCGCCTCGACCCAGAGCTTGTCGCCGTGGAGCGAGACGAGGTTGATCTCGGAGGCCCGGTCGGCGAACCAGCAGGTCCCCTGGCCGCGTACCTCCATCATCTCCATCTGCTCACCCGTGAGCCGGCGGGTGACCATGCCGCGCAGGCCCTCACCGCCACCACTCATCTTCTTGAACGCCATCTGGCCGTCATAGGCGACCATCGAGCCGTTCTTCGCCTTGACGGCGTCGCCGGTCACGGAGACGGCGAGCACCTTGCTGCCCTGGAGTCGGAACGTAGCCACCAGCAGAAGGTACTGGGGACCCGGATAAAGAGACAGCAAAGTCGGCGTGCACAATGGACGGGCCCTTGTGCATCCGTTCACAAGATCGAACGAAGGTGACCCCCTCCGTGGACATCAAGACCGCTTCCTCCCTCCACCGGCTCCGGCTCGTCTCCGCGCCGGAGGCCGTCTCGTTCCTGCTCCTGCTGGTCTGCTCGGTGCTCAAGCGGACGACGGACTTCAACGCGGTGCCGGTCATGGGTGCGATCCACGGCCTGCTGTTCGTCCTCTACGTCCTGTTCTGGCTGGACGCCTGGAACCGGACCAAGTGGAGCTTCGGGACGGCCGCCCTCTACTTCGTCCTCTCCGTGCTGCCCCTGGGCGGCTTCTACGCCGAGCGGAAGCTCAAGCTCGAGGCCGCGAACGCGGTCATCGCCTCCCGCGCCCGCGCCGCGGCCGCCGAGGGCGCGGTGAAGGCGTGATCGTCGCGTTCTCGGTCACCCCGCTGGGTGTGGGGGAGGAGGTCGGCGCGTACGTCGCCGACGCCGTCCGCGTCGTCCGCGAGTCCGGGCTGCCGCACCGCACCGACGCGATGTTCACCTCCGTCGAGGGCGACGACTGGGACCAGGTCATGGACGTCGTGAAGCGCGCGGTCGCCGCCGTGGAGGCGCGGGCCCCGCGCGTCTCGGTGGTCATGAAGGTCGACATCCGCCCGGGCGTGACGGACGGTCTGACGTCCAAGGTCGAGACGGTGGAGCGCCACCTCCGCGCCTGACGCCCCTGCCTCTTCGTGCATGAAGCGAAGCCCCGGTCCTGATCACAGGCCGGGGCTTCCCGCCGTCCTCCGGCCGGACAACCCACTCGGACTACTCCAGTCGACACACCGAACGTTTGCCCCTTTCGTTGGGATATCGATCCGTTGGGACTTCGATCCGTTCGACGACAGCTGGAGGCACCGTGCGGCCGGGAGCCTACGACTACGACACCTACAGCCGACTCGCCGGTCCGCTCACCGAACCGGACCCCGGGACCTACCAGGTGCGGTACCGGAGTCTGCTCTCGAAGGAGCCGCACCGAATACGGGCCGTCCTCCTGATGGGCCTCGCGCCGGTCCTCTCGGCGCTGCTCCTCGCCTATCTCGTCTGGCCCGGCCACTGGACCGTCCGCGAGGGCGGCGACCGCCTGCTCGTCCACCTCGACACCGTGATGCTCGCGTCGATCGGGCTCATCTGCTTCTTCATGCTGGTGAACGTCACCTCGATCGCCCACGCCACCATGGTCGCCCGCGACCCGATACCCGTGTACGCCGAGAAGGGCACCCGGGTCGCCTTCCTCACCACGTACGTCCCGGGCAGGGAGCCCCTCGCCATGGTCCGCGGCACCCTGGAGGGGGCCACCCGGCTGCGGCACGACGGCCACCTCGACGTCTGGCTCCTCGACGAGGGCGACTCCGCCGAGGCCAAGGCGCTCTGCGCCGAGCTGGGCGTACGCCACTTCACCCGGGCAGGCGTCCCCGAGTGGAACCGTGCGAAGGGCGCCCACAAGGCGCGGACGAAGCACGGCAACTACAACGCCTGGCTCGCCATGCACGGCGACGCGTACGAGTTCTTCGCCTCCGTCGACACCGACCACGTTCCGCTCCCCGACCTCCTGGAGCGGATGCTCGGCTACTTCCGCGACCCCGACATCGCCTTCGTCGTCGGACCGCAGGTGTACGGCAACTACACCGGCATCGTCACCAAGGCCGCCGAGTCCCAGCAGTTCCTCTTCCACGCCCTCATCCAGCGCGCCGGGAACCGCTACCACGCGCCCATGTTCGTCGGCACGAACAACGTCGTCCGGATCTCCGCCCTCAAGCAGATCGGCGGCCTGTACGACTCGGTCACCGAGGACATGGCCACCGGCTTCGAACTGCACCGCAGGAAGAACCCGGGCACCGGCCGCTACTGGCGCTCCGTCTACACCCCCGACGTCCTCGCCGTCGGCGAGGGACCGGCCTCCTGGACGGACTTCTTCACACAGCAGCTCCGCTGGTCCCGGGGCACGTACGAGACGATCGTCAGGCAGTACTGGAAGGCGCCCTTCCGTACTCCGCCGGGCCGCTTCCTCAACTACACCCTGATGCTCGTGTACTACCCGATGACCGCGGTCAACTGGCTCCTCGGCGTCCTCAGCGGCGTCCTCTACCTCTGGTTCGGCGCCTCCGGAACCCAGGTCACCACATCGGTGTGGCTGATGATCTACAGCGACGCCGTCGCCCTCCAGATCGGTCTCTACCTCTGGAACCGGCGGCACAACGTCTCGCCCCACGAACCCGAGGGCTCCGGCGGCCTCGCCGGCATGGCGATGTCCGCGTTCTCCGCCCCCATCTACCTCAGGTCCCTCGGCTCGGCGGTCCTCCGCACCCGCGGCCGCTTCGTCGTCACGCCCAAGGGCGGCGAGGCCAGCCCGGACCGGATCCTGACCTTCCGGGTCCACCTCGCCTGGGCGGCGGTCCTCGTCGCCTCACTCGCCGCCTCCGTCCACTTCGGGCACACCCACGCGGCCATGCGCGTCTGGGCGGCGCTCGCCCTGGTCGTCGCGCTCGGCCCGATCACCCTCTGGGCCTGTACGGCGATCAGGGAACGGCGCGCGCTCCGCGTCCGCGAGCTCGCCCGTGCCCGGTCCCGGGCACGCGCGAACGCCCGGGGTCCGGCCGACGCCCTCGAAGGGGTCGAGGTGGTCACGACGACCGCCCCCGTCGCCCCCGCCCCCACGACGACCGGAGGGAACTGACCCATGGCCCACCGACCGTCGAAGAAGTTCCGGAAGACCCTGTTCGGCAGCGCGGCGGTACTGGTCCTCGCCGCGCTCAACGCCCCCGCCGCCGTCTCCTTCGCCGAGGAGAAGTACCACGCCTACAAGATCGCCCAGCCCGGTTACCAGCGGCAGTTCGGCTCCTGGACCCAGGTCACGGTCCCCGGCCGGTACCGGATCAACGCCATCCACGCGGCCCTGCTGCACACCGGCAAGGTGCTGCTGATCGCCGGCTCCGGCAACAGCCAGAAGAACTTCGACGCGGGGACCTTCGAGACCGTCCTCTGGGACCCCGTGGAGAACACCTTCAAGAAGATCCCCACCCCCGTGGACTTCTTCTGCTCCGGCCACACCCAGCTCCCCGACGGCCGGCTGCTGGTCGCCGGCGGCACCGCGCGGTACGAGATCCTCGACGGAGAGGTCAAGAAGGCCGGCGGCGGCATGCGGGTCAAGAACGAGAGCCCCGACAAGGCCGTCACCCTCAGGAAGGGCACCGTCTTCCGCTCGCCGTCCGGGGTCGAGTACGTCTCCACGTCCGACGTCACCGTCCCCAAGGCCACCCGCGCGTTCGAGATCTCGTACTTCGAGAGCGGACAGATGAAGCCGTGGAAGACGAAGGTCACCGCCGCCGAGGCCCGGGTCTTCGTCGAAGCACGTGAAGAGGGCCCGCAGGCCCTCACCACCGAGGCCGCGCAGTACGAGGTCGTCGGTCTCGAGGGTGACGCCGCCGACGACGTCTACGGACTCGCGCAGAAGCTCACCACCGGGAAGCAGGACTTCCAGGGCATCAAGGGCGCCTACGAGTTCGACCCGAAGGCCGAGAGGTACATCCCCGTCGCCCCCATGAAGGACGCCCGCTGGTACCCCACCCTCGTCACCCTCCAGGACGGCAAGGTCCTCGCCGTCTCCGGACTCAACGACGTCGGCGACGTCGTCCCAGGCGACAACGAGATCTACGACCCCGGGACCAAGAAGTGGTCCAAGGGCCCCTTCCGCTACTTCCCCACCTACCCCTCCCTCTTCCTCACCAAGGGCGGCAAGCTCCTCTACACCGGCTCCAACGCCGGTTACGGCCCCGCCGAGAAGGGCCGCGAACCGGGACTGTGGGACCTGAAGAAGAACTCCTTCACCAAGCTCGGCGGGCTCACCGACCCCGACCAGCTGGAGACCTCCGCCTCCCTGATCCTGCCCCCCGCCCAGAACCAGAAGGTCATGGTCCTCGGCGGCGGCGGGGTCGGCGAGTCGTCCAGGTCGACCGCCCGCACCTCGATCATCGACGTGTCCCGGGACAGCCCCGTCTTCACCGACGGGCCGGAACTCCCGCAGGGCACCCGCTACCTCAGCAGTGTCCTGCTGCCCGACGACACCGTGTTCACCACCGGCGGCTCCGAGGACTACCGCGGCCGCGGCGGCAGCGACATCCTCAAGGCGCAGTTCTACGACCCGAGGAGCAACGCCTTCACCGAG
Source organism: Streptomyces sp. NPDC029956 (assembly GCF_055574655.1). Taxonomy (NCBI): domain Bacteria; kingdom Bacillati; phylum Actinomycetota; class Actinomycetes; order Kitasatosporales; family Streptomycetaceae; genus Streptomyces; species Streptomyces sp. NPDC029956. The sequence continues at coordinate 49,956 of NZ_JBVHZJ010000011.1, read as the reverse complement.
GCCGCCGCACCCACCGTCGGCCGCAACTACCACTCCGAGGCGCTGCTGCTCCCCGACGGCCGGGTCGCCACCTTCGGCTCCGACCCGCTCTTCGACGACAAGGACAACACCAGGCTCGGCACCTTCGAGCAGCGCGTCGAGGTCTTCACCCCGCCCTACCTCCACAGGGCCGGCGCCGACCGGCCCGTCCTGGGGGAGGGCCCGCAGGAACTCGACCAGAACGGCCGGGCCACCTTCAAGACCAAGGACGCCGGCCGGATCGCCGCGGCCCGGCTCATGCGGCCCAGCGCCGTCACCCACTCCACCGACGTCGAACAGCGCTCGGTGGAGCTCGGCCTGACCAGGAGCCCGAGCGCGACGACGGTCACCGTCGACGTACCGGAGGACCGGACCCTCGTACCGCCCGGCTGGTACATGCTCTTCGTCACCGACGCGAACGGCATCCCGTCCGAGGCGAAGTGGATCCAGGTGGACTGAACCCGCTCTCCCGACGGCCTACGACTTCGCCCTGCGCGCCAGGCCCAGGGCGTAGTCCGGCCACCACGTGCCGGCGGCCGGGCCGCCCCGGCACGGGCCGTCCGAGTCGCCGGGGCGCTTGATCCACAGGTACGCGTCGACCAGCTCGTCCCCGGTCCGGTCCGTCGGCGGTACGCCGAGGGCCCGGCCCGGCGGATTGCACCAGGCGTCCTCCCGGTCGCCCGGGAGGGGGCCGTCGCCGTTGCGGCTGGTGTCCACGGCGAAGTGGGTGCCGCCGAGCAGCCCCGACAGCCTCGCGCCGAAGCTCCTCACCGCGTCGTCGGTCTGGAAGTTGGAGACGTTCAGCGAGAAGCCGTCCGCGTGGCCGACGCCCGCCCGGCGCAGCGGCTCCACCAGCCTGCCCGGGTCGTCGATCCAGGCCGGGTTGCCGGCGTCCAGGTAGACCCGGGTGCGGGGCTGCCGCTTGAGCCGCTCGATCGCCTCGGTGAGCAGCCGGTACCGCTCGTCGTGGTACTGGGCCGGGGTGCAGCCGTCCACGATGTGCGGCACCGCGTCCGGCTCCAGGACGACGATCGCCGAGGCCTCCCCGAGCGCGGTGGCGAAGGAGTCGATCCAGGTCCGGTAGGCCCGCGCGTCGTGCGAGCCGCCCGCCGAGTACATGCCGCAGTCGCGGTGCGGGATGTTGTACGCGACGAACACGGCCGTACGGTTCTCCGCCGCCGCGCCCCGCACCGCGCGGGTGATCTCCGGTACGGGATCGTCCCCGGCCGGCCAGTCCGCGACCGGGCGGTCCGCGATCCGCTTCAGGACCTTCGCGTCCTCGCTCCTGCCCTGCGCCTCGTACAGCCGCACCTGCCTGGCCGCGTCGCTCTCCGGGTCGACCCAGAACGGCGAGCCGCTCGCCGGGGTCGCGGCCTCGCCGCGCGTGGACGGCGGACCGACCGGGCCGGTCGGGGGCTCGTCCTCACCGCACCCGGTCAGGAGCAGCGCCGAGACGAGGGCCAGGGCGACGGCGGTGGCGGTGCGACGGGACATCCGGCCCCCAGGGTCGGGTACGGCGAGCACGGCGCTTCGTACGGACGGTGGGACGATCCGGGCCATCGTGGCATCTCGGTCAACTGGTTCCGGGCTGCGACACCGCGATCCCCAGCGGGGTCCGCTCGTACAGCACCTGGTGGCCGTAGCGCCGCGACGCCAGCAGCCCAGCGTCCCGCAGCACCGCCAGGTGCGCGGAGACGGTGGACGGGGCACGGCCGAGGAGGTGCGAGAGCGCCGTCGTCCCCATGGGCTCGGAGAGGGCGCACAGGACGTCCGCCCGCACCGGGCCGAGCAGCCGCCCGAGGGCCTCCGGCGTACGGTCCCCGGACTCGGACCACAGCCCGCCGATCCCGCGGGCCGGATAGACCACCGTCGGCTGCCACGGCGGATCGAACCCGCTCACCACGTCCGGCCACGTGAACACCGACGGCATCAGGACCAGCCCCTGCCCGTCCAGCGGACGGATGTGCTCACCGTGGTACGCGACCTCGAGCGTGGCGCTCCCCGCGTCCCACGCGAAGGCCGGGTGCAGCTCGTCCAGGAGCCGTTCGAGCCCGCCCTCCGCGAGCCGCCGCGAGTGGTACGCCACGTCCGCCTCCAGGAGCGCCCGCAGCCGGGGCCAGTCCGGGGCGATCAGCGCCTCCCACGCGGTCCTGAGCAGCTCCGCGAGCCGCAGCACCGCTCCTGCCGGATCCGCGAGCAGCCGCCGCCCCTCGGCCGTCCCGGCCGCCCCTGGGGTGTCCGCGAGCGCCCGCTCGAAGTCGTCCAGGACCAGCGCCGGATCGGTCTCCCGCACCGCCGCGATCTCGTCCTCGAACGCGGCGGCGGGCCCCAGCGGCGGCGGATAGAGGAAGTCCGGACTGTGCCCGTGCAACGGCATCAGCAGATGCAGCGGCCCGAGGTCGAGCTCCCGCGCAGCGGACGCGATCCGCCGCATCCACGGCAGGTGGTAGCCCTGCTTGCCGGGCCGGGCGAGGACCCGCACGGCGGAGTGGGTCTCCCAGAGCGGGGAGATCGCGAACCGGATCCGCAGCGGGTCGGCCTCGCCGAAACGCAGGTGGTACGGCACGGGCCCCTCCGGGTTCGCCTCGCTCGGACCGGAGACGGATCGAGCGGAAGATTCGTCTGGATCCGAAAGTCTAGGGCGGACCCCGTCCGCGGCGGCACGCTGCGTGCCATGCCGACGCACGACGACCCCACCACCGCACGGCCCGGGACCGGACCGGAGCCGACCGTCCCCACGCCCCTCCCCCTGCCGGGCCCGGCCCCCGCCGGTCCCGGATACCGGGCCGTCTTCCGGGTGCGGGAGTTCCGGGTCGTCTTCGCGGCCCATCTGTTCTCGCTGCTCGGGGTCGTCGTCAGCGAGCTCGCGCTCACCGTGCTCGTCTACGACCTCACCCGCTCCCCGCTCCTCTCCTCCCTCACCTTCGCCCTCGGCTTCCTCCCCTATCTCGTCGGCGGCACCCTGCTCGCCGGGCTGACCGACCGGATCCCGCCCCGCCGGATCCTCGTCGTCTGCGACCTCCTCTGCGCCGGCTGCGTCGCGCTCATGGTCGTCCCCGCGACCCCCGTCGCCGTGCTGCTCGTGCTGCGCTGCGCCATCGCCGTCGTCTCGCCCGTCTTCAACGGCACCCGCATGGCGACCCTCGCCGACATCCTCGGCGACGGCGACCTCTTCGTCCTCGGCCGCTCCCTGCTGCGGATCGTCTCCCAGAGCGCCCTGCTCGCCGGCTACGCCGTCGCCGGCGTGCTGCTCACCGTCGTCCCGCCGCGCGGCGCCCTCGCCGTCACCGCCACCACCTTCCTCGTCTCCGCGCTGCTGCTCAGGTTCGGCACCGCCCGCCGCCCCGCCCGGGCGTCCGGGGCGGACGGCGGCGCGCTCTCCGGTACCTGGGCGGTGCTGCGGAACCGGAGGGTGCGGGCCCTGATGGTGATGTTCTGGGTGCCGCCGCTCTTCGCCGTCGTCCCGGAGGCGCTCGCCGCCCCGTACGCCGACGAGATCGGCGTCTCCACCGCCGCCCTCGGGCTCCTCATGTGCGCGCTGCCCGTCGGCACCATCGCGGGCGAGCTGTTCGCCGGTTCCTTCCTCTCCGCCGCGACCCGTTCCCGGATCGTGCTGCCGCTCGCGGTGACCGGCGTCCTGCCCTACCTGCTGTACGCCCCCGAGCCCGGAGTGCCCCTCGCGGCCGCCGCCCTCCTCCTGGCGGGCGCCACCGGGGCGTACACCCTCGGGCTCGACGCCTGGTTCGTCGCGGCCGTCCCCGAGGAGCAGCGGGGGAGGGCGATGACCCTGATGACGGCGGGCCTGATGACCGTCCAGGGGATCGGCATGGCGGGGGCCGGGATCGCGGCCGAGTTCGCCCCCGTGCACGTGGTCGTCGCGGGCACGGGCGTCGTCGGCACGGTCTGTCTCCTCCTGGCCGCCGCCGAGCTCCGGGCGGCCGGGGCGGCGGGGGAGACCGGGTCGGCCGGGGCGGTCGGCGACCGAAAGGCGAGACGGGGCTGACCGGCATATGACCAGTCGGTAAGGTCGACGCGTGCCGAAGCCGCTCAGTCTCCCCTTCGACCCCATCGCCCGAGCCGACGAACTCTGGCAGAAGCGCTGGGGCCCGGTCCCCTCGATGGCCGCGATCACCTCGATCATGCGCGCCCACCAGATCCTCCTCGCGGGGGTCGACGCCGTCGTGAAGCCGTACGGGCTGACCTTCGCGCGGTACGAGGCCCTGGTGCTGCTCACCTTCTCGAAGGCCGGCGAGCTGCCGATGTCCAAGATCGGCGAGCGGCTGATGGTCCACCCCACGTCCGTGACGAACACGGTGGACCGGCTGGTGAAGTCCGGTCTCGTCGACAAGCGGCCCAACCCGAACGACGGTCGCGGCACGCTCGCCTCCATCACGGAGAAGGGCCGCGAGGTGGTCGAGGCGGCCACCCGCGACCTGATGGAGATGGAGTTCGGGCTCGGCGCGTACGACGCGGAGGAGTGCGCGGAGATCTTCGCGATGCTGCGTCCGCTGCGGGTCGCGGCGGAGGACTTCGAGGAGAAGTAGGCGCTCGCTCCGCGAGGGCGGACCCGCGCGAAGATCGCCCGGAACGTGCCGTTACGCTCGACGGCATGAAATCCAGCGTGCTGACCCGTTACCGCGTCATGGCGTACATCACCGCCGTCATGCTGCTCGTGCTGTGCACCTGCATGGTCTTCAAGTACGGGTTCGACATGGGCGAGGACGTGACCTTCGCGGTCTCCCAGGCCCACGGTGTCCTCTACATCATCTACCTCGTCTTCGCCTTCGACCTGGGCTCCAAGGCCCGCTGGCCGTTCGGGAAGCTGCTCTGGGTCCTGGTCTCGGGCACCATTCCCTTCGCCGCGTTCTTCGTCGAGCGCAAGGTCGTCGCCGAGACGCTGCCGCTGATCGGCGGCGCGCGGCCGGAGCCGGTCAAGGCCTGACGCGGACCCCCGCACGGATGTGCGGGGGTTTCCCTTCGACATTTACTAGGACGTCCTAGTAAATTTGAGGTATGGACGCTGACGCCATCGAGGAAGGCCGCCGTCGCTGGCAGGCCCGGTACGACAAGGCCCGCAAGCGGGACGCCGACTTCACCACGCTCTCCGGCGACGCCGTCGAGCCCGTCTACGGGCCCCGGCCCGGCGACACCTACGAGGGCTTCGAACGCATCGGCTGGCCCGGCGAGTACCCGTACACCCGGGGACTCCACGCGACCGGCTACCGCGGCCGGACATGGACCATTCGCCAGTTCGCCGGCTTCGGCAACGCCGAGCAGACCAACGAGCGCTACAAGATGATCCTGGCCGCCGGCGGCGGCGGCCTCTCCGTCGCCTTCGACATGCCCACCCTCATGGGCCGGGACTCCGACGACCCCCGCGCCCTCGGCGAGGTCGGCCACTGCGGTGTCGCCATCGACTCCGCCGCCGACATGGAGGTCCTCTTCAAGGACATCCCGCTCGGCGACGTCACCACCTCGATGACGATCTCCGGCCCCGCCGTGCCCGTCTTCTGCATGTACCTGGTCGCCGCCGAGCGCCAGGGCGTCGACCCGGCCGTGCTCAACGGCACGCTCCAGACCGACATCTTCAAGGAGTACATCGCGCAGAAGGAGTGGCTCTTCGAGCCCGAGCCCCATCTGCGTCTCATCGGCGACCTGATGGAGCACTGCGCGCAGGGCATCCCCGCGTACAAGCCGCTCTCCGTCTCCGGCTACCACATCCGCGAGGCCGGGGCGACGGCCGCGCAGGAGCTCGCGTACACCCTCGCCGACGGCTTCGGCTACGTCGAGCTCGGCCTCAGCCGCGGCCTCGACGTGGACGTCTTCGCCCCCGGCCTGTCCTTCTTCTTCGACGCCCACCTCGACTTCTTCGAGGAGATCGCCAAGTTCCGCGCCGCCCGCCGGATCTGGGCGCGCTGGATGAAGGAGGTGTACGGCGCCACGACCGACAAGGCCCAGTGGCTCCGCTTCCACACCCAGACCGCCGGTGTCTCCCTCACCGCCCAGCAGCCGTACAACAACGTCGTACGGACCGCCGTGGAGGCCCTCTCCGCCGTCCTCGGCGGCACCAACTCCCTCCACACCAACGCCCTCGACGAGACCCTCGCGCTCCCCAGCGAGCAGGCCGCCGAGATCGCGCTGCGCACCCAGCAGGTGCTGATGGAGGAGACCGGCGTCGCCAACGTCGCCGACCCGCTGGGCGGCTCCTGGTACGTCGAGCAGCTCACCGACCGCATCGAGGCCGACGCCGAGAAGATCTTCGACCAGATCAAGGAGCGAGGCCGCCGCGCCCACCCGGACGGCCGGCACCCCATCGGTCCGATCACCTCCGGCATCCTGCGCGGCATCGAGGACGGCTGGTTCACCGGCGAGATCGCCGAGTCCGCCTTCCAGTACCAGCGGTCCCTGGAGAAGGGCGACAAGCGGGTCGTCGGCGTCAACGTCCACCACGGCTCCGTCACCGGCGACCTGGAGATCCTCCGGGTCAGCCACGAGGTCGAGTGGGAGCAGGTCCGGGTCCTCGGCGAGCGCAAGGAGCGCCGTGACGACGCCGAGGTCCGCGCCTCGATCGACGCCATGCTGGCGGCCGCCCGCGACGGCTCGAACATGATCGCCCCGATGCTGGACGCCGTCCGCGCGGAGGCCACCCTCGGCGAGATCTGCAACGCGCTGCGCGACGAGTGGGGCGTCTACACGGAGCCCCCGGGCTTCTGATCCCTCCTCACGCGGTGGGGGCGGTACGGGAACTCCCGTACCGCCCCTCTCCCATGACGTCCTCAGCCGTGGGCGGCCGCCGCCGCGCCCAGGCCGCCCACCAGGAGCGCCGAGAGCCGCGCCACCCACGGTGCGTCGACCGGCTCCGCGCTCACCAGCGCGCGGTGCACCACGGCGCCCGCGATCACGTCGAAGATCAGGTCGTCGGTGGCGTCCACCGCGACCGGGTCCCGGTCCGACGGGAGTTCACCGCGCCGCTGCGCCCGCATCCGGCCCTCCAGGACGAGCCGCTTCTGCCGGTCGACGATCGAGGCCCGTATCCGCTCGCGCAGCGGCTCGTCGCGGGTCGACTCGGCCACCACCGCCATCAGGGCCGTCTTGGTCTCGGGACGTTCGAGGAGGGCGGCGAACTGGAGGACGACGTTCTCGATGTCGGCCTGGAGGGAACCCAGGTCGGGCAGTTCGAGTTCGTCGAAGAGGACGGCGACGGCGTCGACCACGAGCTCGCTCTTGTTGGCCCAGCGGCGGTACAGGGTCGTTTTGGCCACCCCGGCCCGGCCGGCCACGTCCCCCATCGTGAGCTTGGACCAACCCAGCTCTACCAGGGCCGCGCGGGTCGCCTCCAGGATGGCCGTGTCCGCCTCGGTGGAGCGGGGGCGTCCGGTACGGCTGCTGCGGCTGGTGCGGCGACACATCGACGACATGGACGTCGACCATACCCGCCGGTAGGTAGTGCGCCAGAGGGGCGGCGTGTGAGGCAGTTCACCGTGCGGATCCGCTCCGCGCCCTCCCCCCGGCTCGCCCCGGGGAGTTACGCTACGACCTGTAGCGAAAGGCATTGAGCGGCCTGAGCGACAACCGAAGCACCGGGTGGGGACCCGGTGCGATCGAACACCGGGTGGGGACCCGGTGGGAATCGAAGACGAAGAGAAGAACCGTGTCGCCCCACGTCTCGCACACCGGCGGGAGGCGTGCGGACGGCACGGTTCAGCCATGACTTACCGGTTACGCGCGCGGAAGGGGGAGGATGTACGCATGCAGCCCCGAAACATGTCCATGAGCGGCGTCGTCGACCTCGCCGCGGTGAAGGCGGCCGGAGAGGCCAAGGCGAAGGCGGAGCAGACGCGTGCCGCCGCCGTCCGGCAAGGCGGCCCCGCCGCCGTGCCCCCGTCCGCCCTGGTGATCGACGTCGACGAGGCGGGCTTCGAGCGCGATGTGCTCCAGCGTTCCGCCGAGGTCCCGGTCGTCCTCGACTTCTGGGCCGAGTGGTGCGAGCCCTGCAAGCAGCTGGGCCCGCTCCTGGAGCGGCTCGCCGTCGAGTACAACGGCCGCTTCCTGCTCGCGAAGATCGACGTCGACGCCAACCAGATGCTGATGCAGCAGTTCGGCATCCAGGGAATTCCGGCCGTTTTCGCGGTGGTCGCCGGTCAGGCACTGCCGCTCTTCCAGGGAGCCGTGCCCGAGGCCCAGATCCGCGAGACCCTCGACCAGCTGATCCAGATCGGCGAGGAGCGCTTCGGTCTGACCGGCATCGCCGTCGACGCGAACGGCGAGGACCCCGACGGCGGCACGGCCGCAGCCGCGCAGCCCGTCGGCCCCTACGACGCGCTCCTCGAAGCGGCCATGTCCGCGCTCGACGCGGGTGATCTGGCCGGCGCCGTCCAGGCGTACAAGAACGTGCTCGCCGACGACCCGGCCCACCCGGAGGCCAAGCTCGGTCTGGCCCAGGCCGAACTCCTCGCCCGGGTACAGGACCTCGACCCGGCCGCGGTCCGCAAGGCCGCCGCCGACGGTCCGGCCGACGTGAGCGCGCAGATCGCCGCCGCCGACCTCGATCTGGTGGGCGGTCATGTACAGGACGCCTTCGGGCGACTCGTCGAGACCGTGCGCCGCACGGTCGGCGAGGACCGCGACGCGGCACGGCTGCGGCTCCTGGAGCTCTTCGAGGTGATCGGCGCCGACGACCCGCGGGTCACGGCGGCCCGGCAGGCTCTGGCGCGGGTGCTGTTCTAGTCCCGTCCGGCGCGCCCGATCGTCCGACGATTTGGCAGCAGGGTGACAAAACGCGGCCGCGCTTTACCAAAACTTGGTAATCGCGGCCGCTGTTACTTGCAGTAAATCGAACCTGTGGTTCTGTCCGCATTCTTCCGGCAATCTGTCGACATTCCTCGCCACGCGAACGTACCCTCCGTGCCCATTCGGCCCCACCCCGCCATGACGTGGTTATCCACCCGTTACTAGCCAGTAACGAACCCCCTTGTGCGGGGGCCCGGAATGGACCACGATCGGCGACGCTCGGTCCGAACCGCACCACCCCGGCAACCACCCGGGACGCGGCGAGGGTCCCCACCGGGTGGACCGGCGCTCCGGCACCGGTCGTGGACAGGGGGGTTCCCGCTCTCACCGAACGGGGCCTGTCCGATCAGGTCGCGCGCCAAGGCGCGGCCCATGGTTGTCGCTCGGGGGTGATCGCCGGTGATTCGGACGCGCAACGCGCCGCCTGATGCCTCGGCGCTCTCCTTCCCGAGGACGTAGCTCTTCTCCCATCCCAGGACGGGCCCCGCGCCCTTCCGGAGATGTACGTCCGAGAAGGAGGAATTCTCATGAAGTCCCAGGTTCGTGGCGGGACCAGATGGAAGCGGTTCGCCGTCGTCATGGTCCCGAGTGTGGCCGCGACGGCCGCGATCGGTGTCGGCCTGGCCCAGGGCGCGCTCGCCGCGTCCTTCAGCATCTCCGGCCAGGAGTTCAAGGTTAAGGCCGACAGCCTCGTCGGTACGAACTTCGTCCAGTACGGCAGCGTCGACGCCGGCAAGGACCTCGAGGGCAAGGACTTCGCCGCCCCGGTGGCGGTGTCCGGCTTCTCCGAGGCCTGGATCACCAACATGTGCCAGTCGGTCGTGACGCCGAAGGTGCCGTTCATCGGTGACGTCACCCTCCGTCTGGAGGCCGGCACCGACGCCGTGAAGTCCGGCGAGGCCAAGGACAAGGTCTACGCGAAGGGCATCTACCTCGATGTCTCCGAGCTCAAGGCCGACGCCGAGTTCACCAACATCGACATCGGCATCGCGGCCGGCCAGCTCAACGCGGGCCCCGACGGCAAGCCGGTTCCGGGCAAGCCGGGCATCCAGCCCAACACCAAGGCCAACCCGTACGGCTTCGGCCAGCGTGCCGAGCAGGCGACGCTGAACAACGTGGAGCAGAAGGCGTGGGCCACCACGGCCGGCACCTTCAAGCTCCCCGACCTTCACCTGTCCCTGAGCCGGGGCACCTCGAAGGAGTGCTACTAGGACTGACCGGTCCGCGAGGACCAGGTCGTCCTGAGGGTGGGGCCGCCCCGTGCGGTCCCACCCGCCAGGCACCCTCTCTTCAACTTCTCAGCAACACCGCTTCCAGGGAGCTGTTCCATGAGCGCCGAGATCCCCGCCTCCCGCGAAGTCCCCAAGAAGGAGAACCGGTTCAAGGTCTGGCGGCAGACCCGGCCCTTCTGGGCGGGACTGTTCACCATGATCGGCGGCGTGCCGATCGCCTACCTTCCGTACGGGGACATGCGGCTCGGCAATGTCACCCTCGCCATGCAGACCACCGCCGGAGCCGGCGCGCTGATCATCGGCGTCCTGCTCATCACGCTCGGTCTGACGATGTGGTTCCAGCCCATCGTCCGGGTGTTCGCGGGTGTCGCGACGATCGTCCTGGCGCTCGTCTCCATCCCGGTCTCGAACTTCGGCGGCCTGGTCGTCGGCTATCTGTTCGCGGTCATCGGCGGCGGCATGTCCGCCGCGTGGGCGCCCGCCCCGCCGGCCGAGGAGGCCGACGAGGCAGAGACCGACGCAGAGCACGACGGCCGGCCGGAGGCCTCCGACGAGGCCGCCCCCGCCCCCGCCCTCGACCCCGAGACCGAGGCCATGGTGGCGGCCGTATTCCCGGAGCAGCGCGAGGGCGCGCAGCCGCTGACCGACACGACGATCGACGCCAAGGGCGGGAGGAACAGTGCGGGGTGACGAGACTCAGTCGGCGCTCGCGAAGGAGGGCCCGCGTCACGCGGCCCCGCGCAAGTCGCTGCTGAACAGGATCCAGGGCCCCGCGGGCAAGGCGATGGCGCTGGCCGCCATGCCGACCGCGGTGTTCGTGGGCATGGGCCTCACGCCCAGGCTCGCCCTCGCCGACGAGAAGGACATCCCCTTCGCCCCCGGCCCCTGCGTGACGCGCTCGGACGAGCCGACGCAGGAGGAGACGGAGAAGCCGGCCGAGACGACGAAGCCGACGCCCTCGTCCACCCCCACCGCGACGCCCTCCACGACCGCGACGGCCACCCCCACCGCCACCGCGACCCCCACCGCCACCGGAAGCCCGACGCCGACCGCGACGGAGACCGAGCAGGCGACCACGCGCCGGACGGAGGAAGAGGCGAAGACCACCGCCTCGCCGACCGCGACCCCGACACCGACGGCCACCCCCACGCCGACGAAGTCGAAGAACCCGCTCGACCCGCTGGGCGTCGGCGACGCGCTCAAGGACCTGTTCGACGGCCCGGACCCGAAGCCGACGGAGACGCCCACCACGGCGGCCCCGACGACCCAGGCACCCACCCCGAGCGCCTCCACGACGGCCCCCGCCGACAAGCCCGAGACCGCCGACGAGCCGGCCGCGACCACTCCGCCGACGTCGACCGCCACTCCGAAGGCGACCGCCGACCCGGGCGCGGAGAAGACGAAGCGGCAGATCGAGAAGGCCGCCGAGGAGGCGGGCGCGAAGGTCCAGGAGCTGCCGGAGAGTGCCAAGGGCCTGGACGCCAAGAAGGACGAGTCCATACCCGACGGCGCCAAGCCCCGGTTCCCGTGCCCCGAGCCGGACCCCGAGGCGCTCGCGGCCGCCGACATGGAGCCGGGCATCCCGCTGCTCCCGGACGAGCCGTGGCGGCTGGAGAGCTCGCTGCTCACCCTGAAGGGCCTCAAGTACCACGGCATCGTCGAGGTCAAGACGGGCAGCGGCAAGCTCAAGAAGGTCCTGAAGTTCACCGCGTCCGGCGTCGACATCAAGGACCTGCACCAGCTGACGGTCCACTCCGAGGGCCGCACGGGCCACGTCCGCTCCGACAAGGGCTCGACGTCGACCATCACCGACGGCACGGTGACGATGTACACGGAGGAGCTGAAGGGCAACCTCTTCGGCATCATCCCGATCACCTTCGGCCCGGAGAGCCCGCCCCCGCTGGACGTCCCCTTCGCGTTCTTCACCCAGGTGAAGCTCAAGCAGGCGGGCCAGTTCGGCGGCACCCTCAAGGTCCCGGGCCTCCGCAACACGATCGAGCCCAGCTGATCCCCGTACCTCGGGGACCCGTACGACGGACCGGCCGTACGACAGGCCGGCCGTAGGCCGTACGACAGACCGCGGCTCCACGACGAAGCCCCCGTCCGCGCAGAGCGGACGGGGGCTTCGTCGTGACGTCAGGCGCGCTCGCCGCCACCGAGGTGGTGGACGCGGACCATGTTCGTCGTGCCGGGGACGCCGGGGGGCGAGCCAGCGGTGATGACCATGGTGTCGCCCGCGTTGTAGCGCTGGAGCTTCAGGAGCTCGGCGTCCACCAGGTCGACCATCGCGTCCGTGTTGTCCACGTGCGGGACGACGAAGGACTCGACGCCCCAGCTCAGGGTGAGCTGGTTGCGGGTGTTCTCGTCCGTCGTGAAGGCGAGGATCGGCTGCTGGACGCGGTAGCGCGAGAGGCGGCGGGCCGTGTCGCCGGACTGGGTGAAGGCGACCAGGGCCTTGCCGCCCAGGAAGTCGGCGATCTCGCAGGCCGCACGGGCGACGGAACCGCCCTGGGTGCGCGGCTTCTTGCCCGGGACCAGGGGCTGGAGGCCCTTGGAGAGCAGCTCCTCCTCGGCCGCGGCGACGATCTTCGACATCGTCTTCACGGTCTCGATCGGGTACGCGCCGACCGAGGACTCGGCCGACAGCATGACCGCGTCCGCGCCGTCCAGGATGGCGTTGGCGACGTCGCTCGCCTCGGCGCGGGTCGGACGGGAGTTGGTGATCATCGACTCCATCATCTGGGTCGCGACGATCACCGGCTTGGCGTTGCGGCGGCACATCTCCACGAGGCGCTTCTGCACCATCGGGACCTTCTCGAGCGGGTACTCGACGGCGAGGTCGCCACGGGCCACCATGACCGCGTCGAAGGCCGCGACGACGGCCTCCATGTTCTCGACGGCCTGCGGCTTCTCGACCTTGGCGATGACGGGGACCCGGCGGCCCTCCTCGTCCATCACCTTGTGGACGTCCTTGACGTCGTCGGCGTCGCGGACGAAGGAGAGCGCGACCATGTCGCAGCCCATACGGAGCGCGAAACGGAGGTCGTCGACGTCCTTCTCCGACAGGGCGGGGACGTTGACCGCCGCGCCGGGCAGGTTGATGCCCTTGTGGTCGGAGATGACACCGCCCTCGACGACGATGGTCTTGACCCGGGGGCCCTCGACCTCGACGACCCGCAGTTCGACGTTGCCGTCGTTGATCAGGACCTGGTCGCCCTTGGAGACATCGCCGGGCAGGCCCTTGTAGGTGGTGCCGCAGATGGACTTGTCACCGGGGACGTCCTCGGTGGTGATGGTGAACTCGTCACCGCGCACCAGCTCGACCGGGCCCTCGGCGAAGGTCTCGAGACGGATCTTGGGGCCCTGGAGGTCGGCGAGTACGCCGACGGCACGACCGGTGTCCGCGGAGACCTGCCGGACGCGGTCGTACCGCTCCTGGTGTTCCGCCTGGGAACCGTGGCTGAAGTTGAATCGGGCCACGTTCATGCCGGCCTCGATGAGAGCCTTCAGCTGCTCATACGAGTCGACGGCGGGGCCCAGCGTGCAGACGATTTTGGAACGGCGCATGAGGCGGATCCTATCGGTTTGTTTCGCTGCGGAATATTCCGGCTGGCGGAAAGTACAAATGGGCGCGGGGTCGCTCAGGCGTTCACTTCTCCGAGTGTTTCTCCGAGTGCTTCGACGCGGGTTTCACCGGGCGTTTCCGCGGGCCTTTCCCCGGGTGCCTCCCCGCCCACCAGAGCGAAGGTCTGACGGGCGATCTCCAGCTCCTCGTCCGTCGGCACCACGGCGACCGCCACCCGCGCGTAGTTCGGCGAGATCAGCCGTGCCTCGTCCGACCGCACCGCGTTGAGGTCCGCGTCCACCGCGAGCCCCAGCTCCTCCAGCCCCCTGATCGCGGCCTCCCGCACCGGGGCCGCGTTCTCCCCGACCCCCGCCGTGAACGCCACCGCGTCCACCCTGCCGAGCACCGCGTAGTACGCCCCGATGTACTTCTTCAGCCGGTGGACGTAGATGTCGAAGGCGAGCGCCGCACGCTCGTCGCCCTCGTCGATCCGGCGGCGGATCTCCCGCATGTCGTTGTCGCCGCAGAGCCCCACCAGCCCGGACTTCTTGTTCAGCAGGACGTCGATGTCGTCGGCCGACATGCCCGCCACCCGCTTGAGGTGGAAGGTGACCGCCGGGTCGACGTCGCCGGATCGGGTGCCCATGACCAGGCCCTCCAGCGGCGTCAGACCCATCGAGGTGTCCACACAGCGGCCGCCCCGCACCGCGGAGGCGGACGCGCCGTTGCCCAGGTGCAGCACGATCACGTTCACCTCCTCCGGCTCCCTGCCGAGCAGCTTCGCCGTCTCCCGCGACACGTACGCGTGCGAGGTGCCGTGGAAGCCGTACCGCCGGATCCGGTACGCGTCGGCCGTCTCCACGTCGATCGCGTACCGCGCCGCCGCCTCCGGCATCGTCGTGTGGAAGGCCGTGTCGAAGACCGCGACCTGCGGGAGGTCCGGGCGGAGCGCCGTCGCCGTACGGATGCCCGTGAGGTTCGCCGGGTTGTGCAGCGGCGCCACCGGCACGAGCCGCTCGATCTCCGCCAGCACCTCGTCGTCGATGACCGTCGGCTCGGTGAACCGCAGCCCGCCGTGCACCACCCGATGGCCGATCGCCGCCAGCTCGGGGGAGTCGAGCCCGAGCCCGTCCGCCGCCAGCTCCTCGGCGACCGCCTTCAGCGCGGCCGCGTGGTCGGCGATCGGGCCGTTCTTCTCGCGCTTCTCGCCCCCGCCGCCCTGGAGCGGGGTGTGCACGAGTCGCGAGGTCTCCTCGCCGATCCGCTCCACCAGACCCTGGGCGAGCCGGCTGTCGTCGCGCATGTCGAGCAGCTGGTACTTCACCGACGAGGAGCCGGAGTTGAGGACCAGGACACGAGTGGGGGTTGTCATGCCGGGATCTCCTGGGCCTGGGACTGGATCGCCGTGATGGCGACCGTGTTGACGATGTCGCTGACGAGCGCGCCCCGCGAGAGGTCGTTCACGGGCTTGCGCAGACCCTGGAGCACCGGGCCGACGGCCACCGCGCCGGCCGAACGCTGCACGGCCTTGTAGGTGTTGTTGCCGGTGTTGAGGTCCGGGAAGATCAGCACGGTCGCCTGCCCCGCCACCTCCGAGCCCGGCAGCTTCGTCGCCGCGACGGAGGGCTCGACGGCGGCGTCGTACTGGATGGGCCCCTCGATCCGCAGCTCCGGGTGTGCCTCCCGGACCAGCTTCGTCGCCTCCCGCACCTTGTCGACGTCGGCGCCGGAGCCCGACGTGCCGGTCGAGTACGAGAGCATCGCTATCCGCGGCTCGACGCCGAAGCGGGCCGCGGTGGCCGCCGACTGGACGGCGATGTCCGCGAGCTGTTCGGCGTTCGGGTCCGGGTTGACCGCGCAGTCGCCGTACACGAGGACCTTGTCGGCGAGGCACATGAAGAAGACCGACGAGACGATCGAGGCCTCCGGCTTCGTCTTGATGATCTCGAAGGCGGGGCGGATCGTCGCCGCCGTGGAGTGCACCGAACCGGAGACCATGCCGTCGGCCAGACCCTCCTGGACCATCAGCGTGCCGAAGTAGTTGACGTCCGAGACCACGTCGTACGCCAGCTCCACGGTGACGCCCTTGTGGGCCCGCAGCGCCGCGTACTTCTCGGCGAACGAGTCCCGCAGCTCCGAGGTCGCCGGGTCGATCAGCTGCGTGCCGGCGAGCGCGATGCCCAGATCGGCGGCCTTCTTGCGGATGACCTCGACGTCGCCGAGGAGCGTCAGGTCGCACACGTCACGGCGCAGCAGCACGTCGGCGGCGCGCAGCACCCGCTCCTCGGTGCCCTCCGGGAGCACCACCCGGCGCCGGTCGGCCCGCGCCTGCTCGATGAGTTCGTGTTCGAACATCATCGGGGTGACCCGGCCGCTGCGGGCCACCGAGACCCGCTTGAGCAGGTCGGCCGTGTCCACGTGCCGCTCGAACAGGCCGAGGGCGGTCTCCGCCTTGCGCGGGGTGGCCGCGTTCAGCTTGCCCTCAAGGGCGAAGAGTTCGGTGGCGGTGGGGAAGCTGTTGCCCGGTACGGAGATGACCGGGGTGCCCGGCGCGAGACGGGCCGCCAGGGTCAGGATCTCGTCGCTGGGCCGCTCGTTCAGGGTGAGCAGCACACCGGCGATCGGCGGGGTGCCGGCGGAGTGCGCGGCCAGTGCCCCGACGACCAGGTCGGCCCGGTCCCCGGGGGTGACGACCAGACAGCCCGGGGTCAGCGCGTTGAGGAAGTTCGGCAGCATCGCGCCGCCGAAGACGAAGTCCAGCGCGTCGCGCGCGAGGCCGGCGTCGTCGCCGAGGACCACGGAGGCGCCGAGCGCGTGCCTGATCTGGGCGACGGTGGGTGCGGCGAGCGCCGGCTCGTCCGGCAGGACGTAGCAGGGCACGGGCAGCCGGGCCGTGAGCCGCTCGGCGATGACCTCGCGGTCCTCGGCCGCCACCCGGTTGACGACCATCGCGAGCACGTCGCAGCCGAGTCCGTCGTACGCCCGGAAGGCGTTGCGCGCCTCGGACCGCACGGACTCCGCCGGCTGGCCCTTGCCGCCGACGACCGGGATGACGGAGGCGCCGAACTCGTTGGCGAGCCGCGCGTTGAGCGCCAGCTCGTCGGGGAGCTGGGTGGCGGCGAAGTCGGTGCCGAGGACGAGGACGACCTCGTACTCGCGGGCGACCGCGTGGAAGCGGTCGACCAGCTGCGACACCAGCTCGTCGGTGCCCCGTTCGGCCTGCAGCGCGGAGGCCTCGTGGTAGTCCATGCCGTAGACCGTCGAGGCGTCCTGCGACAGCCGGTAGCGGGTGCGCAGCAGGTCGAAGAGCCGGTCGGGACCGTCGTGCACCAGCGGCCGGAACACCCCCACCCGGTCCACCTGGCGGGTGAGGAGCTCCATGACTCCCAGCTCGACGACCTGGCGGCCGTCACCGCGATCGATCCCGGTCACGTACACGCTGCGCGTCACGCCGTGGTCTCCTGTCCAGTCCTGCGGAAAACGGGACTCACGGAGCCGGGGCGAGCGGTGCCCTCGCGGCACGCTCGCGGCCCGTACGTCGGCCGACGCCTTCGTCCCTCGCGTCAACCGACTGTGCTCAGAAAGCCCCGATAGGGCGGCATTACCCCCTTGACAATACCCCCGCCGATGGTTAGGTCGCCCGCCGGACAAAGGGCCCGGAACCCCGGGACGAAAGGCCTCCGCGAGCGCCCCGGGAGGAACGCGCGGAGCGGCCGCGAGCGCGCCCCTCAGGCCGGGCGTGTGAGAATCGCTCTGGCTCACCAAGGAACGCGACCGAGCAGGAGACACAGCACGATGCGCATCGGAGTTCTCACCGCAGGCGGCGACTGCCCCGGCCTGAACGCAGTGATCCGGTCGGTCGTGCACCGGGCGCTGACCGGCCACGACGACGAGGTCATCGGCTTCGAGGACGGCTTCAAGGGCCTCCTCGACGGCCACTACCGGCCCCTCGACCTCAACGCCGTCAGCGGCATCCTGGCCCGCGGCGGCACCATCCTCGGCTCCGCGCGCCTGGAGCGGAACCGGCTGGCCGAGGCCGCCGAATCCGCCCCCGACCTGGCCCGCGAGTACGGCATCGACGTCCTCATCCCCATCGGCGGCGAAGGCACCCTGACCGCCGCCCGGATGCTCTCCGACGCCGGCATGCCCGTCGTCGGCGTCCCGAAGACGATCGACAACGACATCTCGTCCACGGACCGCACCTTCGGCTTCGACACCGCCGTCGGCGTCGCCACCGAGGCGATGGACCGCCTCAAGACCACCGCCGAGTCCCACCAGCGGGTGATGGTCGTCGAGGTGATGGGCCGCCACGCCGGCTGGATCGCCCTGGAGTCCGGCATGGCCGGCGGCGCGCACGGCATCTGCCTCCCCGAGCGGCCCTTCGAGGTCGACGACCTGGTCAAGATGGTCGAGGAGCGCTTCGCCCGCGGCAAGAAGTTCGCCGTCATCTGCGTCGCCGAGGGTGCCCATCCGGTCGAGGGCTCGATGGAGTACAAGAAGGGCGAGATCGACCAGTTCGGCCACGAGCGCTTCCAGGGCATCGGCAACCAGCTCGCCGTCGAGCTGGAGCGGCGCCTCGGCAAGGAGGCCCGCCCGGTCATCCTCGGCCACGTCCAGCGCGGCGGCACGCCGACCGCGTACGACCGGGTGCTCGCGACCCGCTTCGGCTGGCACGCGGTGGAGGCCGCGCACCGCGGCGAGTTCGGCAGGATGACGGCGCTGCGGGGCACGGGCGTCGAGATGGTGCCGCTGGCCGAGGCGGTCACGCGCCTCAAGACGGTCCCGGAGGACCGCATCCGCGAGGCGGAGTCCGTCTTCTAGGGACGCCTTCCGGGGGCGTCCTCCAGGGACGCCTCGTCCTTCCGGGGACGCCTCGTCCTTCCGGGGACGCCTCGTCCTTCCGGGGACGCCTCGTCCTTCCGGGGACGCCTCGTCCGTACGGCCCCACCGTCGGGACCTCCGTCCCGACCTGTCCCGGATTCCCGCCGGGACCCCGGCACACCCGAGTGGCCCCGACCGTCCCCCCGTGGACGGTCGGGGCCACTCCGCCGTGCTCGGCATCACCCCTGGAAATGCCGGGATCCACTCTTGAGCCGGAGCGTGCGATCAACAAGGCTTGGGGCTTGTCCCGGACATGTCCCAACCCCTGTCCGGCGGAGTTCGGCGGGTTCGTTCGAAGGGAAGAGGCGCGGATGACACCGGGGCGGCACACCCCTGACCCGCGGGAGGCGCGCACCCCCGCCGAGTTCCTCGCCCGCCTCCAGGCCCTCAAGGACTGGTCGGGCCTGACCTACCGCGAGCTCTCGGCCGCGGCGGAGGCACGCGGGGACGTCCTGCCCCGGTCCACCGTGGCGAACATGCTCGCCCGCGCGACCCTGCCCCGCGACGAACTGCTGACCGCCTTCGTCCGCGCCTGCGGGGTGACGCCGGCCGAGCTGGAGGAGTGGCGGACGGTACGGACGGAGCTGGCGGGACGGGGCGGGTACGGGGCGGAAGCGTCGGTGTCGGAGACGGAGGCGGCTGATACGGCTGATACGGCTGATACGGCTGATACGGCGGAGGAGCCGGAGTCGGAGCCGGAGTCGGCAGGCCCACCGCTCTCCTGGCCCGAGCCCGAGCCCGGTCCCGAGGCCGCGGCCGAGCCGCAGGGCGGTACGTCCGACCACCCTCCCGGCACCTCGTCCCGCATACGGCGCGCGCTCGTCGCCACCGTCGCCGTGACCGGCCTCGTCCTCGCCGGGGTCAGCGTCGTCGCCCTCCTCCGCGACGGCGGCACCGGCCCCGCGGGCCACCCGCCGCGTACCCCCCACGCCGTGGCCCCCGCCGCCGGGGACGTACGCATCAGGGTGACCGGAACCGACTTCTGCCTCGCGGAGCGGCGCGGCACCCGCTCCGGGCGGATCCATCAGGTGCCCTGCGCCGAGCCGGACTTCCCGCTCTACTCCCTCGCGGCGGTGGGCACCGGCCGGTGGAGGATCGCCTCCGACCACCCCGACTTCGGCCCGGGGTGCTCCGGCATACCCTCCGGCGGCCGGATACCCGACTCCGCCTTCGAGGACTCCGAGTGCGGGGACCCCAGCCGGGTCGAGGCCTTCGCCCTGGAGCCGTACGGCACTCCCGAGGGCCCCGTCCGCGGTTTCCGGATCGTGCCGGTCGGCTCCGCGACCCCCGGCACCTGCGTCACCGTCGTCGGTGACCGCGAGGCCGCCTGGGCACGGCTGGCCCAGGCGCCCTGCACGCCGGACGCAGCCGGCCAGCTCTTCTCCTTCGAGCGGCGGGACTGAGCGGGAGCAGGGGCGGGGGCGGGAGCGGGATCAGGAGCCGGAACAGCAGCAGACTCAGGACTCAGGACCCGGCACTCACGAGTCGGGACTCAGGACCGGGACGTCGAGCGCGTTTCGGGCGAGGCTCACGGCCTCCGGCCGGCAGTTCGTCTCGGGGTCGCCCTTCGTCCTGAGCGTGACCGAGACGCGCAGGGTGAGATTGCTGTCGCGCAGATGCAGGACGCAGTCGCCCTCACCTTCCGAGGGGACCGCCCAGTACGCCTCGTCGCCGACGTCCAGATCCGCGGTGCCGCCGCCGGCCGACTGCGCGGCGTGCTCGGTCTTCTGCCGGTCCGTCGCCTCGCCGAACCTGCCCGTGGGGGTCCTGACGTTCCACCAGACCTCGGCGCTCTCGGCCTTCGCCTCGCCCGACGTCCCGGTGGTCCAGGAGCAGCGGATCTCCGGACCGGTGGCGCGGGCGACGGAGAAGTCCCGCTCCGGGTTCCGCTCGTACGAGGGCAGCGCGAGGTTCACGTCCTTGCAGGCGGGCAGCGCGCGGTACTTGTCCGTGTCCGGGTCCTCGCGCAGCAGGAGGTATCCGCCGACGCCCGTCCCCGCCACGACGAGCAGCCCTGCGGCGACGAGCGCGACGGTCCTTCCGCGGCCCCTCCGCCGCGGCGGTTCCGGAGGAACGGGAACGGGAACGGGAACGGAAACGGGAGCGGGAGGGGGAACGGGAGCGGGCGAGGCCGGGACGGCGGGTGCGGGGACCCGCGCGGGCGCCGTGACCGTCGGCTGCGCGGTCGGGTGCGTCGTCGGCTGTGCGGTCGGGTGGGCCGCCGGCCGGGCGGGCGCCGCGGGTGCCTCGGCCGGGCGGGACCGCACGACGACCGTGGGAGTCGGGGTCGGCCCCTCGCCGAGCAACGCGCCGAGACGGGCCTGCTGCTCGGCCACCAGGGCGTGGACCGCCGGCGGCCAGACCCGGGCGGCCGGCGGGACCGGGCCGAGGAGTCCGATCAACCGGGCCGGGGTGGGCCGGGCGGCCGGGTCCTTGGCGAGGCACGCCTCCACGATCCCGCGCAGCCCCGTCGGCACCCCGCTCAGATCGGGAACGCCCTGCACCACGTTGGCGAGCGTCTGGAACGTCGACGTGCCGGCGAACGGAGACGCCCCGGTCAGTGCGAGGACGAGGACGGCGCCGAGCGAGAACACATCGCTCGCGGGGGTGAGTTCCCGGCTCTCCGCCTGCTCGGGCGACATGAACGGGGGCGAGCCGATGACCCACCCGGTCTGTGTCAGCTGCGTCGGCTCGGCGGCCCCCGGGTGCTCCACCGCCCGCGCGATGCCGAAGTCGATGACCCGGACCCCGTCCTCCGCGAGCAGGACGTTCTCGGGCTTGAGGTCGCGGTGGATCAGCCCCACCCGGTGGATCTCGGTCAGCGCCGAAGCCAGGCCCAGGGCGAGCCGGCGTACGGCGGCCTCGGGCAGCGGACCGGTCTCCCGCACGGCCGCCCCGAGCGAGGGCCCGGTCACGAACACCGAGGCGAGCCAGGGGAGGGCGGCGTCCGCGTCGGCGTCCATCACGGCCGCCGTGTAGGCGCCGGAGACCCTGCGGGAGGCGGCGACCTCGCGGCGGAAGCGGGCCCGGAAGTCGTCGTCGGAGGCGAACCGGGCGTGCACCTGCTTGACGGCCGCGAGCCGGCCGTCGTGGGCCGCGCCCAGGAGCACGCGGCCCATGCCCCCGTGCCCGAGCTCGGCGAGCAGTCGGTACGGACCGACCTCGGTCGGCTCGGAGTCGTCGAGCGGTTTCATCACAGGCCCCCCACGGCACAAGCCCCCGAGGCGCCGTGGCGCCGTCCGTCCGCCGAGATCCTACTGATCCCGGCGCCCTGACGTCCCGGCGGCGGGCGCGTGGGGGTGTGGGGGGGGGGGGGGGGGGGGGGGGGGGGAGGCGGGGGGGGGGGGGGGGGGGGGGGGGGGGGGGGGGGTGGGGGTGGGGGGGGGGGGG
>NZ_JBVHZJ010000011.1:0-28070 GCF_055574655.1 Streptomyces sp. NPDC029956 | reverse complement strand
GCCCCGTACGCCCGAGCGCCTGGGTGGTGGGTTGGGGTTTCCCTGCTTCCCCCCCCCCCCCCGAGGGCGGGGGGGGGGTTCCCCCCCCAGGACCTAGCAGGCTTCGACGAGACGCGTCCTGAGCGCCGTCACCACCGCCGGGTCGAGCCCGACGCGGCCGGTGACGTACGCGTCCACGGAGCCGTACCGCGCGCGCAGGTCGTCGAGGAAGAGCCGGATGATGTCGGCGGGTGCCCGGCCGTAGCCCGGCCAGCGCAGCTCGCGGCCGGGGTGGGAGGCCCGCCAGTCGGCGATCAGCCGCTCCGTGGCCAGCTCGGTGAGGGCGAAGTCCGCGAGGATCTCCTCGTCAGGCACGCCCACGAGGGCGAGGACGACGGCGGCGAGCAGCCCCGTACGGTCCTTCCCGGACGCGCAGTGGAAGACGAGCGGGCCGTCGGCGGAGGCGATGACCTCCAGGGCCGTGCGGAGTTCCACCGCACCGTCCTCGGCGACCTCGGCGAACCGGTCGGCGAGGTAGCGCCAGGGGTCGAGAGCCGGGTCGATCTCCGCCTGGTCGTAGGGGCGGTGCTCGATGGAGAGGTTGTGCCAGGAGACGCTCTCGGTCTCCGGGAGACGGCCCTTGGCGGCGATCTCCCACGGGTAGCGCAGGTCGATCACGGTGGTCACGTCGAGCGCTCGGAAGCGCTCCAGATCGGCGGGGCCGGCGTCCGCGAGCTTGGCGAGGGAGTCGGAACGGTAGAGGGTCTCCCACCGCACGGTCCCGCCGTCGGCGGTCCGATAGCCGCCCAGGTCACGGAAGTTGTGGAGTCGCTCGAAGGGGATGTGTCGTCTCACGGCGCCAATGTACGCGCCGGGGAGCGGAGTTCGGGGCTCCGGCCGCCCTTCGGGCGGCGACGGGAAGGTGACGACAGGACTAGGCGCCGACGGCGGCCCAGAAGTGCCCGGCGATGTCGTCGAGATAGGCGCGGCCCTCGTCGCCGGTGCCGGCCGAGGCGCCCCAGCTGCTGGTCGCCGCCATCCGGGCGTGGTAGTCGGCGTGCAGCCGCTGGAGGGCGTACTCCAGGGTCTGTTTGGGCAGCGGCAGCATCTTCACGGCCGGTTTCACGTAGGCCTGCCAGCGGTGGGTGGTGGCGGCGTCCCGCAGCAGTTCCGCGAGGCGCTCGTCGCCGCCGGTGGCGGTGATCAGGGCGCGCGGGCCGAGACCGAGGACCTCGGCGAGGGCGGCCGTCTGGCGTTCGGTGCCGCGCCAGCTGCCCTCGTCCTCCATGCGCTGGTACGCGTGGGCCGAGACGCCGACCCGCCGGGCCAGCTCCTCGGGGGCGAGGCCGCGCGCCATCCGGTGCTCGCGGAGCGTGGAGGCGGCGGCGATGAGGTCGGCGGGGGCGCACCACAGGACGCCCGCGAGGGCGGTGAGCTCCTGCTCGCTGGGGAGGGCCCGGCCGCGTTCCCATGCGACGACGGCGTCGGGGGTGACGAAGAGGCCGTACTGCGCGCGCAGGCCGTACGCGACGTGACCTGGCGTCATGCCGAGCCCCTCGCGGAAGCGCCGCGCGGCCAGGGCGTCGAAGGGCGGGGATGGTTGGTGCACCCGGTCAACCTAGGTGCGGAGGGTGACGGCTGGCTACGGTGCGTTCGCCCAAACATGCGAAATCGTAGGAACATGGGAACCGGCCGGTAACCGCGGGTGGCGGGGGAGCGGACGATCAGTGACCGCGGGCGGAGCCGTCGAGCCAGCGGTACTGGAGCTCCGGCCGTCCGATCTGACCGTACTGCGGGGCGCGCACGGCCCGCCCCTCGGTCACCAGGTGTTCAAGATAGCGGCGCGCGGTGATCCGGGAGATCCCGACGGCCGCACCGGCCTCGGCGGCGGTGAGCCCGGCCGGAGTGGACCGGAGGGACCGGGTCACGGACTCCAGGGTGGGCGCGCTCAGGCCCTTGGGGAGGGTGGTGGGGTGCGGGGCCCGGAGCGTGGCGAGCGCCCGGTCGACCTCGTCCTGCCCGGAGGCCTCGCCGGCGGTCGCCCGGAACTCGGCGTACCGGGCGAGCCGGTCCCGCAGGGTCGCGAAGGCGAAGGGCTTGAGGACGTACTGGACGACGCCGAGCGAGACGCCCTCGCGGACGATGGCCAGGTCGCGGGCGGAGGTCACGGCGATGACGTCGGCGGAGTGCCCTGCGGCGCGCAGCGCGCGCAGCAGCTGGAGGCCGTGGCCGTCCGGCAGGTAGAGGTCGAGCAGGATCAGATCGACGGGTGTCTTCTCGAGCAGCCGCACGGCGGCGGCCCGGGAGTGGGCGACGCCGACGACGGTGAATCCGTCGACGCGCCCGGTGTAGAGGGCATGGGCGTCGGCGGCGACGGGATCGTCCTCGACGACGAGCACCCGCAGGGGAGGCACGCTCACGAGACCACCTCGGAAGGGTCGGTGGGGGGCGGGGTGCCGCCGCCCGGCCCGGGGGACGGGGTGCCGGACGCGGCGGGCCCTTGAACGGGGCCGGAAGCGGGCCGGGGGGCCGGGCCGGCGGGGGCCGGTCCCGTCTCCGGTCCGGCCTCCCGCGGCGACGGCACCGGCGAGGGGATCGGGGACGGTATCGGCGAGGGGATCGGGGACGGCACCGGCGACGGTATCGGCGAGGGCGAGGGCGAGGGCGAGGGCGAGGGCGAGGGCGAGGGCGAGGGCGAGGGCGAGGGCGACGGGGCCGGCAGCGGCAGTCGTACGGTGAACCGCGCCCCGCCCCCCTCCGCGTCCGTCACGTCCAGCGAGCCCGCCGCGCGGGAGACCGCCTGGCCCACCAGTGCCAGACCCAGGCCCCGGCCAGGGCCCCGGGTCGTCCAGCCTCGGCCCAGGACCGCGTCGCGGTCGGCCGGGCGGACGCCGGGGCCGGTGTCGGCCACCCGGAGGAGCAGTTCGCCGTCCCCCGTGCGCGCCGCGACCGTGACCGTCACGCGCGCGTGCGGGGTGCCGCCCGCCGCCTCCACCGCGTTGTCGATGAGGTTGCCGAGGATCGTCACCAGGTCCCGGGAGGGCAGCGCCGCCGGCACCAGGCCGTCGTCGATGCGGCTGTCCTCCGTCAGGACCAGCTCCACGCCCCGCTCGTTCGCCTGCGCCGCCTTGCCGAGCAGCAGCGCCGCGAGCACCGGCTCCCCGACGGCGTCCACGACCCGGTCCGTGAGTGCCTGGGCCAGCTCCAGCTCCGCCGTCGCGAACTCCACCGCCTCCGCCACCCGGCCCAGCTCGATGAGCGACACGACCGTGTGCAGCCGGTTCGCCGCCTCGTGGGCCTGCGAGCGGAGCGCCTCCGTGAACCCCCGCTCCGAGTCCAGCTCGCCCGACAGCGCCTGGAGCTCCGTACGGTCCCGGAAGGTGGCGACCGTGCCGCGCCGCTCCCCGCCCACCACCGGCCGGGTGTTGACCACCAGCACCCGGTCCGCCGTCAGATGCGTCTCGTCGACCCGCGGCTCCGAGGACAGCAGGGCACCGGTCAGCGTCGCGGGGAGGCCGAGTTCCGCCGCCGGACGGCCGACGACCCCCTCGTGCAGGCCCAGCAGCTCCCGCGCCCCGTCGTTGATGAGCGCGATGCGCCGCCGTCCGTCGAGCATCACGAGCCCCTCGCGGACCGCGTGCAGCGCCGCTTCGTGGTAGTCGTGCATGCGGCTCAGCTCCGTCGCGTTCATGCCGTGCGTGTGGCGCCGCAGCCGCGCGTTGATCACGTACGTCCCCGCCCCGCCGAGCGCGAGCGCCACGCCCGCCATGCCGAGCAGCGCGGTGACCTGCTCCCGCACCTGCTCGCTGATCTTGTCGATCGTGATGCCCGCGCTGACCAGCGCCACCACCCGGCCGCCGCTGTCGAAGACGGGCGCCACCGTCCGTACGGAGGGACCGAGCACTCCCAGGTGGGTCTCGGAGTGCGTCCGGCCCGCCGCCGCCTCCTCGATGTGTCCGAGGTAGGTCCGGCCGATCTGCTCGGGCTCGGGGTGGGTCCAGCGCGTGCCGTCCGGCGCCATGATCACCACGAAGGCCACGCCCGCGTGGCGGCGCAGGGCCTCGGCGTACGGCTGGAGCACCGCCGTCGGGTCGGCCGACCGCGCCGCGGCGACCACGGACGGGGAGTCGGCGACGGCCGCGGCGGTCGAGGTGGCCTGGCGCCGCGCGGTCTCCTCGGCCTGCACCCGGTCCGTGACGTATGCGAAGACCGCGCACCCGGCCACGACGACGGCCACGAGCACGACCTGCATCGCGAAGAGCTGGCCGGCCAGGCTGCGGGGGTGGGGGAGGGGGAAACGCATGCGGGTAAGTGTGCACGGGGGACGGTGCGCCGACGCATTGCGTTCCCGAATCGTTCCCTCGACGCCCTCCTCACCTGCGTCGATGCCCGCCTCACCTGCGTCGTTCGCCCCGTCCGCACGGTTCGGTCGTGAACGAAACGTACGTAACCGTGACCCCGGTCACAGGCTGATGGATGCTCTCGGAGTCCACCGGGACGTGGACACCCATCAGCACGAGGAGGACCCCGTGGCCGCACGACGGGACCGTACGCACTATCTGTATCTGGCCGTGATCGGAGCCGTGGTACTCGGCATCGCGGTCGGGTTCCTGGCGCCCGGCGTCGCCGTCGAGCTGAAGCCGCTGGGGACCGGCTTCGTCAATCTGATCAAGATGATGATCTCGCCGATCATCTTCTGCACGATCGTGCTCGGCGTCGGATCGGTCCGGAAGGCCGCGAAGGTCGGCGCTGTCGGCGGTCTCGCCCTCGGCTACTTCCTCGTCATGTCGACCGTGGCCCTCGCGATCGGCCTCGTCGTCGGCAACCTCCTGGAGCCCGGCTCCGGGCTGCACCTCACCAAGGAGCTGGCCGAGGCCGGTGCCAAGCAGGCCGAGGGCGCGAGCGAGTCCACGCCGGACTTCCTGCTCGGGATCATCCCGACGACCATCGTCTCCGCCTTCACCGAGGGCGAGGTCCTCCAGACCCTCCTCGTCGCGCTGCTCGCCGGGTTCGCACTCCAGGCCATGGGCGCGGCGGGCGAACCGGTTCTGCGCGGGATCGGGCACATCCAGCGGCTCGTCTTCCGCATTCTCGGCATGATCATGTGGGTCGCCCCGGTCGGCGCGTTCGGCGCGATCGCGGCCGTCGTCGGCGCGACCGGTGTCGACGCGCTCAAGTCTCTCGCCGTCATCATGATCGGCTTCTATCTGACCTGTGCGATCTTCGTGTTCGTGGTCCTCGGGGCGCTTCTCCGGCTGGTCGCCGGGCTCAACATCTGGACCCTCCTCAAGTACCTGGGCCGCGAGTTCCTGCTGATCCTCTCCACCTCCTCGTCCGAGTCCGCGCTGCCGCGGCTCATCGCGAAGATGGAGCACCTGGGCGTCAGCAAGCCGGTCGTCGGCATCACCGTGCCGACCGGCTACTCCTTCAACCTCGACGGCACCGCGATCTACCTGACGATGGCCTCGCTCTTCGTCGCCGAGGCGATGGGAGACCCGCTCTCCGTCGGCGAGCAGATCTCCCTCCTCGTCTTCATGATCATCGCCTCGAAGGGTGCGGCGGGCGTCACCGGCGCCGGGCTCGCCACCCTCGCGGGCGGCCTGCAGTCGCACCGGCCCGAGCTGGTCGACGGGGTGGGCCTGATCGTCGGCATCGACCGCTTCATGAGCGAGGCGCGCGCGCTGACCAACTTCGCGGGCAACGCGGTCGCGACGGTGCTCGTCGGCACGTGGACGAAGGAGATCGACAAGGAGCGGGTGGCGGACGTGCTGGCCGGGCGGGTGCCGTTCGACGAGAAGACGCTGGTGGACGACCACGCGCCGGCTCCCGCCGAGGTTCCGGACCAGCGGGCGGAGGAGGGCGAGGAGAAGGCGCGGGCGGGCGTCTGACGACACCGGGCCGTGCGGGGGCGGGCGTCTGACGACACCGGGCCGTGCGGGGAGGGGCCCAGGGGGGCCGGGCGGGGCAGCGGGAGCGGGGCCGGGCCGGCGCGTGGGGCCCTTCCCCCACTCCGCCTCCACCCCTCCTCCACCCCACCCTTTCCCGGCCCCAGTTCGGGACGGGGCCGGGTGGGGAAGAATCCCCGCGCAGGGCACGCGCCCCGCACCCGCAGCACCCCCGCACCCGCAGCACCCCCGTATCCCCCCAGCAGTACCCCCCCCCGCAGTCCCCCCACATCCCGAACACCCCCCCCCACAGTCAGGTCCCGGGCCTTGAGCCGGATCCGGGGCCCGAGGGAAGGGCGCCTCCGAGAGGGGGCGCCCTTTGCCGCGACATTGGGCCAGGGCGCACCCCAGGCCTCACGCCCCGTCCAGCTCCGCCACCTCCTCCTCCGTCAGCACCAGCGCCCCCGCCGCCGCCGAGTCCCGTACCGACTCCGGCCGGCTCGCCCCCGGGATCGGCAGGACCGACTCCGAGCGGGAGAGCAGCCACGCCAGTGCCACCCGCTGCGGGCTGACCCCCCGCGCCCGCGCCACCCGGTGGAACGCCCCGAACTCCGGGTCCTCCTCCTGGGCGGATGCGCCGTCCAGGGAGCTGCGGGAGATGCCGCCCAGGGGGCTCCACGGCAGGAAGGCCAGGCCCAGCTCCGCGCAGAGCCGCAGCTCCGCCTCGCTCGTGCGGACCGCCGGTGAGTAGCGGTTCTGCACCGAGACCAGCCGGTCGCCCAGGATCTCCCGGGCGAGCAGGATCTGCTCGGCGTCGACGTTGGAGATCCCGGCCAGCCGGACCGTACCCGCGTCCAGCAACTCCCTCATGGCGCCCAGGGATTCGGCGTACGGGACGGCCGGGTCCGGCTTGTGCAGCTGGTAGAGGCCGATCGGTGCGGAGCCGAGCCGGCGCGCCGACGCCTCCGCCGCCCGCCGCAGGTGTTCGGGCCGGCCGTCGACGGTCCAGCCGCCGTCCGCCGTGCGGCCCCGCCCGCCCTTCGTCGCCACGAGGACGCCGTCCACGCCGCCCCCGTACGAGGCGAGGGCCCGCGCCACGAGCAGTTCGCCCTCGCCGGGCGCGCCGGTCGGCGGGTGGTAGGAGTCGGCGGTGTCGAGCAGGGTCACGCCCGCGTCGAGGGCGGCGTGCACGGTGGCCACGGCCCGCGCCTCGTCCGGGCGGCCCTCGACGGAGAGCGGCATGGTGCCGAGGCCGACGGACCCGACCCGTACGTCGCCCAGCATCCGGAAGCGCGTCACCTCGCGACCCCGCCGATCGTCTCGGCCACGGCGTCCGCGAGCCAGGTCGAGGAATGGGAGAAGGAATAACCGAGGACCACCGCGCGGGAGTTGTCCATTCCGTACGAGCGCGCGAACGAGAACGGCGAGATCTCGCCGACCTCCACCTCGCGGAGAACGGTCCGGCCGCCGATCCGCCTCTCGATCTCGGCACAGATCTCGGCCGTGGTCAGCGGCCCGTGGGAATGGGCGTTCACCGGGCCGGTGAAGTCCGCACCGACCGCCGCCCAGGCGAGAAACGCGGCGATCTCCTCGACGTACACATAGGTGGCGGGGCGGTTCGGGACCGGTACGGCGATCGGCTCGCCCGTCCGGATGCGCCGCGCGTAGTGGTCGAGCCGGCCGGTGAAGTCGTCGGCGCCGCCCAGCACATGGGCCACCCGCACCGACGCCCACGCGAACGGCGGACCGGCGCCGTCGGCGCCCGCGCCCGCGAAGACCGCCTCGGCCTGCCGCTTCCCCTCCCCGTAGTGCGCCTCGCGGAACTCCGGGTCCTCCCAGGCCGCGCCCGTGTCGACGGCGACCGCGGCCAGGTCGAGGGCGTCCTCGGCGACGGGTGCGGACGAGTCCTCGTGCTCGTACACCTCCACCGTCGACGTCATCACGTAGCGCCGGGTGCGCGCCGCGAAGACGCGCCGGGCGATCTCCGCCTGGCGCGGGGTGTAGCAGACCTGGTCCACGACGACGTCGAAGGAACGGCCCGCGAGAACGGATTCCAGGGCCGCCTCGTCGTCGCGGTCGGCGACGAGATGCTCGATTCCCCCGGGCGCCTCCGATGACCCCCGGTTGAGGATCGCGACCCGATGCCCGGATTCCCTGAGCCGCGCGATGAGCCGCTTTCCGAAATACCGGTTCCCACCGATGACCAGAACGTTCGCCATTACCGTCCCACCGTCCCAACTCCCTTGTTCCACACCTCAAGTGTTACGTTCGTCGTTCGCCGCCTGAAGGGGGAGACATGGGAATCCAGGCAGTCGTACCGAAGGAACCACGGCATTCGCGCCCGGCCGCCGAAGAAACCTCGGCGGCCGTTCTCGACGCCGTCGACCGGCAGATCATGGACCTCCTCCAGAGCGACGGCCGCATCAAGCTCAGCGAACTCGGCCGCCGCGTCCGGCTCAGCCCCGCGGCCGTCACCGAGCGGGTCCGCCGCCTGGAGACGAGCGGCGCGATCACCGGCTACGGCGCCCATGTCTCCCCGGCCCGGCTCGGCTACGGCATCCAGGCCTTCATCCGGGTGAACCCGCACGGCGGCTACACCCTGAAGCACCCGCGGACCCTGGAGCTGATCGCGCGCCCCGAGATCCTGGAGGTCCACCACGTGGTCGGCGAGGACTGCTGGATCCTCAAGGTCGCCGTCACCGACACCGTCCACCTCGAGGACGTCCTGGAGCAGACGTCGGCGCTCGGCCGGACCACGACGTCGATCGTGCTCTCGTCCCCGGTGGAACGGAAACCGCTGCTGCCGCCCGCCCGCCCCTGACTCCTTGCCTTGACGTGGGCGTCAGGGCTTACGGTCGTGGACATGCGCATCGGAGAGCTCGCCGAGCGGGCCGGAACGACCACGCGGACTCTGCGCTACTACGAGTCCCGTGGCCTGCTGGCCGCCCGGCGCACGGAGAACGGCTACCGCACGTACGACGAGGACGACCTGCGCCTCCTCCAGCAGATCAGGACCCTGCAGGACTTCGGGTTCGAGCTGGAGGAGACACGGCCGTTCGTCGACTGCCTGCGCGCCGGGCATCCGGCGGGGGACTCCTGTCCCGCGTCGATCGCCGTCTACCGGCGGAAGGTCGCCGAGCTGGACGGGCTGATCGCACAGCTCCAGGCGGTACGCGCCGAGGTGGGCGCGCAGCTGCTGCGGGCCGAGGCGGAGCTGCCGCACGGCCCGGAACCCCGGTGCGAGCTCGGTGCGGAGTGGGACACGGACGCTGCGACGACGGAGGGACGACAAGGATGAGGACGTACGCGGAGGGTGTGGCCGAGGTCACCGACGCGGACTTCGGTACGGAGGTGCTGGCGGCCGGGCTGCCGGTCCTGGTGAAGTTCACCGCGGAGTGGTGCGGGCCGTGCCGGCAGCTGACGCCGGTGCTCGCGGCCATCGCCGCGGAGGAGGCGGAGCGGCTCCGGATCGTCGAGATCGACGTCGACCGGAATCCGGAGACCACGGTGGGGTACGGGGTCCTCGCGACGCCGACCCTCATGGTCTTCCGGGCGGGCGAGCCCGTGAAGTCGATCGTCGGCGCCCGCCCGAAGCGCCGCCTCCTGCAGGACCTGGAGGACGTCCTCGCCTAGGCGGGGCCCGCGGCACCTCGCCAGGGCATAAAGAAATACCCCGACTACAATTGACAGTCGGGGTATTTCATCGCGTATATTGATTGATTCTGCGCCCGGAATCAGCACGGGCGCAGGGAAGTTCAATAAACGCACTGTATCGCGCCGGGAGTCGAATTGTCAACCGAGGAATTTCGGAACGAGCAGCAATTCATCACCGATCTGTACACACGACTCGACGATCTGAGGGACCAGGCCGAGGCCGCCGTCGAGCGGGCCCTGCGTACCCCGGGGGTCGGCGGCAACCAGGGCCGGCTCGAACGCGACGTCATGGTCGCCGAGCAGTCCGGGCTGCTCGCCGCGCTCAACGCGGGGGAGAGCGGGCTCTGTTTCGGCCGGCTCGTCTTCAAGGACGGGCGCGACCACCACATCGGCCGGCTCGGCATCCGCGAGGACGACCCGAACCGCACCCCGCTGGTCGTCGACTGGCGCGCCGAGGTCGCCCGGCCCTTCTACCTCGCCACCGGCTACGAGCCGATGGGGCTCTCCCGCCGCCGGCACATCAGCACCCTCGGCCGGACGGTCACGGCACTCCACGACGAGGTGCTCGACCTCGGCGACGCCACCCGTACCGGGCACGAGAGCCGCGACGCCGACGAAGTGCTGCTCGCCTCGCTCGACGCCGCCCGCACCGGCCGGATGCACGACATCGTGCAGACCATCCAGGCCGAGCAGGACGCCATCATCCGCACCCCGCACCGCGGGGTCCTCGTCGTCGAGGGCGGACCCGGCACCGGCAAGACGGCGGTCGCCCTGCACCGCGCCGCCTACCTGCTCTACGCGCACCGCGAGCAGCTCGCGAAGAGGGCCGTCCTCATCGTCGGTCCCAACCCGGCCTTCCTCGGCTACATCGGCAACGTCCTGCCCTCGCTCGGCGAGACCGGCGTCCTCCTCGCCACCCCCGCCGAGCTGTTCCCCGGCGTCCGCGCCACCGGCACCGACACCCCGCGTGCCGCCGCCGTCAAGGGCTCCGCCGCCATGGCAGGGGCGCTCGCCGCGGCCGTACGGGACCGCCAGCAGGTCCCCGAGCGCGGCGAACCGCTGGTCGTCCCGCACGAGGACGGTGACCTGGTCATCGACTGGGACATGGCCCTCGAGGCCCGCCACAAGGCTCGCGAGACGGCCCTCCCGCACAACCTGGCCCGCCCCTACTTCGTCTTCCGGATCCTCGACGCGCTCGCCGAACAGCTCGCCGACCGGATCGGAGCCGACCCCTACGGCGGCCCCAACTTCCTCGGCCCCGACGACATCGCGCTCCTCGCCAAGGGCATCGCCGGGAACCCCGAGGTGTACGCGGCGATCGACACCCTCTGGCCCGCGCTCACCCCACAGGCCCTCCTCGCCGACTACCTGGCCGAACCCACCCACCTCGACGAGGCCGACGCCCGGGAGATCCGGCGCGGCGACGGGCCCTGGACCCCCGGCGACGTACCGCTCCTCGACGAGGCCGCCGAACTCCTCGGCGAGGACGACTCCGCGGTCCGCGCCGCCGAGGAGGCCGAGCGGCAGAAGCAGATCCAGTACGCGCAGGGCGTCCTCGACGTCTCCTACGCCTCCCGCACGTACGAGTTCGAGGACAAGGAGGAGCACGACAAGGACGCCTCCGAGGTCCTCTCGGCCCACGACATCATCGACGCCGAGCGCTTCGCCGAACGCCATGAGGAGGCCGACCACCGCACGGCAGCCGAACGCGCCGCCGCCGACCGCACCTGGGCCTTCGGGCACATCATCGTCGACGAGGCGCAGGAGCTCTCCGCGATGGCCTGGCGACTCCTCATGCGCCGCAGCCCCACCCGCTCGATGACCCTGGTCGGCGACCCCGCCCAGACCGGCGACCCGGCCGGCGTCGGCGCCTGGGAGCGGATCCTCAACCCGTACGTGGAGGACCGCTGGGAGCTGGTGCGCCTCGGCGTCAACTACCGCACGCCCGCCGAGATCATGGCCGTCGCGGCCGAGGTGCGCCGGGCCGACGACCCGGAGTTCGAGCCGCCGAGCTCGGTACGGTCCACCGGCGTGGAGCCCTGGGACCGGACGGTCGACGACCCGGTGAAGGAGGCCGCCGACGCGGTGGCGACCGAGCTGCGCGAGGAGGGCAGGATCGCCGTGATCGCCCCGCCGGAGCTGCACCCCGGGCTGGTCGCCGCGCTGCCGGAGGCCGCGTACGGCACGGCCCCCGACCTCACCCGGCCGGTGGTGCTGCTCGACCCCCGGCAGGCGAAGGGCCTGGAGTTCGACACCGTGCTGGTCGTCGACCCGGAGGGCATCGTGGCCGGGGCCGTGCACGGGACGAACGACCTGTACGTGGCGCTGACCCGGGCGACCCAGCGGCTCGGGATCATCCGGTCCGCAGCTCGCAGGTGAAGAGCCGCGCGCCGTCCTGGTACCCGGTGACCTCGAACGTCCCGGGTACGTCGGCCGTCCCCTCCGCCCCCGCCGTCCCCGCCGTGCCCTCCGTCCCCGCCGTGCCCTCCGTGCCCTCCGTGCCCTCCGTCCCCGCCGTGCCCTCCGTGCTCGTGGGCTCCACTGCCGTCCCCGCCGTGCTCGTGGGCCGGGCACGGAGCAGGCAGGGGCCGCCGTGGAACTCGGCGTACCGGTCGAAACCGATCCGCAGCGCGGCCGGCAGGCAGGGGCGGGGCCACACGGCCGCGGAGACGGCCTGCCGGGCGGCCTCCAGGAAGAGCATCCCCGGTATGTGATCGTTGGGCCGCTGGAAGAGGGTGGGGTGACCGGTGTCGACCACCAGTTCCCACACCCCCTCCCGGCCGGTGGGGGAGAGGAGGACGTCCTCGCGTCTCGCCCGCCCGGCGAGCGGCGCCGGGGCCCGGTGGGTCCACGGTCCGGGGTGGACGACCCCGGCCTCGACGTGTCCGCCGCGCAGTCTGCGGTAGGCGGCGCCGCCGGTGAACCGGGCGTGGGCGCCGCCGGTCGCCACCGTGCGCGCACCACGCCGTACGGTCCACTCCACCAGCATCCCGGCCAGCCGGTCGCCCCGCAGCACGGCTTCGGCGAACCGGATCTCGATGTCCGGCTCGTCGCCGACGACGGCGAGGCCGGCCGGATCGCAGGTCAGCGAGATCTCGCCCAGCAGGATGTGCCGGGTCAGCGGAAGCCCGTGGGCCGAGTGCAGGAGGGCCATCGCTGCCTGCCGCAACGTCTCGACGACCAGCAGCGGGTCGTGACACCGTTCTTCACCCCGGCGCACCGGGGTGAAGAACGGGTGGTCGGTGGGCCAGGTGGCCCGGACACCGAAGCGGTCCCTCCCGTCGAGCGGTCGCCACTCGACGGGGAAGGTGTCCTCGCTGCGCACGCGATGGCAGAGCTCCGGCGACAGACGCCGCGCGACGGTGTCCTGCATCATTCCCCGCCCCTCTGGACCTGTCGGCCTGATCCGGAGAGCGAAGATATCCGAACAACGGATGAGTTGTCCGAACGTGTGAACCATCAACTGAATGGCCGTCAATTATCGGACAGGTGGCGACCTTTCCTGTCCGACGCGACCCCGACGCGACCCCGTCGCGGCTCAGGCCGGACGCAGCCAGACCGTCGCGAGCGGCGGCAGCGTCATCCGGATGCTGGCCGAACGGCCGTGATGCGGAACCGATTCCGCCTTCACCGGATCCCGCCCCACCACGTCCCCGCCGCCGTACCGGCCGTCGTCGGTGTTCAGCACCTCCGACCAGGCCACCACCGCGTCCGGCACCCCGAGCCGGTAGTCGTGCCGGACGACCGGCGAGAAGTTCGAGACCGCGAGCAGCGGCGAGCCGAAGGCGTCGAAGCGCAGGAACGCGAAGACGTTGTCCTCGGCCGCGTCCCCGACCACCCACTGGAAGCCCTCCGGCGCGGTGTCCCGCTCCCAGAGCGAAGGCGTCGCCTGGTACACCGTGTTCAGGTCCCGGACGAGATCCCGCACGCCCCGGTGGTCCGGCTCCGCCCCGTACGCCGGGTCGAGCAGCCACCAGTCCGGTCCGTGATCCGCCGACCACTCGGCGCCCTGCGCGAACTCCTGCCCCATGTACAGCAGTTGCTTGCCCGGGTGCGCCCACATGAAGCCCAGATAGGCCCGGTGGTTGGCGCGCTGCTGCCACCAGTCGCCCGGCATCTTCGACACCAGCGACCGCTTGCCGTGCACCACCTCGTCGTGGGAGATCGGCAGGATGTAGTTCTCGCTGTACGCGTACACCATCGAGAACGTCATCTCGTGGTGGTGGTACTTGCGGTGCACAGGCTCCTTCTGCACGTACTCCAGCGAGTCGTGCATCCAGCCCATGTTCCACTTCATGCCGAAGCCCAGACCGCCGAAGCCGCCCGGCCCCACCTGGTCCGTCGCCCGCGTCACACCGTCCCAGGCCGTCGACTCCTCCGCGAAGGTCACGATCCCCGGGCAGCGCCGGTACACCGTCGCGTTCATCTCCTGGAGGAAGGCCACCGCGTCCAGGTTCTCCCGGCCGCCGTGCTCGTTCGGGAGCCACTCGCCGTGCTCCCGCGAGTAGTCCAGGTAGAGCATCGACGCCACCGCGTCCACCCGCAGACCGTCGATGTGGAACTCCTGGCACCAGTACACGGCGTTCGCCACCAGGAAGTTCCGCACCTCCTTGCGCCCGTAGTCGAACTCCAGCGTGCCCCAGTCCGGATGGTGCGAACGGCGCGGGTCCTCGTGCTCGTACAGCGGCCGCCCGTCGAACTCCGCCAGCGCCCAGTCGTCCTTCGGGAAGTGCGCCGGCACCCAGTCCATCAGGACCCCGATGCCCGCCCGGTGCAGCGCGTCCACCAGGAACCGGAAGTCGTCGGGAGTGCCCATACGGGCCGTCGGCGCGTAGAAGCCCGTGACCTGGTAGCCCCACGAGCCACCGAAGGGGTGCTCGGTGACCGGCATCAGCTCCACGTGCGTGAAGCCGAGATCGCGGACGTACGCGGGCAGCTGCTCGGCCAGCTGTCGATAGGTCGACCCGGGCCGCCACGACGGCAGATGCACCTCGTAGACGGAGATCGGCGCCTCGTGGGGCGCACGCGCGCCGCGTCGCGCCATCCACTCGGCGTCGTCCCAGCTGTAGTGCGAGGCGGTGACGATCGACGCGGTGTTCGGCGGGCACTCGGTGCGGCGGGCCATCGGGTCCGCGCGGACCGTGTGCGTCCCGTCGGGCCGCGTGATGTCGTACTTGTAGAGCGCGCCCTCTCCGACCCCCGGCACGAACAGCTCCCAGACGCCCGTCGAACCCAGGGAGCGCATCGGCAGCCCCGTGCCGTCCCAGTGCGTGAAGTCGCCGGTGACGCGGACACCGCGGGCGTTCGGCGCCCAGACCGCGAAACGGGTGCCGGCGACTCCGTCGTGGGTCATGGTGTGGGAACCGAGGGCCGTCCACAGCTCCTCGTGCCGGCCCTCGCCGATCAGATGCAGATCGAGATCGCCGAGGGAGGGCAGGAAACGGTACGGGTCGTGGACGGCGAGCTCGTCGGCGTCGGGGCCGTCGTCGTACCGGACGCGCAGCTCGTACGCGGGGACCTTGCGGAGCAGGGGCAGGAGCCCCGAGAAGATCCCGTCGCCCTCGCTCCGGAGCGGGATCCGCCTGCCCTTGGCCAGGACGGTGACCTCCTTCGCCCACGGGCGCAGCACCCGGACCACCACGCCGCCGCGCACCGGATGCGCGCCGAGCACGCCGTGCGGGTCGTGATGCTCCCCGGCGAGCAGGCGCGCCCGGTCACCGGGATCGAGCGGCGGGGCCTGCCGGGGGGCGGGGGGCTTGGTGGCTGTCTTGCCGTTCTTGGTGCTGCTGCGGGCCGACTTGCCTGCGGGGCGGGCGGTCACCGGGATGCCTCCTGGGGGGTACGGGGGGTATGACTGCGCAACGGTGCGGTACGTGAACGGGACACTCGGCCGAACGGGGGTTCCCTCCGTAGGGGGCTGCGTCCAGCGGCCACCCGTCGTGGGCCCGAGTGCCGCCGGGGGGTGCCCGCCGCCACCCCGTTGTGGGCAATCGTTCCTCCCCCAAGGACTTCGTCCAGGGGGACCCCCGAGCGGGACGGTTGCCCACACGGCGGCCGGGCGCGCGGGGTGGGTCTGGGGTGGCCCCCGGGGAGGGTGGGGGCCTTGCGCGCACGCTTTCGGCGCCGGTCGCCCCGCCACGGGGGCGCCCGGGACGTCGCGGGTGTCGGCGGCGCGGTCACTGGGGGGCCGAAAGACGTTCGATCGCGGACATGGGGACCGGGAGCCAGTCCGGCCGGTGCCGGGCCTCGTACACGACCTCGTACACCGCCTTGTCCGTCTCGTAGGCGCGGAGCAGCGCCGGGTCCGTCCGAGGATCCGCGCCGGAGGCCTCCGCGTAACCCGTGCAGAACGCCGCCCGGCTCCGCGCCGCCCAGTCCGCGTTCCACGGCCGGTGCGTGCGGGCCGCGTAGTCGAAGGAGCGGAGCATGCCGGCGACGTCGCGGACGGTGGGCTGCGGGCTGCGCCGCTCGTCGAGCGGCTTCGCGGGTTCGCCCTCGAAGTCGATGACGGCCCAGCCGCCGTCGGACCCCCGCAGTGTCTGCCCGAGGTGCAGGTCGCCGTGGATGCGCTGGACCAACCCGTCGCCGGACGTGCCGCTCGCCGCCTCGAAGACGGCCCGCAGACCGGGGACGAACGGCAGCAGTGCAGGTACCGCCTGCGCCGCGGCGTGCAGTCGGCGGTCCATCGCGGCCGCCAGCTGCTCGGTCTCGGCGCGCCCGAGCCGTCGGGTCGGCAGTGCGTCCGCGAGGGCGAGGTGGACCTCGGCCGTGGCCCGGCCGAGCGCCCGCGCCTCCGCGGTGAAGTCCCGCCCGTCGGCGAGCGCGTCGAGCGCGAGCCGCCATCCGTCGCGGGAGTCCCGGAGGTACGGCTGGAGGACGCCCAGGGTCGCCGCCCCGCTCTCGAACCAGGCGACCGGCGCCGGGACGCGGGTGCAGCCCGCTCCCGCGAGGGCGAGCGGCAGTTCCAGGTCGGGGTTGGCCCCCGGGCTGACCCGGCGGAAGATCTTGAGGATGAACGAATCTCCGTACACCAGGGACGAGTTGGATTGCTCGGCGTCCAGCATGCGGGGGGCCAGGGCGGGCGGGAGCGCCGTCGTGGCGTGGAAGTGCAGGGGACCGGTCCGGCCCGGGGTGCGCAGTCGCTCGTAGAGGAGGCCGGCGAGCCGCGGGTCACGCAGCCCTTCGTACACGGCACGTCCGGCGAGCGGCCCCTGCCGGATCCGTCCGATCAGGGCGGGGGCGAGGCGGGGTGGGAGCTGGGTCCGTACGCCCAGGAGCAGTTGGTAGCAGTCGGCGGGTGTTCCGGCCGGGCGGCCCGGCTGTTCGACCCGTACGAGCAGATGGAGGAGGCCGGGGCCCGCGCCGTCCAGGGGCAGCAGCTCGGTGGCCGCGTCCAGCGTGAATCCGGTGACCCGGCGCCCCTTGCCCGCGAACCAGCGCTGCCGTGGCAGCCATTCGTGGAGCAGGGGGGCGAGGGACGGAAGGAGGGCGTCCGGGGCCCGGGTGGTGGATGCGGTCTCCGGCATGGCATCGCGTCCTTTCCCCGGGGCGCGCAGTTGGCTGTCGTATACGTTCAAATGCGCAGAGTGTCCCGGATGGCGGCTGGGGCTGTCCGGATGTGCGGGACGTGTCGGAGGGGGAAGATCCGTATGGGCCCGGCAAGAAGGCCCGTATGGACCTGAATCGTGCTGTGGAACGTGTGTGGGTCACAGTGCCCAGAGTGGGACGGGAGGAAACCGTCCCACCCCGGACGAATCCGAACTGACCGGCGGTCAGCCCTTCTTGAGACGGAACCAGTAGAAGCCGTGTCCCGCAAGGGTCAGGAGGTAGGGGAGCTGGCCGATGGCCGGGAATGTCACCCCGCCGATCAGTTCCACCGGCTGGGTGCCGTCGAAGCGGCGCAGGTCGAGTTCGGTCGGCTGCGCGAACCGCGAGAAGTTGTTCACGCAGAGGACCAGATCGTCGCCGTCCTCCCTCAGGAAGGCGAGCACCGCCGGGTTGGACGCGGGGAGTTCGGTGTACGTCCCCGTCCCGAACGCCCGGTTCTGCTTGCGGATCTCGATCATCCGCTTCGTCCAGTGCAGCAGCGAGGACGGCGAGGCCATGCCCGCCTCGACGTTGGTCACCTGGTAGCCGTGGACCGGGTCCATGATGGCCGGCAGGTAGAGCCGTCCCGGGTCGCAGGAGGAGAAGCCGGCGTTCCGGTCGGGGGTCCACTGCATCGGGGTGCGGACGCCGTCCCGGTCGCCCAGCCAGATGTTGTCGCCCATGCCGATCTCGTCGCCGTAGTACAGCACCGGCGAGCCGGGCAGCGAGAAGAGCAGTGCGGTGAACAGCTCCATCTGCTTGCGGTCGTTGTCGAGGAGCGGGGCGAGACGGCGCCGGATGCCGATGTTGGCCCGCATGCGCGGGTCCTTGGCGTATTCGGCGTACATGTAGTCCCGCTCTTCGTCCGTGACCATCTCGAGCGTCAGCTCGTCGTGGTTGCGCAGGAAGATGCCCCACTGACAGCCGGAGGGGATCTCCGGGGTCTTCGCCAGGATCTCCGAGACCGGGTAGCGCGACTCGCGCCGTACGGCCATGAAGATCCGCGGCATGACCGGGAAGTGGAAGGCCATGTGGCACTCGTCGCCGCCGGAGCGGAAGTCGCCGAAGTAGTCGACGACGTCCTCCGGCCACTGGTTGGCCTCGGCGAGCAGCACCGTGTCCGGGTAGTGGTCGTCGATCTCCTTGCGGACCCGCTTGAGGAAGGAGTGGGTCGCCGGGAGGTTCTCGCAGTTGGTGCCCTCCTGCTGGTACAGGTACGGCACCGCGTCCAGCCGGAAGCCGTCGATCCCCAGGTCCAGCCAGAACTTCAGGGCGGACAGGATCTCCTCCTGCACCGCCGGGTTCTCGTAGTTGAGGTCGGGCTGGTGCGAGAAGAACCGGTGCCAGTAGTACTGCTTGCGGACCGGGTCGAAGGTCCAGTTCGAGGACTCGGTGTCGACGAAGATGATCCGGGCGTCCGCGTACTGCTTGTCGTCGTCGGCCCAGACGTAGTAGTCGCCGTACGGCCCTTCCGGGTCGCGCCGCGACTCCTGGAACCACTCGTGCTGGTCGCTCGTGTGGTTCATGACGAAGTCGATGACCACGCGCATCCCGCGCTGGTGGGCCGCGTCGACGAACTCGACGAAGTCGGCCAGGTCGCCGAACTCGGGCAGCACCGAGGTGTAGTCGGCGACGTCGTAGCCGCCGTCCCTCAGGGGGGACTTGAAGAACGGCGGCAGCCAGAGGCAGTCCACGCCCAGCCACTGGAGGTAGTCCAGCTTGGACGTGATGCCCTTCAGGTCGCCGACGCCGTCCCCGTTGCTGTCCTGGAAGGACCGGACGAGGACCTCGTAGAAGACGGCCCGCTTGAACCAGTCGGGATCGCGGTCCTTGGCGGGGGTGTCCTCGAAGGTGTCGGGGACGGGCTCGTTGACAGTCATGATGTGGGTGACCCTCCGGTCTGCGGGGACGGTCGCAGGACGAGGACGTGCGCGGGTGTGACACCCGGCTCTAGGCGCACGTAGCTGGTCCTGCCCCAGTGATAGGTCTCGCCGGTGAGCTCGTCGCGCACCGGCACGGTCTCGTGCCAGTCGAGGCCGAGTTCCGGCATGTCCAACGAGAGCGTCGCCTCCTGGGTGTGGTGCGGGTCGAGGTTGACGACCACCAGAACGGTGTTCGAACCCGAACGCTTGCTGTACGCGATCACCTGCGCGTTGTCCGTGTCGTGGAAGGTGATGTTCCG
Organism: Streptomyces sp. NPDC029956; assembly: GCF_055574655.1. NCBI lineage: Bacteria > Bacillati > Actinomycetota > Actinomycetes > Kitasatosporales > Streptomycetaceae > Streptomyces > Streptomyces sp. NPDC029956. Next base: position 8,783 of record NZ_JBVHZJ010000011.1, on the reverse strand, counting down.
CAGCCGGCGCAGAGCCGGGTGACGGCGCCTGATCCGGTTCAGGTTGGTGATCAGCGGGGTGATCGTCTTCCCGGCCCGCTCCGCCGACTCCCAGTCACGCGGCCGCAGTTGGTACTTCTCCGAGTCCAGGTACTCCTCGCTGCCGTCCCGCAGCGCGGTGCCCTCGCACAGCTCGTACCCGGCGTACATGCCCCACGAGGGCGACAGCGTCGCCGCGAGCACCGCGCGCGCCTCGAACGCCGGCCGGCCGCCCTCCTGGAGGTAGGCGTGCAGGATGTCCGGGGTGTTCACGAAGAAGTTCGGCCGCATCTGAGCCGCCGACTCGCCGGACAGCTCCGTCAGGTACTCCGTGAGCTCCTCCTTGGTGTTCCGCCAGGTGAAGTACGTGTACGACTGCTGGAAGCCGATCGCGCCGAGCGTCCGCATCATCGCCGGCCGGGTGAAGGCCTCCGCCAGGAAGATCACGTCCGGGTCGGCGGCGTTGATCTCGCCGATCACCCGCTCCCAGAACACCACCGGCTTGGTGTGCGGATTGTCGACGCGGAAGATCCGTACCCCGTGGTCCATCCAGTGCCGGAGGATCCGCACGGTCTCCGCGACGATCCCGTCCATGTCGATGTCGAACGCGACGGGATAGATGTCCTGGTACTTCTTCGGCGGGTTCTCGGCGTACGCGATCGAACCGTCCGGACGATGGTGGAACCACTCGGGGTGCTTCTCCACCCACGGGTGGTCCGGGGAGCACTGCAGCGCGAAGTCCAGGGCGATCTCCAGGCGCAGCTCCCGGGCCCGCGCCACGAAGGCGTCGAAGTCCTCGAAGGTCCCCAGGTCCGGGTGGAGCGCGTCGTGGCCGCCCTCCGGCGAGCCGATCGCCCACGGCACGCCGACATCGTTCGGCGCCGCGGAGAGCGAGTTGTTGGGGCCCTTGCGGTGGGTCTCGCCGATGGGGTGCACCGGCGGCAGGTAGACCACGTCGAAGCCCATCGCCGCCACCGCGGGGAGCCGCTCGGCGGCGGTGCGGAAGTTCCCCGGGACGGTACGGCCCTTGACCTTCCGCACGCCCTCCGAGCGCGGGAAGAACTCGTACCAGGAGCCGAACAGGGCGCGCTCCCGCTCCACCTGGAGGGGCAACGCGGGCGAGGACGAAAGGAGTTCGCGCAGCGGATGGCGGTCGAGCGACTCGACGACCCGGGGGTTCAGGGCCGCCGCGAGCCGGACAGCGGCCGGCCGGGAAGCGTCGCGCAGCGCGTCCGCGGCGGCGAGCACGGCCTCCCGGGCGCCGCCCTTCTTCGGGACGCCCTTCGCGGCCCGCTCGTGCAGCTCCGCGCCCTCGGCGAGGACCAGTTCGGAGTCGATCCCGGCCGGGATCTTGATCTTCGCCGTGTGGCGCCAGGTGGCCACCGGGTCGCTCCACGCCTCGACGGTGTACGTCCACAGGCCCTCGGCGTCCGGGGTGACCTCGGCGCCCCACCGGTCGGTGCCCGGGGCGAGTTCGCGCATCGGGGTCCAGGGGCCGGGGCGGCCCGACGGGCCGTGCAGCACGACATTGGCGGCGACCGCGTCGTGGCCCTCGCGGAAGACGGTCGCCGTCACCTCGAAGGACTCTCCGGCCACCGCTTTCGCGGGGCGCCGGCCACAGTCGACCAGCGGGCGTACGTCCAGTACGGGAATGCGTCCCATGAGCGGATTCACAGCATCACCTGACGGGTTACGGGGGTGCGGGTGGTGGTTGTGCGCTCTTTCTAGCTCCGTCGACGGCCGACGGGTTGCGGGCATGGCCGCTCCTGTCCGCGTTCACTCGGATGGGGGGTCCACAGGGATGAACAAGGGTTACGGGGGGAGAGGTTCGAGGGGGTACCGCAGGAGCCTTCCACGGTCTTCGGGTGGGCAATCCAGGCGCTTTGTTAACTACTAGGGCGTAGCAGAAGCGGCAAGCACGGACACCGGACAAAGAAAAGACCCCGCCCTTGTGGGCGGGGTGATGTTTGAGCCCCGTGACTGGGCCGAACGAGGGGCGCGCCCGCCGCGCCCGGCCCCGGCGCACCGGAGACGGACCCGGGCTCAGGAGGGGGACGTGTCCGAGGACCAGACCTGCCAGGGCTGGCGGGCCACCCATTCCTCCACCGGGGGCGGCTCGAGGGCCAGCACCTCCGTCGACACACCGTCGTCGTCCGCCATCAGGAGCGGATCGGCACCGCTTGCCATGAAGTGGTAGATACCGGCCACCCCGGCCGCCGTCTCCGGGCCGAGAAGCCGGGCGAGGCTCCGTTCGAAAGCGGCCGGATCCAGCTCCTCGTACCGCACCGCCCGGCCGAGCCCCCGGCCGAACGCCGCCGCGAGCTCACCGCCCGTCAGGGAGCGCTCGCCGCCGATGTCGAACGTCCGGCCCTCCAGGTCCTCCCGGGTGAGCGCCGCGAGCGCCGCCTCCGCCAGCCCCCGGTGCGACAGCCACGCCGTCCGCGCGGCCGCCGGCAGCGGATACGCGAGCACGCCGTCGTCGACCAGGGCCGGCCCGTTCCACGGCGAGAACAGATTGTCCAGGTACACCGGCGGCCTGATCACCACCAGCGGCACCCCGCTGTCGCGCAGCACCCGCTCCGCCAGCCGGCGCGTCTCGAAGGCGGGCACGTCCGTCGGCCCCAGCGGGATCCGGGTGTTGGCATTGAAGACCAGCCGCTCCGTGCCCGCCTCCAGGGCCGCCTGCGCCACGTTCCGCGCGTACGCCTCCACCCGCTCGCTCCCGTACACCAGCGGCATCGTCATGAACGCGTGCGTCGTCCCCTCGAAGAGCCGCCGCACGTCGTCCGGCCGCCCCAGATCGCCGGCGAGGAAGAAGGCCCCGGGCAGCGGCGGCCGGTCCGCCGACGGCCGCCGCGTCAGGGTGCGCACCCGATGGCGCCGCTCGGCGAGAAGACGGGCCACCGCACCCCCCTGGAACCCCGTCGCGCCCACGACCGCCACCTGTATCGGATTCTCACTGGACATGTGTGTCTGAGGCCCTTCGATAGACTTTCCCGGCTGTGGTGTCGGCGTCCTTCCAGGCTCGCCGCCACGGCTTCGGCCGTTCAATTAACAAACCGGGGCGGAAGTTGAAGGATCGTCCATGGCAATCGTGGGAACCGACCGTCACGCACAGCAGTCCGAGCAGGAAGAGCAGGACGACCTGCTGAGCGAACTGCTCAAACCCCTCCGGCTCACCGGAGTGTTCGACAGCCGCTGGCACGTCCGCGCCCCCTGGGCCATCGAGGGCGACGTCGAACGCAGCTGCGCCGTCCTCCACTACGTCGTCGAAGGCGACTGCTGGATCACCACCGAGGCCGAGGCCCCGGTCGAACTGCACGCCGGCGACCTCGCCGTCTTCCCGACCGGCACCGCGCACCGCCTCTCCGACCGGCCCGAACGCCGGAGCCTCCCGCTCAAGGCCGTCCTGCCCGAGCGGCATCCCGGAGCCTCCGGGGAGCTCGTCATCGAGGGCAGCGGCCCCGAGAGCCGGCTGCTCTGCGCCGGGCTGCACTACGACGCCGGCGCCGCCACCGGCCTCTACACCTCGCTGCCCTGGGCACTCGTCCTCGACGGACCGCAGGTCGACCGCGAGCCGCTGCTCCGCGACACGCTGCGGCTGCTCGCCGCCCCCGACCGCCCCGCCGGCCCCGGCGACCGGCTCATCACCCTGCGCGCCTTCGAGATGGCCCTGGTCCTGGCACTCCGGCCGCTGCTCCGCGAACTCGCCGGGAACCCGGCCTCGCTGCCGCTGCTCCGGCACCCCGGGATCAGCCGGGCGGTCGTCATGATGGCCACCCGGTTCGCCGAACCCTGGACCATCGACTCCCTCGCCCGGGAGGTCGGCATGTCCCGCTCCGCCTTCACCGCCTCCTTCCGCGACCTGGTCGGCGAGTCACCGGCCCGGCACCTCTCCGCCCGCCGCATGCAGGAGGCGGGCCGACTCCTCACCGAGACCTCCCTCCCGCAGTCGGCGGTGCCCGCCCGCGTCGGCTACCAGAGCGCCGTCGGCTTCCACCTCGCCTTCCGCAAGTGGTTCGGGGTGACCCCGGGGGAGTACCGCGCGGGAGCCGACCGGGCGGCCTGAAGGGCGGCGAACCGACCGTCCGCCGACCGTCGGACGGTCGGCGGACGGCCGTCCAGGCGGTGCCCGCCGGGCGTCCGCGCCGCCTCCGACCCCCCGACCTGACATCTTCGGGAGTCCCTGGCCGGTTCTTAAGGACCCCTGGACGGACGCTCATTGTCCGGGCGGAGAGTCCCGGACAGGCTCGGGACCGGCAGTGCCGTGACACCCGAGGAGAGGCGACAGACCTTCCGCGCCCGGCACCTCGGCATCGCCCGCACGCCTACGGCGAGGAGACACGGCTGTACGAGGAGCACAGCGGCGGGGCCCCGGTCGCGCCGCTGTGCTCGATCCTGGATCCGACCAGGGAGAACGAGACCATGGTGCGCCGCGCGACCGTGCGGCGCCGTCCCGCAGCGGCCCCCGTCGGGCCGTCGGCCGCGTAGCGGCGCCGAAGGAGAAGTCGTCATGTCCCCCCACACCCCCTCCGTGTTCCCCCCGGTCCGGCGCCGCCGTCCGGCGCCCGATTACCGGCAGAGCCCGCACATCGTGATCGCCGGCGGCGGCATCGCCGGCCTCACCGCGGCCCTCTCCCTGCACGCCGCCGGCTTCGAGCGGGTGACGGTCGTGGAGGCGGCGCCCGCGATCCGCCCGGCCGGCGCCGGGCTCGACCTGATGCCGGACGCCGTCCGCGAACTGGACGCGCTCGGCCTGCTCGACGCCCTGGAGGCGGGAGCCCTGCGCACCCGCGAACTGCGCTCCTACCACCGCTCCGGCGGGCTGATATCCCGGGAGCCGCGCGGCCTCGGCGCGGGCTACCTCTGGCCACAGCTGTCGGTCCACCGTGGACACCTCCAGCAGGTCCTCGCCGGCGCCGTACGGGCCAGGCTCGGCCCCGCCGCCCTGGTCACCGGGGTCCGGGTGAGCGGCGTGGAGCCGACACCGGGCGGGCGGCCCCGGCTGCTCCTCGAACACCGGGAGGGCGCCGTGCACGGCCGTGCCTCCCTCGAACCGGACGTGCTCGTCGGCGCGGACGGCATCCGTTCGACGGTGCGGGCGGCGCTGCACCCGGGGGAGGGCGATCCGCCGCGGAACGGCACGCTGATGTGGCGGGGGGTGTCCCGGATGCCCGCGAGGGCGGTGGGCTCGTTCATGCTCATCGCCGGCGACGACCGGCAGAAGGCCGTCGTCCATCCGATGGGCCGGCCGACCGGGCCCGACCGGGAGGTCCTGGTGAACTGGGCGCTGACCCGCCCGGCCGAGCACACCTGCGGGTCCGGGACCGGCCCGGGGGAGGAGCGGCTCCCCGGCGGCTGGAACCGGTCCGTCCCCGTCGACTCGTTCCTCCCGTTCTACGCGGGCTGGGAGTTCGACGGCGTCGACGTCCCCGACGTCCTGCGCGCCGCCGACTCCGCATACGAGTGCCCGATGGTCGACCGTGAGCCGCTCGACCGGTGGACCCACGGCCGCACCACCCTCATCGGCGACGCCGCCCACGCCTCGCACCCGATCGGCTCCGACGGGGCGACCCGGTCGATCGTGGACGCCCGCGCACTCGCCCACGCCCTCGCCCGGCACGCCGACCCCGCGGAAGGCCTCGCCGCCTACGAGCGGGACCGCCGCCCCGTCGCCACCGCGCTCCGGCGGGCCCACCGCGAACGGGGACCCGAGGTCGTCATCGACCTCGCGCACGCGCGCGCCCCGCACGGCTTCACCGACATCCACGACGTCATCCCCGCCGAGGAACTCGCCGCCTTCGCCGGCCGGTACGCCGCCGACACCGCCTGCGACCCGGTGACCGTGAACCAGGGCTCCCCGTACGAGGTCCGCCTCCCGGTCAACGGCTGACACGCGCCCCACCGCTCCCGTGCGCCGTCGCACGGCGGGAGCGGTGTGCCCTAACGTCTGGGCGGAACGACGGACGCACAGCGTGGTGCGTCCACTCCGCTCCGTACTCGCCTGCGAAGGTGGAACGCGTGAAGGCAATCCGTCGATTCACCGTGCGTCCCGTCCTCCCCGACACCCTTCGACCCCTCGCCGACCTCGCGCACAACCTGCGCTGGTCCTGGCACGAACCCACCCGTGCCCTCTTCGCATCCCTCGAACCCCGCGGCCCGGCCACGCCGTCGGGCGGCACCGACCCCGTCCGGATCCTCGGCGCGCTCGAAGCCCCCCGGCTCGCCGCGCTCGCCGCCGACCAGGACTTCCTGGCCCGGCTCCGCGCCGCCGCCGAGGACCTCGACAGCTATCTCCACGCCCCCCGCTGGTACCAGCAGGCCACCGGGCGAACAGCCGACGCGCCCGCCGCCCTCGCCTACTTCTCGCCCGAGTTCGGCGTCACCGCCGCCCTGCCCCAGTACTCCGGCGGCCTCGGCATCCTCGCCGGCGACCACCTCAAGTCCGCCAGCGACCTCGGCGTCCCGCTCATCGGCGTCGGACTGCTCTACCGTCACGGCTACTTCCGCCAGTCCCTCGGCCGGGACGGCTGGCAGCAGGAGCAGTACCCCGTCCTCGACCCCGGCGAACTGCCGGTCACCCTGCTCCGGGAGGCCGACGGCGCCCCCGCCCGGATCACCCTCGCCCTGCCCGGCGGCCGCAGTCTGCACGCCCACCTCTGGATCGCGCAGGTCGGCCGCGTCCCCCTCCTCATGCTCGACTCCGACGTCGAGGAGAACGCCCCCGGCGAACGGAGCGTCACCGACCGGCTGTACGGCGGCGGCAGCGAGCACCGGCTCCTCCAGGAGATGCTGCTCGGCATCGGCGGCGTCCGCGCCGTCCGTACGTACACCCGGCTCACCGGGACCCCCGCGCCCGAGGTCTTCCACACCAACGAGGGCCACGCCGGCTTCCTCGGCCTCGAACGCATCCGCGAACTCCAGGGCGAGGGACTCGACTTCGACAGCGCCCTGGAGACCGTGCGCGCCGGGACCGTGTTCACCACCCACACGCCCGTCCCGGCCGGCATCGACCGCTTCGACCGCACCCTGGTCGCCCGCCACCTCGGCGAGGACGGCGCGCTCCCCGGCGTCGACACCGGGAAGGTCCTCGCGCTCGGCGACGAGACCCCGCTGGGCGGCGAACCCGGCGTCTTCAACATGGCCGCCATGGGCCTGCGCCTCGCCCAGCGCGCCAACGGCGTCTCCACCCTCCACGGAGCCGTCAGCCGGGCCATGTTCGCCGGGCTCTGGCCGGGCTTCGACGCCGACGAGGTGCCGATCACCTCCATCACCAACGGCGTCCACGCCCCCACCTGGGTCGCCCCCGAGGTCGGCCGGCTCGGCCCCGACCCCGCCGACCGCGAGCTGTGGGAACTCCGCCGCACCCTGCGCGAACGACTCGTGACCGACGTACGGGAGAGGCTGCGGGCGTCCTGGCGACAGCGCGGAGCGGCAGCCGCCGAACTCGGCTGGACCGACTCCGTCCTCGACCCCGACGTCCTCACCATCGGCTTCGCCCGCCGGGTCCCCTCGTACAAGCGGCTCACCCTCATGCTGCGGGACAAGGACCGGCTGCGGGCGCTGCTGCTGCACCCCGAGCGGCCGGTGCAGCTCGTCGTCGCGGGCAAGGCCCACCCCGCCGACGACGGCGGGAAGCGGCTCGTGCAGGAACTCGTCCGGTTCGCCGACGACCCCCGGGTCCGGCACCGGATCGTCTTCCTGCCCGACTACGGCATGGCGATGGCCCGCGGCCTCTACCCCGGCTGCGACGTCTGGCTCAACAACCCCCTCCGCCCCCTGGAGGCCTGCGGCACCAGTGGCATGAAGGCCGCGCTCAACGGCTGTCTCAACCTCTCCGTCCTCGACGGCTGGTGGGACGAGTGGTTCGAGCCGGACTTCGGCTGGGCCATCCCCACCGCCGACGGCGCCGCCGCCGCGGACGAGGACCGCCGCGACGACCTGGAGGCCGCCGCCCTCTACGAACTGATCGAACGCCGGGTCGCCCCCCGCTTCTACGACCGGGGCCCCGACGGCGTTCCGGCCGGCTGGACGGCGATGGTCCGCCGCACCCTCACCGACCTCGGACCGAAGGTGCTCGCCGACCGCATGGTCCGCGAGTACGTCGAGCGGCTGTACGTCCCCGCCGCCGCCGCCCGCCGGGCGCTCACCCCGGACCGGGCGCGGGACCTCGCCGCCTGGAAGGCCCGGGTCCGGGAGGCCTGGCCCAAGGTGACCGTCGACCGCGTCGAGGTCGGCGACGACCTCGCGGACGACCTCGCCGACGCGGAGCTCGGCGCGACACCCGTCGTCCGGGTCCGGGTCGCCCTCGGCGCCCTCGCCCCCGACGACGTCGAGGTGCAGGCCGTCACCGGCCGGGTCGACGCCGACGACACCCTCGCCGACACCCGTACCGTCCCGCTGAAGCCGGCGGGCGGCCCGGACCTGGAGGGCCGGCAGTCGTACGCGGGCACCCTGGCACTCGACCGCACCGGCTCCTTCGGCTGCACGGTCCGCGTCCGTCCCTCCCATCCGCTCCTCGCCCACCCGGCGGAACTGGGCCTGGTGACCCTGCCCGAGGAGACGACGGGAGAGGGAGCGGGGGTGCTGCTCCGGTAGGGCATGACCGCGCCCCGCCCCGGGTCGCTTCGTCCCGGGGCGGGGCGGCCTGCCTAGGCCCTGTCGTCGAACCCCCCCCCCCCCCCCCCCCGGGAGCGCCCCAGGGTCCCCACAAAGAAAAATACCCCCTTACCCGAGAGTTTTTTTCGAGCTGGGGGCGTGTGGGC
>NZ_JBVHZJ010000010.1:0-195262 GCF_055574655.1 Streptomyces sp. NPDC029956 | reverse complement strand
CCCCACCGGCAACGGACCCAACGGCCGCACCACCTCCCCCGGCACCCCCAACGGCTCCCGGCTCGTCGCAAGAATCCGCAACTCCGGGCAACGGGCGAGGAGGGTCTCGGCGAGTGCGGCGGCGGCCGTCACGAGATGCTCGCAGTTGTCGAGGAGCACCAGCATCCGGCGGCCCGCGCAGTGCTCGACGAGTCGGCCGAGCGGGTCGTCCCCGGCCCTCAGCTCCTCGGCTCCGGCGCCGCGCAGCACCGTCTCACGGGCGCCGACAGCCGCGAGGACGGCCTCCACCACCGCTTCCGGGTCGGTGACGGCCGCGAGTTCGGCGACCCAGACGCCGTCCGGCCAGGCCCCGTCGGCGGCGCCTCGCTCGGCCGCCTCCTGGGAGAGCCGGGTCTTCCCCGCGCCCCCGGGCCCCAGCAGGGTGACGAGCCGGGCCGTGCGCAGGTCGTCCCGGAGGGCGGCGATCTCCTCGTCGCGGCCGACGAAGCTGGTGAGCCGCGCGCGCAGGTTGCCCCGGACGGAGGTCTCCTCCCGCTTCGCCGCGGCCTTCTCCTTCCCGGGCGCCGGTGCGGGTGCGGGCTCGGGCGTCCGCGGTCCCGCGAGCAGCTCCGTATGGAGGGCGCGCAGGGCCGGCGAGGGGTCCGTACCGAGGCGGTTGGCGAGGGCGCGCCGGACCGACTCGTACGCGGCGAGGGCCTCGGCGGCACGTCCGGTGTCCCGCAGGGCCCGGATCCGCAGCGCCTGGAGGGTCTCGTCCAGGGGGTGGGCGGCGCAGAGGGCGGTCAGTTCGGGGAGGGCCGTGGGCGCCTCCCCGAGCCCGAGGGCGGCGTCGAGCCTGGCCCGGCGGACGTCGAGTCGGCGGGCCTCCCAGCGGGGGGCCTCCGCGTCCCGGTCGGGCAGGTCGGCGAGGGCGGGCCCGCGCCAGAGCCCGAGGGCCTCGTCGAGGAGGACGGCGGCCCGGGCCGGGTCCCCGGCGCCGAGCGAGGCCACGCCTTCGGCGGCCAGCCGCTCGAAGCGGCGGGTGTCCACGTCCTCGGGCCGGGCGTCGAGCCGGTAGCCGCCCTCGGCGGAGACGATCCGGTCCCGGCCGAGGGCCTTGCGGAGCCGTCCGACGAGGGCCTGGAGCGCGGCGACGGCGTCGGCGGGCGGCTCGTCGCCGTGCCACACCTCGTCGACGAGGTCCGGTACGGGCACGGTCCGGCCGGCCCGCAGGGCGAGGACGGTGAGCAGCGCACGGACCCGCGGGCCGCCGACGGCCACGTCGGTGCCGTCGGGCGTGCGGGCGAGCGTCGGGCCGAGGACGGAGTAGTGCACGGGCCCATTCTCCGTGAGAGGGTCCCCGACTCCGGAACTCGCCCCGTCACCCGATACGTTTCCCGCACATCAGGCACCGAACGGCGCCACCTCCGTCCCCTGGGAGCTCCCGCGATGACCACGGCCACCACCCGGCGCCACGAACGGCGGATCAGCCCCGTCTTCCTGGCGATCCTCGCCGTCATGGCCGTCACGGGCTGGGCGGTGTGGACGGACTTCGCCGCCCTGCCCGGTCTGGCGATCTTCCTCTTCGTGACCTCGGCGTGGGTGGTGTCGCTCTGTCTCCACGAGTACGCGCACGCCCGTACGGCCCTGCACGGCGGTGACATCACGGTCGGTGCGAAGGGCTATCTGACCCTGAACCCGCTGGCGTACACCCACGCCGTCCTCAGCATCATCCTGCCCGTGCTGTTCGTGATCATGGGCGGCATCGGCCTGCCGGGTGGGGCGGTCTTCATCGAGCAGGGCCGGATCAAGGGCCGCTGGAAGCACAGCCTGATCTCGGCGGCGGGCCCGCTCGCGAACGTGCTGTTCGCACTCGTCTGCACGGCTCCGTTCTGGCTGGACGCGCTCGACGGCGTCCCGCTCGCGTTCCAGTTCGCGCTGGCCTTCCTGGCGTTCCTCCAGGTGACCGCGGCGCTGCTGAACCTGCTGCCGGTGCCGGGCCTCGACGGGTACGGGATCGTCGAGCCCTGGCTGTCGTACAAGGTGAAGCGGCAGATCGAGCCGTACGCGCCGTACGGCTTCTTCATCGTGATCGCGCTGCTGTTCGTGCCGGCGGTCAACGACGGCTTCTTCGACGCGATCGACGCGCTGATGCGGTCGCTGGGTGTGCCGGAACTGTCCCGCTACTGCGGCTCGCAGCTGTTCCGGTTCTGGCAGGAGACGCCGGAGTTCTGCCAGGTCTGATGCGGGGGCGCCGGTCTGTGCCGGAGCGGGCCGGTGCCGGGACCGCCTCAGGCGCCGGTCTGTGCCTCGGCGCTCGCGGCCTTCTCGACCTTCGCGCGGCGGATGTAGTACCAGGCCATGTTGGAGGACAGACCGGCGATCAGGACCCAGACGACGCCGAGGAAACTGCCCTCGACGAAGGAGACGACGGCCGCGGTGACGGCCAGGGCGCAGACCACGAGGGCGAAGAGGGCGAGGCGGGGCATGGGGGTCGGCTCCTGTCCGGGTACGGCTGCTGTGCCCGTCCAGTGTCCCCCATGCCCTCCGTCCGGCCCGGACCGGCTCGGGCGTCCTGCCCGGAAGCGGCTCAGATGTCGGTGACGCGCAGCCCGGCGTGGGCCTTGTAGCGGCGGTTGACCGAGATCAGGTTGGCGACGAGCGACTCGACCTGGTGGGCGTTGCGCAGCCGGCCGGCGAAGACACCGCGCATGCCGGGGATGCGGCCGGCGAGGGCCTGGACGAGCTCGACGTCGGCGCGCTCCTCACCGAGGACCATCACGTCCGTGTCGATCTCCTCCAGGGAGGTGTCCTGGAGGAGGACGGCGGAGAGGTGGTGGAAGGCGGCGGCGACGCGGGAGTCCGGGAGGAGCGCGGCGGCCTGCTCGGCGGCGGAGCCCTCCTCGGGCTTGAGGGCGTAGGCGCCCTTCTTGTCGAAGCCGAGCGGGTTGACGCAGTCGACGACGAGCTTGCCCACGAGCTCCTCGCGCAGTGACTCCAGGGTCTTGGCGTGCCCGTCCCACGGCACGGCGACGATCACGATGTCGCTGCGGCGGGCGCATTCGGCGTTGTCGGCGCCCTCGACGCCGTGGCCGATCTCACCGGCGGCCTCCTGGGCGCGGTCGGCTGCGCGGGAGCCGATGATCACCTTCTGGCCGGCCTTGGCCAGTCGGTAGGCGAGGCCGCGGCCCTGGTCGCCGGTACCGCCGAGGACGCCGACGACGAGGCCGGAGACGTCGGGGAGGTCCCACGGGTCCTTGGGGGCGGCCTTGGGGACGGGGGTGCTGGGAGTCGAGGAAGTCATGGACCCGACATTACCGAGCGGTCGGCACGCCGGGACCGCTCCCGTACGGGTGGAACCACCGCAACCGGCCACGCGCGGGGCCCTGTCTGGTGCAGGATGCGGGGCCATGGATGCCGTACGGGTCGCGTTGCTGCGGGAAGTGCTCGCCGGGACGGAGTGGCCACGGGCGGCCCGGCGGTTCGCGGGCGCGCTCCGGTCCTCGGTCGTCCCGCACCGGGGCGGGCTGCTCCTGGTCGGCACGGAGGAGTACGAGCCCTGGCACCTGGCGGCGCACCTGGTCGACGAGTCGGCCTGGTCGGGGATCCCCGAGCTGACGCCGACGCTGGTACGGCACCGGGTGCGGCCGGGGGATCCGGCGCATCTGGCGGTCGGACTCGGTCGGCTGGAGGCGGCGGGGCGCGGGGCGACGCTGCTGATGGTGGCGCCGGAACGGCCGGACCCGGGGCTGCTGCAGCGGGTGCACGACGCCCGGCGGGCGGGGGCGACGGTGCTGTCGCTCGGCGGGGGCGACGAGGAGGTGTGCGGGCTGGCGCACGAGACGCTCACGGTGGCGGAGGGGGCGGAGGTCGACCTGGACACGGTGCAGCATCTGGTGAGCGCGGCCGCCGGCGAGAACAGCCTGCCGTCACCGCGGGGGAACCGCCGCTTCCGCGACCGTCTCTCGGACCTCGCGGACCGGCTGACGGCACCACCGCCGGCGCGCTGGTAGGAGCGGGCGCAGCCAGGAGAGGAGACAGGAAAATCGTTTGCCTCGTCCGGTTCGTCACCGGAGCATGGCCTTTCGTGTCTCCTGCCTTCGCGAAGCTCTCCGCGCTCCTGCCCGATCTGGCGCCGTGGCGCGCGTCCCGGGACTTCCGGCTCCTCTGGGTGCAGGGGCTCGTCACGTACTTCAGCAGCGCGATGGCGATGATCGCCCTGCCGCTGCAGATCAAGGACCTCACGGGTTCGCCGCTCGCCGTCGGCGCGATGGGCGCGGTCGAGCTGGTGCCGCTGGTGGTCTTCGGCCTGTACGGCGGGGCGCTGGCCGACGCGGTCGACCGGCGGAAGGTGATCCTCCTGACCGAGGCGGGTCTCGGTCTGCTCGCCGCGATCCTGCTGGTCAACTCGCTGCTCCCGACCCCGATGCTCTGGCCGCTGTACGTGGTCGCGGCCGGGGTCTCGGCGCTCGCGGGGCTCCAGCGGCCGGCCCTGGACTCGCTCCTGGCCCGGATCGTGCCGCACGAGCACCAGACCGCGGCGGCCGCGCTGAACTCACTGCGCTGGCAGATGGGGTCGATCGCGGGCCCGGCGCTCGCGGGCCTGGTCGTGGCGTACGCGGGTCACGCGCCCGCGTACGGGGTGACGATCGTCGGTTTCGCCGCCTCGGTGCTGCTGTGCCGCCGGCTCTCCCCCGCGCCGCCCGCGCACGACGCGGAGAAGCCCTCGCTGCGGGGCATCGCGGAGGGCGCGCGGTACGCCTGGTCGCGGCCGGTGCTGCTCGGCACGTACGCGGTCGACCTCGCGGCGATGTTCTTCGCCTTCCCGAACACGATCTTCCCGTTCCTCGCGGACGATCTGGACGCGGACTGGTCGCTCGGCCTGATGTACGCGGCGGGTTCGGTCGGCTCGCTGGTGCTGGGCCTGACCAGCGGCTGGACGTCGAAGGTGCGCCGGCACGGGCTGCTCGTGGTCGCGGGCGCCGCCGGCTGGGGTCTGGCGATCGCGGCGGCGGGCTGGTTCGGGAACATCTGGCTGGTCCTGCTCTGCCTGGCCTTCGCCGGGGCCGGCGACATGCTGAGCGGTCTGGGCCGGGCGACGATCTGGAACCAGACGATCCCGGAGGAGCTGCGCGGCCGGCTCGCGGGCATCGAGGTGCTCTCGTACAGCGTCGGCCCGCAGCTGGGCCAGGTCAGGGCGGGCGCGATGGCGGGCTGGACCGGCACCCGGTCGGCCGTCTGGTCGGGCGGCGTGGCCTGCGTCGCCTCGGTGAGCCTGCTCTGCCTCGCGCTGCCGAAGCTCCTCACGTACGACTCCGAGACCGACGAGGACTCGCTGCGCCGCAAGGCTCAGCAGGAGGCGGCACAGCAGGAGGCGGCGGGGCGGGAGGCCGCGCGCCCTTAGGCGAGGAGAGCGGGACCCGGCCGGGACCGTGCGAACGATCCCGGCCGGGTCCCCGGCCACTTCCCGGCTCTCGGACAGGGCCTAGTCCGGGGGCTCCTGCGCTTCCGGCTTCCCCGCCTTGTCGTGCCAGCGCGGGTCGGTCTCCCACTCCAGGTTCCGCTCGCGGGCGGTCTCCATCGCGTGGGCCGCCTCCTCGCGGCTGGCGTACGGGCCGAAGCGGTTCTTCGCCGGGCAGTCGGGGCCCTCTTCGACCTTCTTGTGCTCCAGGCAGTAGTACCACTCGCCCGGTTTGCCCGCGGTGCGCTTCTTGAACAAAGCCATCGTCGTCGGCTCCTTCCTCCGAGACCATGCTGCCCCAGACCCGGTCGTTAGACTCGCTGGCATGTCTGGCCAGTCGCTTCTCGTCCCGGGGGAGCTCTCCCCCCATCGTTCCGTTCCGGGCTCCATCCGCCGCCCCGAGTACGTCGGAAAGCCCGCCCCGACCCCGTACAGCGGGCCCGAGGTGCAGGATTCCGACACCATCGAGCGGATGCGGATCGCCGGCCGCATCGCCGCACAGGCGATGGAGGAGGCCGCCAAGCACATCGCCCCGGGTGTCACCACCGACGAGCTCGACCGGGTCGCGCACGAGTACATGTGCGACCACGGCGCCTACCCGTCGACCCTCGGCTACCGCGGGTTCCCGAAGTCGCTGTGCGCCTCGATCAACGAGGTCATCTGTCACGGCATTCCGGACTCCACCGTCCTGCGGGACGGCGACATCGTGAACCTCGACGTCACGGCGTACATCAACGGCGTCCACGGCGACAACAACGCCACCTATCTCTGCGGCGACGTCGACGAGGAGTCGCGGCTGCTCGTGGAGCGGACCCGGGAGTCCCTGAACCGGGCCATCAAGGCGGTCAGGCCGGGCCGCCAGATCAACATCATCGGCCGGGTCATCGAGTCGTACGCCAAGCGCTTCGGCTACGGCGTCGTCCGTGACTTCACCGGGCACGGCATCAACTCGTCCTTCCACTCCGGCCTGATCGTCCCGCACTACGACTCGCCCCACCACACCACCGAGATCAAGACCGGCATGACCTTCACCATCGAGCCGATGCTGACGCTCGGCACCCACGACTACGACATGTGGGACGACGGCTGGACGGTCGTGACCAAGGACCGGAAGCGGACCGCTCAGTTCGAGCACACGCTCGTCGTGACGGAGACCGGGGCGGAGATCCTGACGTTGCCCTAGCCGTTCGATTGGGTAGAGCCTTTACCGACAGGACGTCGGGAACCAGTTGACTTAGGTAAGCCTAACTTGGCAGGATCGTCACTGGTTCCCGTCCCATCGGTCCCGGAGGCACGCTTTGGACACGCCCTTCTCCACGCTCATCCGTACGGCCTCGCACGAGCAGCACACGGAGGCGGAGACGTCGTCCTTCATGGGCGACCTCCTGGGCGGACGCCTGGCCGTCGACGCCTACGCGCGCTACACCGAGCAGCTCTGGTTCGTGTACCGGGCCCTCGAGGAGGGCGCGGAGGCCCTGCGCTCGGACCCCGTCGCGGGGCCCTTCATACAGCCCGAACTGTTCCGCACGGCCGCCCTGGAGCAGGACCTCGCCCATCTGCGGGGCCCCGGCTGGCGCGCCGGGGTCTCCCCGCTGCCCGCCACCGTCGCGTACGCCGAGCGGGTCGCCGAGTGCGCCCGTGACTGGCCCGCGGGGTACGTGGCCCACCACTACACGCGCTACCTGGGCGACCTGTCGGGCGGTCAGATCATCCGCGACAAGGCGGAGCGCACCTGGGGCTTCGCCCGCAAGGGCGACGGCGTCCGCTTCTACGTGTTCGACACGATCTCCAACCCGGCCGCGTTCAAGCGGGGCTACCGGGAGCTGCTCGACGGGGTGAACGCCGACGACCTGGAGAAGCAGCGGATCGTCGACGAGTGCAAGCGCGCGTTCGCCTTCAACAGCGCGGTCTTCCACCAGCTGGGCGGGGAGTTCCCGCTCAGCGCGTGAGCCTTCGGGACCTTCCCGCGCTCAGCGCGTGAGGGTCCCCTCCAGGCGGACCCGTCCGCCGAGTTCCACGATTCCGTCAGGGCCGGGGGCAGTGAGCAGCTGCGAACCCCGGCCCTGCGTGATGTTCAGGGCCCGTCCCAGCTCCGCCGTGAGCAGCAGCGCCGCCGCGCCGGTCGCCTCGTCCTCGTCGATGCCGTCGCCCCGGCCCGGGAAGGCGCGCGCCCTGATCCGGCCGGCGGCCTCCTCCTCCCAGGCCCAGGCGTAGATCCACTCGCCCGGCTCCGGCACGTCGAGCGCCTCCACCTCGGCGGCGGAGCCGTACTGGCGCAGGGTCCGCGGCGGCGCCCACTCGGCACGTGCCTCGATCCAGGTGAACTCCCCGTCGCCGCGCACCCACACCTCGCCCGCGGGCGGGACGACGACCTCGAGGTCGAGCAGCCAGGCGGCGCCGACCAGCGGGTGTCCGGCGAAGGGCAGCCGCAGGCCGGGCGTGTAGATGTCGACGATCCCGCGCTCGGGGTCGTCCACGAACACGGTCTCGCTGAACCCGAGCTCCTTGGCGAGCGCCTGCCGGGAGGCCTCGTCGGGGTGGGTACGGGCATCGCGTACGACTCCGAGGGCGTTGCCGTGCCGGCCGTCGGCCGCGCAGAAGACCCGGAGGACGTCGATGTCGGTGGCGGCGCTGGGCAGGGTCGTGTTCATGGCGGAAATTGAACCATTTCGCGACGCGCCGGCAGGACCGCACCCGGGAATCGGGTGCGGTCCTGCCTCTTCGGGGGGGGCGGTTCCTCGTGGATGCGCCGAGGACGTGGTGGTGGCTCAGGACTCCGTGGCGCGGCGGCGTACGGCGACGACGACGGCCGCTCCGGCCGCGGCGAGGGCGCCCGCGGCGCCGAGCAGGAGGCCGGTCGGGGCGCCGGCGCCGGTCGCCGCGAGGGAGCCGGAGCCGCCGACCGTACCGGCGCCGCCGACGGTTGCGCCGCCGCCCGTGGTGGACGAGCCGCCGGCCGTGCCACCGCCGCTGGTGCCGGTGGAGCCGGAGCCGCCGGTCCCGCCGGAGGTCGAAGGCAGCGTGGCGTCCTCGTCGAGCGAGAGGGTCAGGGTCAGCGGGTCCATCTCGGTGCCGGTCGGGTAGCCGCCCCGGCCGCCGGGGGCGGCGAAGGTGGCGGAGCCGGCCGCCGTCAGCCTGACCGGAACGTTCGCGAGGGTGACGACGCCGTCCTTCGCCGCCCAGTCGGACTTCGACAGGTCCAGGTCGGCCAGGGCCACGTCGTTCTGGGCGCCCCGGGCGCTGGTGACGTCGGCGGTGAGGGTGCCGGTGGAGCCGCTCGCCTTCACCTTCACGTCGCTGATGGTCCAGTTGATGTCGTGGGCGGCGCAGACGAAGGCGAGCTTGCCGGAGAAGGCGGCCTCGGCCTTGCGGGCCTCGGCGTCGAGGTCGGCCTTGACGAAGCCGAACGTGTAGGACGTGCCCTGCTTCTTCGCGCCGCCGGATGCGGTGACCGTGCCGCCGCACATCTCGCCGATGTACCTCTGCCAGCTCTGCTTCACGCCCCAGGTCAGCTTGCCGTCGACGACGCCGGAGGGGTCGCCGGTCGGCTGCGTGGTGGCCGGGGCAGTCGTGGCGGGCGCGGTCGTGGCCGGGTCGGTCGGCTGCGTCGCGGTCGGGCCCGGGCCGGTGGGCGCGGTGGTGGTCGGCGCGGGGCTGGTGGGGGCCGTGCTCGTCGGGGCGGTCGTCGGGGCCGTCGTGGTCGGGGCGGTGGTCGGCGGCTCCGTCGTGGGCGGCACGGTGGTCGGCGGGGCGGTCGGCCGGCCGGCCGCCTTCACCGTGAGGGTGGCGGCGTCGAGCTCGTCGCCCTCCTTGTAGAAGCCCGCGAAGGCCGCGGCGCCGTCCTTCGTCAGCTTCGCCGGTATGTCCTTGAACGTCATGGCGCCGCCCGCGCCCTGGGCCGGCCGGACACCGGTCATGTCGAGCGCGGCGATGGCGATGTCCGAGCGGGTGGAGACGGAGCCGTCCTTCTCCTTGGTGACGACGTCGGCGGTGATCTCGCCGGTGGGCGCGGCCGTGCCCCTGGTCGACAGCCGGACGTCGGAGATCCGGATGTCGAGGGCGCCGTGGTGGGCCTCGAAGCGGACGCCGCCCTTGAAGGCGTTGGCGGTGGCGTGCGTGGTCGTGTCGTACGTGCCGGTTCCGTCGACGAAGGTGAACACGCCGTTGTCCGGGGCCTGCTTGGCGCCGCCTTCGAGGGTGGTCCTGCCCTGGGCGAAGCCACCGGCCAGGTAGGTACGGAAGGACTGCTTGATGCCCCAGTCCAGCGTGCCGTCGCTGAGCGTCGTCGGGGGCGCGGTGTCGGCCGCCGCGGGGAGCGCGAGGGCGACGGCGCCGGTGCCGAGGGCGGCGGCCGTGGCGACGGCCGCGGCCAGGGTGACGGATCGGTGGCGCAAGGGGGTGGGCATGACGGGGTTCTCCTAGGGGGACGCGGGGCGCGAAGGGGGGTGCGCGCGCGGGGGATTCAGGGGTTCAGGCCGTGGGAATTCAGGCCGTGGGAGTTCAGGCCGTGGGAGTGGCGCCGGTACGTCGACGGCGGACGGCGACGAAGACCGCGAGCACGGCGGCGAGCAGCACGCCCGCGCCGATCGCGAGGTACAGGCCGGTGGAGGAAGAGGAGGTCGAGGAGGCCGCGGCCGGGGCGGGAGCGGCCGAAGCGGCCGGAGTCGGGGCGGTCGGCGGGGTGGTCGGCGGGGTGGGCTTCGCCTCGCTCCCGAGGTCCGGGAGCGCGGGCAGCCGGGCCTGGGTGTCGACGGCGACGGCCAGGGACACCGGGTCCATCGCGGTCCCGGCCCTGTACATCCCGCCGAAGGCCTCAGCGCCGCCCTCGGTGAGGGTGGCGGGTGCCTCGGTCACGACGGCGAGGCCGTTCTCCGGGGTGAGACCGCGGGCGGTGAAGGTGACGAGGGGAACGGCCCTCTCGGTCTTCCCCGCGCTGGTGACGTCGGCGCCGAGGGTGCCGGTGCCGCCGCTCACCTTCACGGTGACCTTGCCGAGCGTGAGGTCGAGGTGGGCGCCGGTGAAGCGGACGCTGCCCGTGAAGGCGGCGTCGAGAGTGCCCTTCCTCGGGTCGTACGTGCCCTTGCCGCCGGGAAAGCGGAAGAGCGCGCCGCCGTCCTGGGCGCCGTCGGCGAGGGTCCACTTCCCCTGGGAGACGGCGCCGGTGACGTATTCGCGGAAGGTGCGCCGCACGCCCCAGTCGACGGCGGCGGTGGTCAGGCTTCCGGCGGCCGGGGCCGTGCGGGCCGGACTCGTCGTGGCGGAAGGCGTCGTGGCGGGCTTCCCGGCCGGTTCGGCGCCCGGCGCGGTGGTCGTGCCCGGCGTCGTCCTCGGCGCCCGTACGTCGACGGTGAGGCTGACGGGGTCGAGCGCCGTACCGGCCGGGTAGTAGCCGGCGAAGGCGCCGGCGCCCTGCGCGGTGAGGGTGGCGGGCACGCCGCTGAGCGAGACGGGGCTGCCCCCGCCCCGCATGTCGACGCCCCCGACGTCGAGGGTGGCGAGCGGCACCTGGGAGGAGACGGTCGTCCGGCCGCTGCCCTTGGCCTTGCTCGCCATGTCGGCGTAGAGGGTGCCGCTGCCGCCCTGGATCCGGACCCGGGGGCGGCTGAGGGTGAGGTCGAGCTCGTTCGTGCCGTCCGCCTTGCGGTGGCCGGTGAAGTGGACGCCGCCGGAGAAGGCGGCTTCGAAGGCGCCGGTCTCCGGGTCGTACGAGCCCTGCGCCGAGTGGAAGCGGAACTGGCTTCCGCCGATGGTGGCGGCTCCGCCGGTGAGGCCCCAACTGCCCTGGGCGATGGGCCCGGTGACGTAGCTCTGGAAGGAGGACCTGATGCCCCAGTCGAGCCGTCCGCCCTGCACCGTGCGGCTCTCCGCGCGGGCGGTGCCGGCCGGGACGAGGGCGGCGAGCAGGGCCGCGAACAGGGTCACGGCGAGCGCGCGGGCGGGTCTGGACAGCATCATGGAACCCCTCCGAGGGCTGGCGAGTAAGGTAAGGCTAACCTAAACTACGTCGAGCCTCGGCTGGAATCCCCCGGCGACGAACTCGTCCGACCAGCACCACGGCAGTACGAAGCGGAACGAACGACAGGACGGTGTCCGGTGCGCAGAACTCGCCTCGCGGGAGCGCTGACAGCAGTGCTGACCCTCGCCCTCATGGCGACCGGCTGCAGTGACGCAGGCAGTGACGGGACCGGAAACGGAAGCGGAAGCGGAAGCAACCCATCCGGAAACCATGCGTCCACCACAGCCCGCGACCGGGTCGAGCCGCTCGCCGACCCGGTCGCGCCCCGGCTCCCCGTCACCGTCCCCTCGGCCGACGGACGCACGGTCACCGTCACCTCCACCGACCGGATCGTGCCGCTCAGCGGCTCCCTCAACGAGATCGTCTTCACCCTCGGGCTCGGCCCGAAGGTCGTCGCCCGGGACATCACCGCCACCTTCGAACAGGCGGCGAAGCTCCCGGTGGTGACCCGCGCCCACGACGTCTCCGCCGAGAGCGTGCTCTCGCTGCGGCCCACCGTCGTCCTCGCCGAGGGCACCACGGGACCGGCCGAGGCCATCGCCCAGATCCGCGACGCGGGCATCCCGCTCGTCGTCGTGAAGCCCGCGAAGGCACTCGCCGACGTGGGCACCCGGATCGACGCGGTCGCCGCCGCCCTCGGCGTCCCGGACTCCGGCACGGCGCTCAGGAAGCGCACCCAGGAGCGGATCGACGCCGTACGGAAGGACATCCCGGCCCGCGAGGAGAAGCCGAGGGTGGCCTTCCTCTACGTCCGCGGCACGGCCGCCGTCTATCTGCTCGGCGGCGCCGAGTCCGGCGCGAGTTCGCTCCTGGAGGCCGCCGGGGCGATCGACGCGGGCAAGGAGTCCGGCCTCACCAAGGACTTCACGCCGATCACCAGCGAGGCCCTGGCGAAGGCCGCGCCCGACGCGATCCTCGTCATGAGCAAGGGACTCACCTCCGTCGGCGGGATCGACGGCCTGGTGAAGGTGCCCGGTGTCGCCGAGACCCCGGCCGGCGCCGACCGCCGGGTCGTCACCGTCGACGACGGCGTCCTCCTCAACTACGGCCCGCGCACCGACCAGGTCCTGAAGTCCCTGGTCGGCCAGTTGTACGGGGAGAAGAAGTGACGGCGCTCCAGGAGACCCCGCCGGCACCCGGCAGGGACCCGTCGACGCACGCTCCTCCCGCCGCCCGGCCGCGCACCGCCGCCCTCCTCACCGCCGGCCTCCTCGGCGTCCTGCTGCTCCTCGCCCTGCTCTCCGCCGGGATCGGGGCGTACCGGATCCCGCTCGGCGACGTCCTCTCCTCCGCGCAGCACCGGATCGGGCTCGGCGGACACGCACTCGACCGCACCGCCGAGAGCGTCCTGTGGAACATCCGGCTCCCCCGGGTCGTCCTCGCCGTCCTCGTCGGCGCCTCGCTCGGCTGCGCGGGCGCCCTCATGCAGGGCGTGTTCGGCAATCCGCTCGCCGAGCCGGGTGTCATCGGCATCTCGGCGGGCGCGGCCGTCGGCGCCGTCGGCGCCATCGCGCTCGGCCTCACCTTCGTCGGCAACTGGACGGTGACGGTCTGCGCGTTCGCCGCCGGGCTCGCGACCGTGTTCCTCGTGTACGCGATGTCCCGCTCCGGCGGCCGTACGGAGGTGGTGACGCTGATCCTCACCGGTATCGCGGTGAACGCCTTCGCAGGCGCGCTCATCGGCCTGTTCATCTTCTTCGCCGACAACGCGCAGGTCACCCAGATCACCTTCTGGCAGCTCGGCTCGCTCGCCCAGGCCACCTGGCCGAAGGTCCTCGCCGTGCTGCCGTGCGCACTCGTCGGCCTCGCCGTCGCCCCCTTCTACGCCCGCCGGCTCGACCTGCTCGCCCTCGGCGAGCGGCCCGCCCGGCACCTCGGTGTGGACGTGGAGCGGCTGCGGGTCGCCCTGGTCCTCGTGGTGGCGCTGCTGACGGCGGCCGCCGTCGCGGTGGCCGGGATCATCACCTTCGTCGGCCTGCTCGTCCCGCATCTGCTGCGGATGGCGAACGGCCCGGGCCACCGCTTCCTGGTGCCGGGCAGCGCGCTCGGCGGCGCGGTCGTCCTCGCGGCCGGCGACCTCGCGGCCCGTACGGTCGCGGCCCCGGCCGAACTCCCCCTGGGCGTCCTCACCGCCCTCCTCGGCAGCCCGTTCTTCTTCTGGCTGCTGCGCAGGACCCGTCGCAGGCAAGGTGGTTGGGCATGACGTCCGTACGACTCCGGGGGCTGCTCCCCGCCCTCGCGCACCGGCGCACGCGCGCACTGCCCTCCCCCGCCGCGCCGGGCGAGACGGTCGCCGAGGCCGTCGGCGTACGGGTCGAACGCGGCGGCCGGGCCGTGCTGGACGCCGTCGGCATCGGCGTGCGGGCCGGAGAGGTCCTCGCCCTGGTCGGGCCCAACGGGGCCGGAAAGTCGACCCTGCTCGCCGCGCTCGCCGCCGATCTCGCGCCGACCGCCGGAGAGGTACGGATCGGGGGCCGGCCCGCGGCCGGCTGGACGCCCGGCGAACTCGCCCTGCGCCGGGCGGTGCTGCCGCAGGACGCGGCGCTCTCCTTCCCCTTCGCCGTCGCCGACGTGGTGCGGATGGGCCGGGCCCCGTGGGCGGGGACCGAGCGGGAGGACGAGGACGAGGCGGCGGTCGCCGAGGCGATGGCCGCCACCGAGATCGAGGCCTTCGCCGGGCGCCCGTTCTCCGCGCTGTCGGGCGGCGAGCGGGCCCGGGTCGCGCTTGCCCGGGTCCTGGCCCAGCGGACCGGCCTCCTGCTGCTCGACGAGCCGACGGCCGCGCTCGACCTGCGCCACCAGGAACTGGTGCTGCGGATCTGCCGGGAGCGGGCGGCCGCGGGGGACGCGGTGGTGGCCGTGCTCCACGACCTCGGGCTCGCGGCGGCCCACGCGGACCGGGTCGGGGTGCTGCACGGCGGCGGGATCGCGGTGGAGGGACCTCCCTCCGAGGTCCTCGGGGAGGAGCTGCTGAGCCGGGTCTACCGGCAGCCGGTGGAGGTCTTCCCGCACCCGCGGACCGGCGTCCCGCTCGTCGTGCCGAAACGGATCGACGCCACCCTCGAGGAGCGGGGAAACAGGACAATTCGCCTCCCTTGACCCGCCCTTGACCACTCTATGAGAACCCCATGAAGCCCCTGTGATCCCGCCGTGTCCGGTCCGCCGGACCTGAGAGCTGAATCACTGGACGACCGGGTATGGCTGAGGTAAGCCTCGGTTAAGTTAGGTCCGCCTCAGTCCCCGTCCCCGTGTTTCTGGAGTCCCCATGCGCGCCGTTCGCCTCTCCGTCGTCACCGCCGCAGCGACCGCGGCGGCCCTGGCCGCCGTCACGGGCTGCACCGAGAAGAGCGACGCCAAGGCGGACGACGGCACGATCACCGTCGTCGCCAAGGACGACTCCTGCGAGGTCTCGAAGAACGAGTTCCCGGCGGGCCACGTGCAGCTGTCCGTCGAGAACCGCGGCTCCAAGGTCACCGAGGTCTACGTCCTCTACCCGGACGACCGGATCGTCACCGAGCGCGAGAACATCGGCCCCGGCACCAAGGCGAGCCTGACCGCCGAGATCAAGTCCGGCGACTACGAGATCGCCTGCAAGCCCGGCATGGTCGGCGACGGCATCCGCCAGAAGGTCAAGGCCACCGGCGGCGCGGCCGGCGTCAAGCGCTCCCCCGAGATGGACGCGGCCGTCGCCGCCTACCGCCAGTACGTCCAGGCGCAGGCCGACGCGACCCTGCCCAAGGTGAAGGTCTTCACCGACGCCGTCCGCGCCGGTGACGTCGAGGCCGCGAAGAAGGCCTACGCCGAGTCCCGGATCGGCTGGGAGCGCACCGAGCCGGTCGCCGAGTCCTTCGGCGACATCGACCCCAAGGTCGACGTCCGCGAGGACGGCCTCGAGGAGGGTCAGGACCCGGCGAAGGACTGGACGGGCTGGCACCGTCTGGAGAAGGCGCTCTGGCAGGACAAGAAGATCGGCGACCGCGAGAAGGAGCTCGCCGGCCTCCTCGACAAGGACCTCGCGGACTGGGTGAAGCGGGTCGGCAAGGCCGAGATCACCCCGACCTCGATGGCCAACGGCGCCAAGGAGCTCCTCGACGAGGTGGCCTCCGGCAAGGTCACCGGCGAGGAGGAGCGCTACTCGCACACCGACCTCGTCGACTTCAAGGCCAACGTCGAGGGCGCTCAGAAGTCCTTCGACCTGCTCAAGCCGGTCGCCACGAAGAACGACCCGAAGCTCGTCGCCGACCTGGAGAAGCAGTTCGCCGCGCTGAACACGCTGCTCGACAAGTACCGCACCGACAAGAACAGCTACGTCTTCACCTCGTACGAGAAGGTCGGCAAGCCCGAGCGCAAGGAGCTGTCGGACGGCGTCAACGCGCTGGCCGAGCCGCTCTCCAAGCTCGCCGCCGCCGTCGTCAAGTAACGGTCGCCGAGCACGGGGAGACGCGAACATGTCCGAGGAGATCCAGGAGACCCGGGAGTCGGCGCCGGCGGCCGGGTCCGCCGCGCCCTCCCGGCGCACGGTCATCGCCCTG
The DNA here is from genome assembly GCF_055574655.1 of Streptomyces sp. NPDC029956. NCBI lineage: Bacteria > Bacillati > Actinomycetota > Actinomycetes > Kitasatosporales > Streptomycetaceae > Streptomyces > Streptomyces sp. NPDC029956. Next base: position 179,274 of record NZ_JBVHZJ010000010.1, on the reverse strand, counting down.
GGCGGTGCCGGGCTCGCGCTCGGTGCCGCCGCGGCGGGCGGCGCCGCCGCCCTGCTGACCGGGGAGGGGGACACCCCCGTACCGGTCGCCGACAGTGGCGCGGCCGTCCCCTTCCACGGCCCGCACCAGGCCGGCATCGCCACCGCCGTCCAGGACCGGCTGCACTTCGCGGCCTTCGACGTGACGACGACCGACCGCGCCGAGCTGGTCCAGCTCCTCAAGGACTGGACGCGGGCGGCCGAGCGCATGACGGCCGGGGCCGAGGTCGGCGAGGGCGCGTACGGCGGCCTCCCGGAGGCGCCGCCGGACGACACCGGCGAGGCCCTCGGCCTCAAGCCGTCCCGCCTCACCCTCACGATCGGCTTCGGCCCCACGCTCTTCGACGGGCGTTTCGGGCTGAAGGACCGGCAGCCCGGGGCCCTGGTGGAGCTGCCCAGGTTCCCGGGCGACAACCTGGATCCGGCACGCAGCGGCGGCGACCTCTGCGTCCAGGCGTGCGCGGACGACCCGCAGGTCGCCGTGCACGCCATCCGGAACCTGGCACGGATCGGCTTCGGCAAGGTCGCGGTGCGCTGGTCGCAGCTGGGCTTCGGCAAGACGTCCTCGACGACCCCGGACGCCCAGACCCCCCGTAACCTCTTCGGCTTCAAGGACGGCACCCGCAACATCGCGGGCACCGAGACCGAGCGGCTCGCGAAGCACGTCTGGGTCTCCGGGGAGGACGCCGCGGGACCGGCCGCCTGGATGGACGGCGGCTCGTACCTCGTCGCCCGCCGCATCCGCATGAACGTCGAGACCTGGGACCGCACCCCGCTCGCCGAGCAGGAGGACATCTTCGGCCGCGACAAGCGCGAGGGCGCGCCCGTCGGCAAGGCCAAGGAGCACGACGAGCCGTTCCTGAAGGCGATGAAGCCCGACTCCCACGTCCGGCTCGCCCACCCGGACACCAACGCCGGGGCGACCCTCCTGCGCCGCGGCTACTCCTTCACCGACGGCACGGACGGTCTCGGCCGCCTGGAGGCAGGACTGTTCTTCCTGGCGTACCAGAAGGACGTGCGGACCGGCTTCATCCCGGTGCAGAGCTCCCTGTCACGGGCGGACGCCCTCAACGAGTACATCCAGCACGTGGGTTCGGCGCTGTTCGCGATCCCGCCGGGCGTCCGGGACAAGGACGACTGGTGGGGCCGGGCGCTGTTCTCGTGACACTCCACGCAACCCCGGGAGGGAACCGGCGTGTTCAGTAACTATCTGATCGGCCTGCGCGAGGGCCTCGAAGCCAGCCTGGTCGTCTGCATCCTCATCGCCTATCTGGTGAAGACCGGCCGGCGGGACGCGCTGAAGCCGATCTGGATCGGCATCGGCGTGGCCGTCGGGGTGGCCCTGGCCTTCGGCGCCGGTCTCGAGTTCGGCTCCCAGGAGCTGACCTTCGAGGCGCAGGAGCTGCTCGGCGGCTCGCTCTCGATCGTCGCGGTGGTCCTGGTGACCTGGATGGTCTTCTGGATGCGGCGCACCGCCCGGCATCTGAAGGCCGAGCTGCACGGGAAGCTGGACGCGGCCCTGCAGATGGGCACCGGCGCACTGGTCGCCACCGCCTTCCTCGCCGTGGGCCGCGAGGGCCTGGAGACGGCGCTGTTCGTGTGGGCGTCGGTACGGGCCTCCTCGGACGGCACGTCCGCCCCGCTGATCGGTGTCCTCCTCGGACTGACCACGGCGGTGCTCCTCGGCTGGCTGTTCTACCGGGGCGCGTTGAAGATCAACCTGGCCGTGTTCTTCACCTGGACCGGCGGGATGCTGGTCGTGGTGGCGGCGGGCGTCCTCGCGTACGGCGTGCACGACCTCCAGGAGGCCCGCTTCCTCGACGGCCTCGCGGACAAGGCCTTCGACATCTCGGCGACGATCCCGCCGGACAGCTGGTACGGCACGCTCCTCAAGGGCGTCTTCAACTTCCAGCCGAACCCGACGGTCCTTCAGGTCACGGTGTGGGCGCTGTATCTGGTCCCGACGCTCGCGCTGTTCCTGGCCCCGATAGGGTCGGGTCCGTCCGTGCGGGTGAAGAAGCAGAAGGCGACCGATGAGAAGGCTGACGCTGAGGCGAGCGCCGAGACCACCGCTTGAGCGGCTGTCGGCAGAACGGTCCACGAGAGCCGCGCGCCCCGCGCGTCCCGTACGTCTGCTCGCGGCGACGGCGGCCGCGACCGTCCTCGCACTGACGGCGAGCGGCTGCGTCACCGTGCACGGTGAACTCGCCCTGATGCCGCCGGCCACCCAGGCCGAGGCCGCGCAGGCCCTCGCCGACTTCACCACCGCCTACAACCGGGCCGACAAGGCCCATGACCCGGCCCTGTCCACGGACCGGGTCACCGGTCCGCTGGGCGAGATCAACCAGGCGGGTCTGCGCGCGCGTGCGGTGACGTCCCCCGGCGCCAACCCGAACCACCGCCCCCTCGAACTGTCGGACGCGCGCTTCGTGCTGCCCAGGAAGGCGGGCTGGCCGCGCTGGTTCCTCGCGGACACCGACCCCAGCACGGACACCGACGAGGGCGCCGGCGACCAGCGCTGGCTCGTCGTCTTCGTCCGCAACGGGCCCCAGCAGCTGTGGGAGGCCGCCCACCTGGTGATCCTGAGCCCGTCGCAGGTGCCCGAGTTCGCCGAGGAGGAGGGGTACGCGGTGCCGGTCGCCGCGGACACCGACACGCTCGCGGTCGCGCCCGAGGACCTCGGCGACGCGTACGTCTCGTACCTGAAGGACGGGCAGCCGGGGCCGTACGCGGCGGGGCCGCACACGACGATGCTGCGGGAGCAGCGGCAGAAGGGCGCCAAGCGTCCGGGGCTCGCCACCCAGTACCTGGACCGGGTCGCGGACCAGGGTGACTTCGCGCCGCTCGGGCTGCGGACGAAGGACGGCGGCGCGTTCGTCTTCTTCGCGACGCGGTTCTTCGAGCGGCAGACGGCGGCTCCCGGCTACCGGCCCAAGGTGGACCCCGACATCAAGGCGCTGCTGACCGGCGAGGTCAAGAACACGGTCACCAAGGAGTGGGTGTCCAACCAGGCCGTCCTGGTGAAGCCCGCGGGCACCGACCGCGACGGGGTCACGATCAGGGCCCGGCTCCAGGGCGTGGTGGGCGCGCAGGGCTCGTAGCGGCCCGGTCGCCCGCTGGACGGGCCGTCCCGGCTCGCGCGTCTGCTCGGGCGCCGACTCAGGCCGCCGCGCAGGCCGCCGCGCAGGCCGCCGCTCGGACCGTTCCTCAGCGGGTCGCCCCGCCGACGGGGTCACCGCGTCGGGCGGTCAGCAGGTCGCCGCGTCGCGGCGTCGGCAGGTCAGCGGTCAGCGGGTCAGCGGGTCAGCGGGTCAGCGGGTCAGCGGGTCAGCGGGTCAGCGGGTCAGCGGCCAGGCGATCTCGTGGGCCGTGTGCTCGCCGTCACCCTCCGCCTCGCGGGCGGCAGCGTGGCGGGCGCAGGCGTCCTGGAGGGTCTCCAGAAGGTTCAGCGGGTCGGGAAGCGGGTGCTCGGGGCCTCGGAGCCAGGCGACGACCGGATGGGCGCTCTCGTCCCCGGGAAGCCGGGCGGGCGGCACGAGCACGTAGCTGCCGCGGCAGTGCCAGCGGAGCCCCGGGTGCTCGTCCATGGTCTCGGGGTGGCAGTCGAGCTCACACGGCCACCACTCGTCCTCGTCCTCGGGGGTGCCGCGGGTGGCGGTGAAGAAGAGCATCCGTCCGCCGACCGGGTCGACGTCGGCGGACTCGGCGACCGGTCCGACCTCGACGCCCTCGGCGAGGAGGCGCTCCAGGGCGGCGCGGCCGGCGGCGAGCGGCACGTCGAGGACGTCGTGGACCATGCCGGTGGCGGTGATGAAGTTCGCCTCGGGCTCGTTGCGGGCCCAGCGCTCGATCTGGGCGCGGTCGGTGGTCGACTGCGTCTGCCAGGCGAAGGAGACCGGGTGCCGGGCGGGGGTGGGACAGCCGATCCGCTCACAGGAACAGCTGTAGCCGACGGGATACGCGGCGGGGGCGAGGGGCAGCCCGGCGGCGGCGACGGCCAGGAGCAGCTTCTCGCGGTCGTTCTCGTCGTCGGCCGCGGTGCGTTTCGGGCGCCTGCGCAGCCACTGTGCGAGTTTGCTCTCCGTGCCGCGGTAGCGGTCGATCCCGTCGCCCATCTATCCCCTCACACCTCATGCTCGCCCGTTCGGCTCTGCCCATGGTCCCACCATCCTGCGCCCTGGGTGACCGGAGTGCGGAACCGGGGTGTGGAACCGGGGTGCGACGGGCGTCTCAGGCCCTGGGCGCGAGCCCGCGCAGGGCGAGGTCGACGAGGCTGTCGGCGTACGCGTGGGTCAGCGGCAGGGTGCGGTGGAGCCAGCGGTGGTGGAGCGGTCCGACGAGCAGTTCGAGGGCGATCCGGGGATCGATGCCGGGGTCCACGTCGCCGGCCGCCTGGGCCGCCTCGATGCGGCGGGCGTAGTACCGGAGCTGCGGTTCGAGGAGCGCCTCGGTGAAGCGGGCGCCGAGCTCGGGGTCGACGATGCCCTCGGCGGCGAGGGCGCGGGTGGGGGCGTCGAAGGCGGGGTCGTTCATCTCGTCGACGGTGGCGCGCAGGACGTACCTGAGGTCGGCGGCGAGGTCGCCGGTGTCGGGGATCTCACTGTCGGCGTCCCCTCCGAGGGCCTCGTTGGCCCGCGCCGCGAGGTCGAGGAAGGCGTCGAGGAGGACGGCGGCCTTGGAGGGCCACCAGCGGTAGATCGTCTGCTTGCCGACCCCGGCGCGGGCGGCGATGCCCTCGATGGTGGTCTTCGCGTAGCCGGTCTCGGAGACGAGGGCGAGGGCGGCGTCGAAGATGGCGCGGCGGGAGCGCTCGCTGCGGCGGGAGGCGTCAGGGGCCTTGGTGTCGGACATGGGGCCAATCTAGCAGCGTACGAGACGCTACGTCTCGCGAGTCGTGGCCAGAGCCGAACCACCCGAACGGTCCACAGCGCGGCGGGCCCGGAAGGCGGACCATGGGGTCACCGATCCGGCGGATCCGACCCCGCCGGACGCCTCTGACCACCCGTCCGTGAGGAGCCCTCATTGCGCACCACTCCGCGCACGTCCTCGCCCCGCCGTTATCTGATGTGCCCACCCGCGCACTTCACGGTGACGTACTCCATCAACCCCTGGATGGACCCCACGAAACCGGTCGACCTGCCGCTCGCCCTCACCCAGTGGGAGGACCTGCGCGACCGCTACCGCGCGCTCGGCCACACGGTGGAGCTCCTCGCCCCCGACCCGGCGCTCCCGGACATGGTCTTCGCGGCGAACGGCGCCACTGTCGTCGACGGCCGGGTCCTCGGGGCGAAGTTCGCCCACGCGGAGCGCGCGGCCGAGGCCGGGGCGCATCTGGACTGGTTCCGAGGAAACGGTTGGGCAGCCGACGACGTGCGGGCTCCGGACCACGTCAACGAGGGCGAGGGGGACTTCGCCGTCACCGCCTCCTGGATCCTCGCCGGGCGCGGATTCCGGTCCAGCCCGCTCTCGCACGACGAGGCGCAGGAGTTCTTCGGCCGCCCGGTGATCGGCCTCGAACTGGTGGACCCGCGGTACTACCACCTGGACACGGCGCTGTGCGTCCTGGACGACGCGGGCGACGAGGTCATGTACTACCCGGACGCCTTCTCCCCCGGCAGCCGCGCGGTGCTCGCCCGGCTCTTCCCCGACGCCCTGATCGCGACGGAGACGGACGCGGCGGCGCTCGGTCTGAACGCCGTCAGCGACGGCCGGAACGTCCTCCTCCCCCAGGCGGCGGTGGGCCTCTTCGACCCGCTGCGACAGCGGGGCTTCGAGCCGATCGGCATGGACCTGGGCGAACTGCTCAAGGGCGGCGGCAGCGTGAAGTGCTGCACCCAGGAGCTGCGGCCCCGGACCACGGGGCCCCTGCCCCTGGAGTCCTAGCCCACGGGTCGAGGCCCGCGGCGTCCTGGCCGGCCCGGCGGCGTCGACCCGAGGGTCGACGCCGCGAGGGCTGCGGCCCCCCGCCGCACCCGGCCGGGCGGCGGCTCTCAGCCCTCGTCCTCCGGCGGCCAGGAGTCGCCCCACTCCGCGTCACGGGCCTGCTTGTAGAGCGAGCCGTGGCGCTTGGTGACCGTTTCGCGGGTCAGACCGTCCGGGCCGCACAGGTCGAAGAGGACCAGTCCCTTGCGGATCTGCGGCCTGCGGGTGATGCGCGAGGCGACCGGCGTGGGCGCGAACCGCGTCGCCGCCACGTAGCTGTACTTCTCGTCCTCGTACGGCAGCGAACCGCCCTTCACCTTCCGGTGCAGCGAGGAACGGCTGACCCGGGCCGAGAAGTGGCACCAGTCCGTGCCCGGCTCGATCGGGCAGGCCCCGCTGTGCGGGCAGGGCGCGGCGACCGTGAACCCGGCCTCGATCAGCAGGGTGCGGGCCGCGATGATCCGCTCGTAGCCGTCGGGGGTGCCGGGCTCGACGATCACGACGGTCTGCGCGGCCCGCGCCGCCTCGGTCACGAGGGCGGCCCGGTCGGCCTCGGTCAGCTCCTTGAGCACGTAGGAGACGGTGACGAGGTCCGTGTCGGCGAGCCGCAGCGCGCCGCCGATCCTGGCCGTGCGCCACTCGGCGTCCAGGGCTCCGGCGGCGAGCTCGCGCCCGAGGGCGAGGGCCGGCTCCGCCCAGTCGAGGACGGTGGTGCGGGGCGGCTGCTCCTCCCAGGCCTCGGCGACGGCCCAGCTCGCCGCGCCCGTACCGCCGCCGACGTCGGTGTGGGTACGCGGCTCCCAGTCGGGCGCCGCCACGCGCAGGGCGTCGAGGGCGCCCCGTACCGCCTCGAAGGTCGCCGGCATCCGGTACGCGGCGTACGCGGCGACGTCGGAGCGGTCGCGCAGCACGGGGGCGTCCGTCGGGGTGGTCCCCCGGTAGTTGGCGATCAGCCGGTCGACGGCCTGGGCGGCCTGCTTGGGCGGCAGCCCGTCGAGGAGCCCGGCGAGGGCGGCGCGCAGGGAGTCGGCGGAGGGAGCGGAGGCGTTCACCGAGACAGTCTAGGCGGCGGGACCGGTGGCTTCGGCGGGGCGCGGAGCCCCCTGCGCCGCACCGGGCGGAACCGGGCGGGCGCGGGCGATACACCGGGCGCCGTCGGGTCAGCCCGGCAGCGGGTCCCGGGAGTGGACCGTCCGCCACGCGTCGATGGACCGGTCCCACTGCTCACCCGTGAGTTCGGTCAGGGAGGCCGGGAAGAGGCCGTCCTCCTCCTTGGCGATGTGCGTGTGGAGCTCGTCGACGGCGCGGACGAACGCCGCGCGCTGCTCGGCCGAGCCGAGGTCGAGTCCGTCGAGGAAGGCGGCGAGCTCCCGGTGTTCCAGGGCGAGGGCGTCGACGTACGCCGTGTACTCCTCGTTCTCCCGCATGACCGCGAACAGTCCCCGTTCCTCCCCCGCCCAGTGGGCCCGGAGTTCGACGGCGATCCGCGCGGCCAGCGTCCGGGCGCGGTCGCGGTCGCCGCTGCCGAGCGCGCGCACGGCGTCCCCGGCGAGGTCGGTGACCGACTCGTGCTCGGCGATGAACTCCTTGATCAGCGGGATCTCGCGGCACCCGCAGTAGTGGCACATCCCCGACCTCCCGCCCGTCCCGGAGATCGTGACACCCCCGGCGGCGGAACGACCTGAGGCGCACCGGCGGGAGTGGGACGACCGACCTAGCTCCCCGAGGCCGCCTTGACCGTCCCGGCCGCCCCGGCCGTCTGCCACGGCCTGCACAGGCCGAGGAAGCAGGCCAGCGCCAGGACGGCGCAGGTCAGCTGGACGACCGCCATCGGGACGGCGGTGTGTTCGCCGGCGATGCCGACGAGCGGGGAGGCGACGGCACCGACGAGGAACGACGTCGTGCCGAGCAGCGCGGACGCGGAGCCGGCGGCGTGCGGGGTGCGCATCAGTGCCTGGGCGTTGGTGTTCGGCATGGCGAGGCCCATCGCGGACATCAGGACGAAGAGTCCGGCCGCGATCGGCACGAGCCCGACCTTCCCGAAGACGCCGCTGGTCATGAGGAGCAGCGCGAGGGAGGCGACGAGGATGGTCCCGAGGCCCCAGGCGAGCGCCTTGTCGAGGCTGACGCGGCCGACGAGCAGCTTGCCGTTGATCTGGCCGACGGCGACGAGGCCGATCGAGTTGAGGCCGAAGAGCAGGCTGAACGTCTGCGGTGAGGCCCCGTAGATCTCCTGGACGACGAACGGCGAGGCGGAGATGTACGCGAAGAGGGCGGCGAAGGCGAGGCCGCCGGTCAGCATGTACCCGGCGAAGACGCGGTCGGCGAGCAGCCCCTTCATGGTGCGCAGGGCCTGGCCGACCCCGCCCTCGTGCCGGCGCTCGGGCGGCAGTGTCTCGGCGAGGAAGCGCCAGACGACGAGGGTGAGGAGGATGCCGATGACGGTGAGGACGTGGAAGACGCCCCGCCAGTCGGTGATCCGCAGGATCTGGCCGCCGATGAGCGGCGCGATGATCGGGGCGACGCCGGAGATCAGCATCAGGGTGGAGAAGAACCGGGCCATCTCCACGCCGTCGTACAGGTCGCGGACGACCGCGCGGGCGATGACGATGCCGGCGGCTCCGGCGAGGCCCTGGAGCAGCCGGAACCCGATCAGTGTCTCGGCGGTGGGGGCCAGGGCGCAGACGGCGGTGGCGAGGACGTACACGATCATGCCGATGAGCAGCGGGCGGCGGCGGCCCCACTTGTCGCTCATGGGGCCGACGACGAGCTGGCCGAGGGCCATGCCGGCGAGGCAGGCGGTGAGGGTGAGCTGGACGGTCGCGGCGGGGGCGTTCAGCGCGCCGGTGACCTCGGGCAGGGCCGGGAGGTACATGTCCATGGAGAGCGGGGGCAGTGCGGTGAGCCCGCCGAGGACGAGGGTGACGAGCAGCCCGGTGCGCCGGGCGGTCGTGGTGCCTGTCGGCTCGGGGGCTCTTTCGGTTATGTGCCCTTGTGTTGTTTTCTGGCCGCTCTCCGGCATCGACCGCTCCATTTCGTTGAATCCTTGCCTATGCTCTCAGCTCGACCGGCATGGTCGAGACCTCTGCGGGACCAGTGGGACAGATGGGGACGGGTGGGGAACATGGGTAAGACGGTGCGCTGGGGAATCCTGGCGACGGGCGGCATAGCGGAGCGGTTCGCCACGGACCTGCTGACGCTCGACGGCGCGGAGGTCGTCGCGGTGGCGTCCCGTACGGAGGCGTCCGCCAAGGCCTTCGCGGACCGCTTCGGCATTCCGCGCGCGTACGGCGACTGGGCCGGGCTCTTCGCCGACGAGGACGTCGACGTGGTGTACGTGGCGACCCCGCACCACGCGCACCGGGAGGCGGCCGGCCGCGCCCTGGAGGCGGGCAAGGCGGTGCTCTGCGAGAAGGCTCTCACGCTCAACGCCCGCGAGGCGGAGGAACTCGTCACACTGTCCCGGGACCGCGGCCTCTTCCTGATGGAGGCCATGTGGATGTACTGCAACCCGCTGATCCGGCGCCTCACGGAGCTGGTCCGCGACGGGGCGATCGGCGAGATCAGGACCGTCCAGGCGGACTTCGGGCTCGCGGGCCCGTTCCCGGCGGACCACCGGCTGCGGGACCCGGCGGTGGGCGGCGGTGCGCTGCTCGACCTGGGCGTGTACCCGGTGTCGTTCGCTCAGCTGATCCTCGGCGAGCCCGACACGGTCCACGCGCACGCCCTGCTCTCGCCGGAGGGCGTCGACCTGAACACCGGCATGCTGCTCGGCTGGTCGGACTCGGGGGCCTCGGCGGTCCTGTCCTGCTCGCTCGACGCGGACACCCCGCTGACGGCCTCGGTGACGGGCTCGCTCGGCCGGATCGACATCCCGCGCGGCTTCTTCTTCCCGGAACGCTTCACCCTGCACCGCAACGGCCACGAGCCGGAGGAGATCACGTCGTCGGACGACCCCCACTCCCTCCGGCACGAGGCCGCCGAGGTCATGCGCTGTCTGCGGGCGGGCGTGACGGAGTCCCCGCTCGTCCCCCTCGACGGCTCGCTCGCGGTGATGCGGACGCTCGACGCGGTACGGGACCGCATCGGCGTCCGCTACCCCCAGGAAGCGGTGGTCACGCGGGCTTGAGGCCCGGGTCGCGGGGGCCTGAGGCCCGACGTCACGCGGGCCTGAGGCGCGCGGTCACGCGGGCTTCAGGCCCGGGTCGCCCGCCTCCGTGACGAAGGAGGCGGCCGTCGTGACGGGAGCGCCCTGGGTCGTCACGTACGGCACCGTGCGGAAGTCGGCCCGGGCGGTGTCCTCGCCGAGCGCGACCGTCACATAGCCGCGCCGCCCGTTGAAGAACCTCAGGTGCGGGTTGGCCTGCATGAGCTTGTCGTAGTTCGACGGACGGTCGGCGCCGTCCTTGCCGCTGCTGATCGAGGTGGCGACGATCTCGGTGCCGACGGTCCGGGAGGCCGGCTCGCGGAAGTCGGCCTTGATGTCGAGGCCGTAGCCGACGTGGACGTCCCCGGTGAGCACCATCAGGTTCTCGACCCCGGCGGCCTCGGCACCGGCGAGGAGCCGCTGCCGGGAGGCGGGGTAGCCGTCCCAGGAATCCATCGAGAGCTTGAAGTCGGCCGTGGCGCGGTCGCGGCGCTCGGCGAACACGACCTGCTGCGGCAGGACGTTCCAGCGGGAGCGGGAGCCGCGCCAGCCGTCCAGCAGCCACCGCTCCTGCGTGGCCCCGGTCATCGTCCGTGCCGGGTTCTCGGACTCCGGGCCCGGGACCTGCCAGCCGTCGCCGTACGCCTGGTCGGAGCGGTACTGGCGGGTGTCGAGGATGTCGAACTGGGCGAGCCGCCCGAAGCGCAGCCGGCGGTAGAGCCGCATGTCGGGTCCCTGGGGCCGCTGGGGCGTGCGGAGCGGCTGGTGCTCCCAGTAGGCGCGGTAGGCGGCGGCGCGGCGGAGCAGGAACTCCTCCGGCGGGACGTCGTTCTCCGGTGTGCCGCCCGCGTAGTTGTTCTCGGTCTCGTGGTCGTCCCAGGTGACGACGAAGGGGTGGGCGGCGTGCGCGGCGCGCAGGTCGGGGTCCGACTTGTAGAGCCCGTACCGGAGCCGGTAGTCGTCCAGGGTGAGCGTCTCGCGGTTGAAGACGGCCGGGAGTGTCCGGTCGGTGTAGGCGCGGGCGCCGCCGGTGGCGTTCACGGCGTATTCGTAGAGGTAGTCGCCGAGATGGAAGACGACGTCGACGTCCTCCTCCGCGAGGTGGCGGTAGGCCGTGAAGTACCCGTCGTGGTACGCCTGGCAGGAGACGGCGGCGAGCTTCAGGCCGGCGTTGCGGGCCCAGGGGGCGGGTGCGGTGCGGGTACGGCCGACGGGGCTGATCCAGTCGCCGACCCGGAACCGGTAGAAGAACTCCCGGTCGGCGTCGAGGTGCTCGACCTCGACGTGCACCGTGTGTGAGAACTCCGGGTGCGCGGTGGCCCGGCCGCGGCGGACGGTCCGGGTGAAGCGCTCGTCGCGGGCGAGCTCCCAGTGGACGGACACCCGCTCGGCGGGCAGGCCGCCGCCGGGCTCGAAGGGGCGCGGCGCGAGCCGGGTCCAGAGCAGGACCGAGCCGGGCAGCGGGTCGCCGGACGCCACGCCGAGGGTGAACGGGTCCTCGGATATCCGGCGCCCGTCGAGCTCGGCGGCGGCCGCGGAGCCTGCGACCGGCAGCTGCGTGGCGAAGGCGAGCGCGGCGGCGGCCCCGGTGACGGTGAGGAACCGGCGACGCCCCAAGTGACGTGCGGCGGAGCGGAGTTCCTCGGAATGCTCGTGAACGTCGTGTACGCGGTTCATGTGGCCCTCCCCAGACGGATGCTGTCCGTCCGTCATTCGAGGGGGGCGGGACGACCTCACGTTGTCGGGTACAGAACATCCACGTGTCGGGACAATGAGTTCATGGGGCACACGTCTCGCGTACGCTGCGCGCCCATGAGCATCGCAGTGGTGACGGGAGCGGGATCGGGCATCGGCCGGAGTGTGGCCCTCGCCCTCGCGGCGGCAGGCTGGTCGGTGGCCCTGGCGGGACGGCGGGCGGACGCCCTCGATGAGACGGCGGCGGCCCTGCCGGCCGGCGACTTCCTGGCCGTCCCGACGGACGTGACCTCGGCGGAGGAGGTGACGGCCCTCTTCACGGCCGTACGCGACCGCTACGGCCGCGTCGACATGCTCTTCAACAACGCCGGTACGTTCGCGGGCGGCGGCGTCCCCGTCGAGGACCTGGACCCGGACACGTGGCGCGCGGTCGTCGACGTCAACCTGACGGGCGCGTTCCTCTGCGCCCAGGCGGCCTTCCGGACCATGAAGGAGCAGTCACCGCAGGGCGGCCGGATCATCAACAACGGCTCGATCTCGGCCCACGTACCGCGCCCGCACTCGATCGCGTACACGGCGACGAAGCACGCCATGACGGGCCTGACGAAGTCCCTTTCGCTCGACGGACGCCCCTACCGGATCGCCTGCGGCCAGCTCGACATCGGCAACGCGGCGACGGAGATGACGGCCCGCATGCAGACCGGCATCCTCCAGGCCAACGGCGAACTGGCGGCGGAACCCGTGATGGACGCGGCGGACGTGGCGGCGACGGTGGTGCACATGGCGGCACTGCCGCTGGAGGCGAACGTGCAGTTCGCGACGGTGATGGCGACGGCGATGCCGTACATCGGACGGGGATAGCCCGCCCGACGGACGGCCGGTGGACAGCGGAAGGCGCGGAGGCGGGGTCAGGCCTGCCCGGTCTCGAACCGGGAGACCTTGCCGCCCTCCACGCCGAAATGCCAGCGGGTCTTCATCTCGCCCCAGGTGTCGTTCCGGAAACGCGCGACGATGTCGCGCCCGCCGCTCTTCTCGGACTCGATCTCCATGTGCCCGCGCGAGGAGAAGATCTCCCGCTCGGTCCACTCCGCGAGGTCCCGCTCGGACCCGTCGTCGGACATGGTGGCACCGGAAGCCAGAGCCTCCCGGAAAGCCGTCTGGTCATTGGCGTTGAGGGCCGCGACGAACGCACGCACGGCCGGATCGGTGAGCCGCTCCACGGGAATGGTCATGCCCTAGCCGTACACCGCCCGATCCGGCCTCCCCGGCGAACACGCCGTGCGCCTGCCGCGTGTCAGCGGACGGGCTGGGCCACCTGGGCGAGCAACGCACCAATCTCCTCCGCCTCCAGAACGCGCTCCAGGACCAGGTCGCCGACCATCCCGGGGAGGAACCTCCCGGCCGGCCAGCTCCGCTCGTACGGGGGCGGGTCGAGGACGACCAGGCGTACGCCGTCCACGACCGGGATGTCGGCGGGGCAGCCCTCGTTCCAGATCCACTCGCCGTCCGCGCCGACCAGGTTGAACGACCCCGTGGTGAGCGTCTGACCGGGCAGGTCCCGGCACATGGCGACGGCCTCGGCCGAGGGCGCCCGGCCCGGCAGGTGCCCGCCGCCGACGAGGACGGCGGCAAGGAGCGTGTGCAGCTGGAAGTTGTCGCCGATGCCGGAGGCGCGCAGCGCGAACCCCGCGCCGGTGCCCCGGTCGATCGCGACGACCGGCTCGTCGTCGAGGACGTCGAGCGCGTACGCCAGGCACTTGAACGGCTCGTCCGACAACTCCGACACCCGTGCCACGGCGGCCCGCAACTCGGCCTTCCCGGGGGCGCTCCGCCGTACGGCGGGCGAGTTGAGCATGGCCACACAGGCCATCTCGAACTGCGGGAGCGACTGCCAGGCCAGGACCGGCTCGAAACCGATCCGCTCGAAGTCCGCCCCCTCCAGGCCCTCCCCCTCGTGGCCGGGCAGATCGCCACGACCCGCCGCCGTCCACTTCTCGCAGAACACCGCAGCCGCCGCGAAGGCCTCGCGCGCCTGCGCGAGGACGGCAGGCGCGCAGTCCGTCGGGTTCGCGCCCCTTTCGACACAGGCCCCGATCACCACGGCGACGATCCCGCGCGGCCCGGGCGGGACCTCGGCCAGGACGGCCGCGAGACGCGGGGCGGCCTCGTGGAGTTCCGCGTCCCCGGCCTTGTCGACCGTCGCGGTCAACTCCCCGAAGGCCTTCTCCGCGGCGCCGGCGTCCTGCGCACGGACCGCCGTCTCGAAAGCTGTCACGGCGGCCGGAAACCGCCCTCGTCCGAATATCATCCGCGCACCCTAGCGGAGGGGTACGACAGGTCTTCCCGGCCGCCCGCTCCGATCCCCGCCCCCGGCCCGATCCCGCGCCACGGCGCGCGGAAGCTGCCCCTCCCTGACGACTTCTCAGCTCCACCCAGCCTATGACCTGCGTGTTCGCTGGCATCGTGCGCGGCCGTACGGGCACTGTCCGGCGTACCACCGCACGCACTCAACCCAGGAGGAGCGATGTCGCACGCCGGCAAGGTCGTCAAGCTGTACGCGAAGGAGGCCCCGGTCGGGGTCGAGGACGGGGCCGTCGTCGGCTTCCTCGTCGATCCGACCCGCGCCGGGGAGTGGCTGATCACCCGGCACGACGAGGGCTTCCGGCTCACCGCCAAGGGGACCGAGGAGACCATCACCTCGGAAGGCACCGAGCGCGCCCCCGTCGTCGCCCGCCCCGACGACTCCCCCGCCTCCGTCTGGCGCCTCCAGCGCGTCGAGGGCGACGGCACCACCGTCGCGCTCACCACCGTCACCTCGATCGCCGACCTCCGGGACGGCACGTACGTGATCGACCAGAACGGTCTGGCCCTCGGCCGCGACCTGTTCGAGGACCGCTCCCTGCTCCCGAAGCGCATCTTCGTCCGTACGGACGACCGGGACCCGCAGTGGCGGATCGAGGTCCTCGCCTGAACCGGTCGACCGGCGACGCGCGCCCCCTCCGGACCCCGGACGGGGCGGGCGTTCGTCCCTCCCCCGTCAGCCGGTGAAGCCCGGCACCACCAGGCCCGACTCGTACGCGATGACCACCGCGTGCGTCCTGTTCTGCGCGCCGAGCTTGGTCAGAACGTTCCCGACGTGCGTCTTGACCGTCTCCAGGCTCACCGTGAGGGACTCCGCGATCTCCGGGTTGGACAGACCGGTGGCCATCAGCCGCAGCACCTCCTCCTCCCGCCCCGTCAGCGCCGCCTTCGGCAGCGCCTCCGCCGAGTCCAGCGGACGGGCGGCCACCATCCGGCGCAGGGCCGCCGGGAAGAGGATCGCCTCGCCCGCCGCCACCACCCGTACGGCCTCCGCGATCTGCCGGACCGGGAGCCGCTTGAGCACGAACCCGCCGGCACCGGCGCTCAGCGCGGCGGTGACGTAGTCGTCGTTCTCGAAGGTGGTGATCACGACGACCTTCGGCGGCGTCGAGGAACGCGTCCCCTCTCCCGCCCCCGCCGACTCGTACGACTCCGCGAGCAGGTGGCGGGTGGCCTCGATCCCGTTGCGCCGGGGCATCCGTACGTCCATCAGGACCACGTCCGGCCGCAGCCGCCGCGCCAGCTCGACCACCTCGACACCGTCGGCGGCCTCCCCGACCACCTCGATCCCCGGCTGCGCGGCGAGCAGGGTGCGCAGACCGGTACGGGTCACCTCGTCGTCGTCCGCGATCAGGAGCGTCGTGACGGTCTCGGTGGTGTCGGAGCCGGTCATGCCGACAACCGTACGGGCAGCCTGACCGCCAGCCGCCAGCGGCTCGGCCCGTCCGGGCCCGCGTCGATCTCGCCGTGCAGGAGGCGTACGCGCTCGGCAAGACCGGGCAGCCCGTGCCCGGACGTCGGGAACGCCCGCGGGCGGGCCGAACGCACGGCGCTCCCCGTCTCGTTGACCACCTCAAGCTCCAGCACGTCCGGCCCGGCCGCCACCCGTACCGTGACCGGACCGCCGGCACCGTGCCGGACGGCGTTGGTCAGCCCCTCCTGGAGGATGCGATACGCGGCCCGGGACAGCGTCCCCCGCACCTGCGCCGGATCCCCCGACCCCTCCCACTCCACCACCGCGCCCGTGTGCCGCACCCGTTCGAGCAGCTCGGGCAGATCGGCCAGGGTACGGGTCGGCACGGCCGCGACCGTCCCGTCGCCCGCCTCCGCCCCGGCGGTCTCCTCCGCCCCCGTACTCCTGTCCGTCCCGGCGTCCCGGTCGCGCAGGACGCCGAGGACGTAGTCCAGGTCCTCCAGCGCGGCCCGGGCCGACTCCTCGATGCTGCGCAGGGCGGCCCGGGCCGCAGCCGGGTCGGTGGACATCAGCTCGCCCGCCACCGCGGCCTGGATCGTGGTCGTCGTCAGCGTGTGCCCGATGGAGTCGTGCAACTCGTGCGCCAGCCGGTTGCGTTCGGCCAGCCGCAGCTCCCGCTCGGCCGCGAGGGCGAGCCGCTCGGCCGTCGACGGCCCGAGGAGCCGGGGCGCCGACCACCGCAGGGCGCGCGTCACGAGGACGCAGACCACCGCGGCGAGCAGCAGACAGCCGAACGCCACGGCCCAGCTCTGCCAGCCGCCCGTCACCCGTGCGGACCGGCCGAACAGGCTCAGCGCCAGCTCGGCGCGCAGCCAGCCCCCCGGAAGGGCCAGGGCCAGGAAGAGCAGCAGCCCGCTCGCGAGAGCGCCCGTCCAGCCGAGGGTCACATGCAGCAGCAGCCAGAGGGGAGTCCGCCAGCGGTCGGAGGCGGGGAGCGCAGAAGGTGCGGCGGGAACGGCCGCGGCCGGTCCGGCTTCGGGCGAAGTCGTGGGCGGGCGTGCGGCGGAGGGCTCGGGCAGCACCACGTACAACAGCCGACGGGCGGCCAGGACCAGCACCCGCCGCGTGGTGCGGGCCAGGCCGACCAGGGCGATCAGGGCGGCCCAGACCACCAGCACCACGACGGACAGGAGGCCCTCGGGGGCGGATCGCCACGCCAGCGCCGGAAGCAGGGCGAAGGACAGCAGGGGGAGGCTCGCGAGGGCCGCCGCATAGGCGAACAGCGCGCCCGCGTACGTGGAGCGGCGCACCAGCGGCCGGAGTGCCTTGATCATCATCGGCCAGTATGAACGGGCCGTTCCCGGAAGGCCTCCCCCGATCGGGGGAGGAACTTCTCCCGCGTTTCCGCGATGCGTTCGAAGGCCGCGGAAAACATGATCGTGTCCTGCCCGATCGACGGAAGGACAGCCGATGGACAGGCGCGCGATGAAGACGGGTACGAGGACGAGGGCGACGGGGTTCCGCCTCTCCCGGCCGCGGAGGAGCCTCCGACGCGGAGGCGCCGCGGCCGCGGCGGCGGTGGTCGTCGCGGTCATGACGGCGGGCGCCCTGGCGCCGCCCGCGGCGGTCGCCGCGACACGGCCGGACGCCGTGCAGCAGGGCCTGAACGCCCTGGTGCGCGAAGGACAGCCGGCGGCGCTGGCGAGCGTCCAGGACGGCAGGGGGCATGCACGCACGTACACGGCCGGGGTCGGAGACCTGGCCACGGGCGCGAAGGTGCCCAGGGACGGCCAGGTGCGGATCGGGAGCAACACGAAGACGTTCACGGCGGTGGTCGTGCTGCAGCTGGTCGGTGAGGGGAAGGTCGACCTGGAGAAGTCGGTCGACACGTATCTGCCGAGGTTGGTGCGGGGGAAGGGAATCGACGGGGGCAGGATCACGGTCCGTCAGCTGCTGCAGCACACGAGTGGGATCCCCGATTACGGGGCGCACATCAGCGACGAGGAGATGCTGCACCGGTACTTCGAGCCGCGCGACCTCGTCGACCTGGCGCTCGAGCACGAGGCGGAGTTCGAGCCGGGGAAGGGGTGGAGTTACAGCAACACGAATTACGTCCTGGCGGGCCTGATCGTCCAGAAGGTGACGGGACGCCCGTTGGCCGAGGAGATCGACCGGCGGGTGGTCAGGAGGATCGGGCTGCGGCACACGTACTTCCCCGCGCAGGGGGACAGGAGCATCAGGGAGGCGCACCCGAAGGGGTACCACCGGACGGGGGAGGGTGAGCCGCTGCGCGACTTCACGGAGATCGACCCGTCGGCGGGCTGGGCGGCGGGGCAGATGATCTCGACGAACTCGGACCTGAACCGCTTCTTCGGCGCGCTGCTCGGCGGCGATCGCCTGCTGCGCAAGGCGCAGCGCGACGAGATGCGGACGACGGTCCCCATCGAAGGGACGGAGTTCCACTACGGGTTGGGGCTCATGAAGAGGCCGCTGTCGTGCGGAGGGGCCTACTGGGGCCACGGCGGCGACATCGCGGGCTACGAGACCAGGGGCGGGGTGACGGACGGCGGCAGGGCGGCGAACGTGGCGGTGACGAGCATCCCGACGGAGGAGTCGGCCGTGAAGGGGGTGCTGAGGGTCGTGGATACGGCTTTGTGCGGGTGAGGGGGGGTTGGGGCTGGGGTGCGGGTGCGGGTCTCTGAGGTTTCTGGGGCGAGGGTTCCGAGCGGGCTTCTGGTGCGGCCGCCCTCTTTCCGAGTGTGGCGGCCTCCACCACCGCGTCAAGGGCAAGTCGGCTTCGCCGATGGCCTTCGGCCACCCTTGACCCGGCGGCGGAGGCCGCCTTTTCACACTCGGAGGGCGCCCGGGGGGCGTGGCCGCGCGGGGCTTCGGGCAGTGGCCACTCGCCGCCTGCGCCCGTCGGCCGGTGGGTGGGGGCTCGGCTAGCGGCGGGGGCCGGTGGGCGCGGTGCTGGTGGGTTCGGGGTGCGCGGTTGTTGAATGGGGCGGCCCGGCGGCGCTTAGCGGCCGGCCGAAGTCCTCGGGTCGGACTTCAGGCCCCGCTGGTCGCTGTTGGTGGGTGGTGGGGAGCGGGTCGCGGGAGTTTCCTGCACTTTCACCGCCCGAGAAGGGCGATTAGGCGTTTCTGTCCGTATATCCAGGGGTGTGTTACTCGGCGTAATGCGCAGTTACTCACGCCCCACCCGCCAGGAGTGACCAGCGGGGCCTGAAGCCCCACCCCGGACGGCCTTCGCCGCTGAGCCGGAGCCCGACCGCCCCATCCAACAACCGCGCACCCCGAACCACCGGAACCGCGCCACCGGCCCCCGCCGCTAGCCAAGCCCCCACCCACCGACCGGCACACGCCCTCCCACGCCGACCGCTGCCCGAAGCCCGGCGTGGACCCCGCCCCCCGGACCGCCCTCCGAGAGTGTTTTCGCTCCTGGAGGTGGTGGGTCAAGGGTGGCCGAAGGCCATCGCGCAGCGACGCGACCGCAGGGAGCGCCCTTGACGCACCACCGGAAGGAGCGACTCTCGGAGAGAGGGCGGTCCCACCAGAAACCCACACGGCACGCCCACCCCAAGGGCCCTCTTCCGCCCCTAGCGCCCCCACCCCCACCCCCCGCTCAATCCAGGCAGAACTCGTTCCCCTCCGGGTCCGCCATGACGATCCATCCGTCACTCATCGGCGGTGCCGGTTCGAAGCGGCGCAGCCGCTTCCCTCCCAGCGCGACCAGCCGTTCGCATTCGGCCTCCAGCACGGTCATCCGCTCCTCCCCCTCCAGCCCCGGCGCCGTCCTGACATCGAGGTGGACCCGGTTCTTCGCCACCTTGCCCTCCGGCACCTGCTGGAAGAACACCCTCGGCCCCCGCCCCTCCGGGTCCTCCAGGGCCGATCGCGTGTTGCGCTCCTCCTCCGGCACTCCCAGCTTCGCCAGGAACTCGTCCCACGCGGCCATCGGGTCCGCCCCCTCCGGCAGGTCGACTCCCGGCGGGCCGGGATGGACGTAACCCAGCACGTCGCGCCAGAAGGTCGACAGCGCCCCCGGGTCGTGCGCGTCGAACGTGACCTGGAATTCGCGGCTCATCGTGCTGCTCCCTTCCTTGCGGTGTGATGGATCCACCCTGACACCCAAGGCGGACAGGATCGGTCCGCCACCTCTGGCAGGCTGGGCCACATGGACGAGCCGGGGACGACCGAGCGGGGGACGACGGAGCGGGTACTCACCCTCCTCGGGCTGCTGCAACAGCGCCGGGTCTGGTCCGGCCCCGAGCTCGCCGACCGGCTCGGCGTCACTCCGCGCACCGTGCGGCGTGACGTGGAGCGGCTGCGCACCCTGGGCTATCCGGTCCACGCCGACCTGGGAGTGGGCGGCGGCTACCGGCTGGGCCGGGGGCAGGACCTGCCGCCCCTCCTCCTCGACGACGAGGAGGCGATCGCGACGGCGGTCTCCCTGCTCGCCGGCGCGGCCGCCGGCTCCGGCGACGCCACGCTCCGGGCGCTGACCAAGCTGGACCATGTCCTGCCGACCCGGCTGCGGCACGAGGTCCGCACCCTGTCGGGCTCGGTGGAGTTCTTCGGCACGGGCCGCGCACCGGTCGGCTCCGATGTCCTCCTGACGCTGGCCCGCGCCTGCCGCGAGGAGGTCGAGGCGGGCTTCGACTATCCCTCCGGAGGCACGACACGCTCCCGCCGGGTCGAGCCCCACCGCCTCGTCGCCTCCGACCGGCGCTGGTACCTCCTCGCGTACGACCTCGACCGTGACGACTGGCGCACCTTCCGCGTGGACAGGATGACGGCGGTGGCGGCCCGGACGTGGCGCTTCCGCCCCCGCCAGGCGCCGGACGCGGCGGAGTACGTGCAGGAGGGGGTGACGAGCCGGGTCTACGCCCATCAGGCACGCTTCCTCGTGCACGCGCCGGCGGAGACGGTCCGCGCTCAGGTCCCGTCCTCGGCTGCGGTCGTTCACGAGCGGGGCGCGGACCGTTGCGAGGTCCTGAGCGGCGCGGCGAGTCTCGACCGCGTGCTCGTGCACGTACTCCTCCTGGGGCACGAGTTCGAGCTGCTCGATCCCCCGGAGCTCAGGGACCGCTGCCGGGCGCTGGCGGAGAGGCTCCTGTCGGTCGCCGCGTCGGCGGCGGACCCGCCGCGATCGGGTGACGGTCAGGCAGAGGCGCAGGCGTAGGGTCACGACATGGCGAGCTGGGACGGGGCCGAGGTGCGTGCCCGGATACGGGAGATGGCGGCGCGAGACCCGGAGCGGACGCTTTTCGGGTCGGACACGCATCGGTACGAGCTGCGTCCCGCGCTCCCCGAGGCGGAGATCCGCGCGTTCGAGGAGGAGCACGGCATCCGACTCCCCCTGGACTACCGTGACTTCGTGGCGGAGGTGGGCGACGGCCCCGCCGGCCCGGCCCATGGGTTGCTGCCGTTGGCGACTCCCCGCCCGGAGGCGGGGGACGACTGGGCCGTGGACGGCGAGTGGGAGGAGGACCGTAGGCCGGGCCGGCTCGCGACGCGATTCCCCCTCACCGACCCCCTCACCGGAGCGATCGGCGGCCGGGAGGAGGAACTGACTCCGGGCACGCTCACGCTGGCGGAAGAGGGCTGCGGCATGTACGTCCGGCTGGTCGTGACGGGGCCGCGCGCGGGCGAGGTCTGGTGGCTGGATCCGGACCGGGGCGGCTTCGTCCCCGCGTACGCCGACTTCCGGGCCTGGTACACCAATTGGCTGCGCCCTCCTGCCTAGACTGGCCGCCATGGCATGCCGCATCAGTGAACTGGTCATCGACTGCGCCGATCCCGACCGGCTCGCCTCCTTCTGGAGCGAGGTCCTCGGTTACGTCGAACTCGGCCGTGATGACGACGGAAGCATCGAGATCGGGCCGCCCGACGCCGGTTTCGGGGGCCCGCAGCCGACTCTCGTCCTGAGTCCCAGCAGCGACCCGCGGACCGGGAAGCTCCCGCTCCACATCGACGTGAACCCCACCGACCGCGACCAGGACGCCGAGCTGGAGCGGCTGCTCGCGCTCGGCGCCAGGCCGGCGGACGTCGGTCAGACCGGGAAGGAGAACTGGCACGTCCTGGTCGACCCGGAGGGCAACGAGTTCTGCCTCCTGCACCGTCGGCTCGCGCCGCTCTGACCCCCGCGACGCTCCAACCCTCCGGACACGGCGACCCTCACGGCGCGGGTCCCCACCCGCAGCGCCGCGTCCGAATTGCGCCAGCGGCCGCGTCCCCGGCGCGCGACGCTGGCCGTATGAGCACCCAGACCTCCAGCACGATCGCCTACGACGCCCGCGCCATCGCGCCCGCCGCCCTCGCCGAGCTGCGCGTCACCGACGACGCGGGCCGCGCCTGCGTTCCGTACGCCGCCGGCGAGGGCGGCGATCCGCTCCGCTGCTGTCTGCGTCTCTCCGTCCCGGGCGAGCGGATCGCGCTCGTCTCGTACGCGCCGCTGCGGCGCTGGGCGGCCGAGACGGGGGCCGAGCCGGGCGCGTACGACGAGCAGGGCCCCGTCTTCGTCCACGCGGAGGAGTGCGGCGGGCCCGCGGCCTCGGAGACGTACCCCTTCGCCCGTGCGGAAGCGCTCCGGACCCTGCGCCGCTACGACGCGGCGGGCCGCATCGTCGGGGGCCGGCTCCTGGAGATTCCGGAGGACACGTCCGAGGGCTTCGACCGGGCTTTCGCCGAAGCCTTCGCCGACCCGGCCGTGGCACTGGTCCACGTCCGGGCGGTCGAGTACGGCTGCTTCCACTTCGAGGTCCGTCGCCCCTGAAACGGCAGGCCGCCCGTCGGCCCCTGAACGGCAGGCACCCCGCGGCCCGTTGACGGCAGGCGCCCCGTCGGCCCGGTTCAGCGGGGCTGCGGGTCCAGCCAGGGCCTGCGCCCGGGTCCGGTCGGGTGCGTGCCCGTGACGGCCATGACGACCGAGTAGAGGCTGGTCTCGGCGGCGATGAAGAGGCGGTTGCGCTTGGCGCCGCCCCAGGTGATGTTGGCGACCGCCTCGGGCACGTTCAGCCGCCCGATCAGGGTGCCGTCCGGGTCGTAGCAGTGCACGCCGTCGTCCATCGCGGCCGCCCAGAGCCGGCCGCCGTCGTCGAAGCGGAGGTTGTCGAAGCGGGCGGCCTCGCGGGCCCCCGCCTCGGCGAAGACGGCGCCGTCCGACAGCGTCCCGTCCTCGCGCACGTCGAAGACCCGGATGGCGCCCGCCCGGGTGTCGGAGACGAAGAGCTGCCGCTCGTCGGCCGAGAACACGAGGCCGTTGGGGGCGGCGAAGCAGTCGGCGACCAGGCGCACTTCGCCCGTGGCGGGATCGATGCGGTAGACGTTGTTGGAGCCGATCTCGCTCTCCGCGCGGTAGCCCTCGTAGTCGCTGGTGATGCCGAAGTCCGGGTCGGAGAACCAGACGGCGCCGTCGGACGTGACGGCCGCGTCGTTCGGGCTGTTCAGGCGCTTGCCCTGCCAGCGGTCGGCGAGGACGGTGAGCGTGCCGTCGTGTTCGGTGCGGGTGACCCGGCGGTTGCCCTGCTCACAGGTGATCAGGCGGCCCTGGCGGTCGAGGGTGTTGCCGTTGGTGTGCCCGGCGGTGCGGCGGAAGACGCTGACGGCGCCGGTCTCCTCGTCCCAGCGAAGCATGCGGTCGTTGGGGATGTCGCTCCAGACCAGCTGCCTCCAGGCGGGCAGGTAGATCGGGCCCTCGGCCCAGCGGCAGCCGGTGTACAGGACCTCCAGGCCGTCGTCGCCGTTCATGCAGCGGCCGGTACGGAAGCGGTCGTCGAACATCTCGTACAGTGCGGGGCGCTCGCTGGTCATGCGGGTTCCTTCCCATCCACACAGATGCCGTTCCAAATGAATGCTGTACGGCTTGATGGGAAGATTGCCGAATGAGGTACGGTCTTCGCAAGATCGAACCGAACGGAGAGTTGTGGATCACATCGATCGCGTCCTGCTGACGCACCTCCAGCAGGACGCCACCCGGTCCTACGCCGCACTGGGTCAGGCCGTGGGCCTCTCGGCCGGAGCGGCCCACGAGCGCGTACGGAAGCTGAGGGAGCGCGGCGCCATCCGCCGCACCACCGTCGAGGTGGACCCGGCGGCGGTGGGCGGTGCCGTCCTGGCGTACGTGATGGTCGACTCGGTCTCGTGGATGGGCGATTCGGCACAGGACTTCGCCGCGCTCCCCGAGATCCTGGAGGCACACGTCATCGCCGGCAGCGCGTCGGTGCTGGTGAAGGTGAGGACGGCGACGACGGAGCAGCTGCAGGACGTGCTGCGCCGCATCTACGCGATCGACGGGGTCAGCGGAACGCAGGCCACGGTCGTCCTGGAGACCTTCTTCGAGCGGCCGGTCTCCCCGGAGCTCGGCGCCGGGTGAACGAGGAGGGCCCCCGCCCGGGCGTATCGCCAGGACGGGGGCCCTCCCCACGTGGGCCGACAGACGAGTCGGGCTGTACGCCGGGTTCTGTCCCCCGGGACCTCACGGTCGTCGGGGCGACGGCCATCCATCTAGGACCGGCGTTGCCACCGGCCTCCTGCGGTCTACCCGCGGACTCGGGCGAGCAGCCCTCGAACATCCGCGCAGGGACACCGAGGTGTCCCCTCTTGACCTTGCTCCGAGTGGGGTTTACCTAGCCGCCTGAGTCACCTCAGGCGCTGGTGGTCTCTTACACCACCGTTTCACCCTTACCGGGGACCGAAGTCCCCGGCGGTCTGTTTTCTGTGGCACTGTCCCGCGGGTCACCCCGGGTGGCCGTTAGCCACCACCCTGCTCTGTGGAGCCCGGACGTTCCTCGGGAAGATCCGAGGATCTCCACGCGGCCGCCCGCCCGGCTCGTCTGCCGTGCCGACCATGCTACCCGCCGATCAGGAGGGCGACGGCCTCAGAGGCGCTCCCCCGATCGTGGCACATGGTCGGGGACGGTCCCCGGAGCGACAGCTTGACCTTGCCGCAGCGTCAGGGTTTCTACTGAGGCCATGCGTATCGGCGAGATCGCCGCGCTGGTCGGGGTCACCCCCCGCGCCGTGCGGCACTACCACCAGTCGGGCCTGCTGCCCGAGCCCGCGCGGCGGGCCAACGGATACCGGGAGTACGGCGTCCGGGACGCCGTCCTGCTCGCCCGCATCCGGCGGCTCACCGAGCTGGGGCTCGGCCTCGACGAGGTACGGGGAGTGCTCGCCGACGACGAGGGGCGCGGGCTCGTCGAGGTGCTGGAGGAGCTCGCGGAGGACCTGGCCCGTCAGGAGGCGGAGATCCGGGCGCGCCGGGAGCGGCTGTCCGCCCTGCTCGACGAGGCCCGGGCGGGGCGGCTGCCCGCCGACGGGCCGCTTTCGCCGGAGCTCACCTCGCTGCTCGCCGGCCTGGGCGAGCTGCCCGAGTCGCCGATGGCGGCGAAGGACCGGCAGATCCTGGCCCTGATGGACGTCGTCGTGCCCGAGGAGGAGCGGGCCCGGCTGATGGGTCTGATGGAGGGGGCGGCCGAGCACGCGCGTGAGGTGTACCCGCTGCTCGACGCGCTCTCCGGGGCGGAGGCGGACGACCCCCGGGTCGCCGAGGCCGCGCGGGTGCTCGCCGGCTGCCTGCCGGACGAGCTGGGGGTGGACATGCCGTCCGGGGGGCCGGACGAGCCCGGCTCGTTCGACACCTCCCTCGCGGACGCCCTCTTCGCGGACCTCGCGCCCGCGCAGTCCGCGGCCATCCACCTGGCGATGCGCCTGGTGCGGGAACGACGGGAGCGGAGCCGATGACGGCAGCAGGGGCGACGGCGGGTGCGGAGCCGACGACGGGAGCGGAGGCGACGGCGGCAGTGGCGGCGGCGGGTCGCAGGAGTGGTGGCGTGCGCCTTCTCCGGCTCGTCGCCTACGTCGTCCTCCCCGCGGAGGTCGTCCTCGCCGTTCTTCTCGTCGGCGGGGTCCGGATACCCGCCGCCGTGTGGGCCGGTGCCGAGCTCCTCGTGGTCGCGCTGACGGTCGCCGAGGGCGTCTCGTATCTGCGGCTGCGGCGCCGGGGGCTGTCCCGGCGGGAGGCCGTCGCCGAGCTCGTACCGGAGGCCGTGCTCCGGATCATGGGGCACGAGCTGCGGATCATGGCGAGTCTCGGGCGGTGGATGGTACGGCGCCCGCACGGGGTCGAGGGTGTCGACGGCGTGTTCCCGCACGCGCGGGACCAGGCGGCGCTGATGTACGGCTTCACGTTCGTGTGTGTGGTCGAGAGCGTCGGCATGTCGTATCTGCTCGCCGACCGGCCCGTCGTCCATGCGGTCGTCCTCGTCCTGGACGTGTACACCGTGCTGTTCGTCCTCGGCCTGCACGCCGCCGCCGCGACCCGCCCCCACACCCTCGCCGGGGACGTCCTGCGGCTCCGGCAGGCCGCGCACGTGGACGTGTCGGTGCCCCTGGACCGGATCGCGTCCGTCCGGCACGAGCTGGTGTTCTCGCACGAGAAGGCCGAGGGCGAGCTGAACCTGGCCGTCGGCTCGCAGACCTCCCTCACCGTCGAACTGGCCGAGCCGGTCGACGCGCCCCGGTTCTTCGGCGCGCCCCGGCCCGTGCGGCTGATCCGCTTCCACGCCGACGACGCGCGTGCCCTGTACCGCGAGCTCGGCCCTGCCGTCACGCGGGCGCGAACAGCACCTTCGCCGTCCCCGGGTCCGCCTCCGCGAGTCTGACCCGCAGCCACTCCCCCAGCGGCAGGCGGGATCCGCCGCCCTCGATGCGGGCGACGACCGCCGGGTCGTCCAGGTGGACGGTGCCGACAGCCGGTTCGCGTTCCTTCACGTCGATCACGTACGCGTCGAAGATCTCGCCGACGCGTTCCCGTAGCAGCGCCGCCTCGACGATGTCGACGCTCTCCCGCTCCACGGTGTTGGCGCGGCGCGAGCCGTCGGCCATCTCGTCGGGGAGGGCGGGCAGGGCGGCCCGTACCCACTCGGGCGGTTCGTCGCCCGCCACGGCCGCGACGCACAGCTCGCCCGCGTACCGGTCGACGAGGCGGCGCAGGGGCGCGGTGCAGTGGGTGTACTCGTCGGCGACGGCGGCGTGCACGGCGGGGGTGGGGATGTGGCCGTCGGTGAAGACGGTGTATCCGGCGCCCCGGAGCAGGGTGGTGCACTCCTGGAGGAAGGCGGCGTGGCGCGGGTTCGTGGGGTCGGCGGCCCGGACGACGTCGGCGTACGAGACGTGGTGCGGCCAGTCGACGCCGAGGGCCTGCGCGGAGCGGCGCAGGCGGGCGACGGCGCCGTCGGGGGCGGTGGGGAGGGTGCGCAGGATGCCGGTGCCGGCGGCGGTCATGAGGTCGGCGGCGGCCATGCCGGTGAGCAGGGAGATCTGGGCGTTCCAGCCGTCGGCGGGGTGCGGGGCGCGGTAGGCGAGGGAGTAGGTGTGGTCCTGTTCGACGATCTCCTGCTCGGGGACGTTGAGGGAGATCCCGCCGCGTTCGGTCTCGAGGGCCTCGCGGAGGCGTCCGATGTCCCGGAGGAGGGCCACGGGTTCCTCGGCCGTGCCCGTGTCGATCTGCTGCTGCACGGTCGCGTAGTCGAGTTTGGCGCGGCTGCGGACGAGGGCGCGGCGGACGTCGGTGGCGACGCGGCGGCCTTCGGCGTCGAGGTCGATGCGCCAGAGGAGGGCGGGGCGGGGTTCGCCGGGGAGGAGGCTGGCGGCTCCTTCGGAGAGGACGGTGGGGTGGAGGGGGACCTTGCCGTCGGGGAAGTAGAGGGTGAGGACGCGCCGGTGGGCCTCGGCGTCGAGGGCGGAGCCGGGGGTGACGAAGGCGGCGACGTCGGCGATGGCGTAGTGGACGCGGTAGCCGCCGTCGGACCTGCGGGCCAGGTGCATGGCCTGGTCGAGGTCGGTGGAGGTCGGCGGGTCGACGGTGAAGAAGGGCAGGTCGGTGGCGTCGTGCGCGGGGAGCCGGGGGGCTTTCGCGGCGGCCTCGGCCTCGGCGAGGACGGCGGGCGGGAAGTCCTCGGGGATCGCGAGCTCGGCACGGAGTGCGCGCAGGGCGGCCCGCAGCGGAGCCTCGGCTGCGCCGGTCACGTGAATGTGGCGGCGGGGCATGGACCGAGCGTATGGGGCGGGAAGGGGTGCGGCACCTCGTGCGGAGGGGAGTCGGCGGCGTCTCCGTACGGGGTACGCCGCCTCCGTCCGTACGGGACGGGGCGTCTTACCTCGTACGCTGGGTTTCCGGGGCCGCACCCCCATCCCCGTACGGACGAAGGAGAACCACCGTGCTCGTGCTGTTGCCGCCCTCCGAGGGCAAGGCCTCCTCGGGGCGCGGGGCGCCGCTCAAGCCGGAGTCGCTGTCCCTGCCGGGGCTCGCGGAGGCGCGGGCGGCGGTCCTGGACGAGCTGGTCGAGCTGTGCGCGGCCGACGAGGAGAAGGCGCGCGAGGTGCTGGGCCTGAGCGAGGGCCTGCGCGGCGAGGTCGCGAAGAACGTGGAGCTGCGGACGGCGGGCGCCCGGCCGGCCGGGGAGATCTACACGGGTGTGCTGTACGACGCGCTGGGTCTGGCGACGCTGGACGCGGCGGCCGGGCGGCGGGCGGGGAAGTCCCTGCTGGTCTTCTCGGGGCTGTGGGGCGCGGTGCGGGTGACGGACCGGATCCCGTCGTACCGCTGTTCGATGGGGGTCCGGCTGCCGGGGCTCGGGGCGCTGGGCGGGCACTGGCGGGGCGCGATGGCCTCCGTGCTGCCGGAGGCGGCCGGGGACGGGCTCGTCCTGGACCTGCGCTCGTCGGCGTACGCGTCGGCGTGGAAGCCGAAGGGCGAGGTGGCGGCGCGGACGGCGACGGTGCGGGTGCTGCACGCGCCGACCCGGAAGGTGGTGAGCCACTTCAACAAGGCGACGAAGGGCCGGATCGTCCGGAGTCTGCTGGAGGCGGGGGCGGTTCCGCGCTCGCCGGAGGAGCTGGTGGTGGCGCTGCGGGATCTGCGGTACGTGGTGGAGGAGGGCGGGAAGCCGGGGGCGCTCGACGTGCTGGTGGACGAGATCCACTGACCCCACCGGGCCTGTTGCACCCTGCGCAACGCTCGTTGCGTGTGACGCTCGTCGTGGGCAGGATGAGGCTCATGACGAGCGTGTTCGACCTTGCCCCGGAAGCCTCTCCCGTACCGGTCGTCCCGGTGGTCGTGATCGAGGACGCCGCCGACGCCGTGCCGCTGGCCCGCGCCCTGGTGGCCGGCGGGCTGCCGCTCGTCGAGGTCACCCTGCGCACCCCGGCCGCGCTCGACGCCGTCCGCGCGATCGCGGCGGAGGTGCCGGGCGCGGTCGTCGGCGCGGGGACGGTCGTCTCGACGGCCGGGGTCGCGGACGCGGTCGGCGCCGGGGCACGCTTCCTGGTCAGCCCCGGGTGGACGGAGCGGCTGCTCGGCGCGATGCGCGACTCCGGACTGCCCTTCCTCCCCGGTGTGTCGACGACCTCGGAGGTCGTCACCCTGCTCGAACAGGGCGTGGAGGACATGAAGTTCTTCCCGGCCGAGGCGGCGGGCGGCGTCCCGTATCTGAAGTCCCTTGCGGGCCCGCTCCCCCGGGCCCGGTTCTGCCCGACGGGCGGTGTCTCGCTCGCCTCCGCCCCCGCCTACCTCTCCCTCCCGAACGTCGGCTGCGTCGGCGGTACGTGGATGCTGCCGCCCGACGCCCTCGCGGCCCGCGACTGGGCGCGGGTGGAGACGCTGGCGCGCGAGGCGGCTGCGCTGCGGGGTGCCGTCAGCGCGCGGTCCCGGTGAACTCCACACCCAGGTGGTCGGTCACGGGGCGGTAGCCGAGCCGCTGGTAGAGGGCATTGCTGGTGGGGTTGGCGAGGTCCGTGAAGAGCAGGACCTGGGTGGTTCCGCGGCCGGCCGCGACCCGGCTGACGGCCTCAGTGGCGCCCGCCGCGTATCCGTTGCCGCGCTCGGCGGGCGGGGTGTAGACGAGATGGACGCGGGCCTGGCCCTCGATCGTGCGGGAGACGGCGGCCATCGAGACCGCGCGGCCGTCCGGGGCCTCCCAGAGGACGAGACGGCCCTCGGAGATCCGCTCGGTGACGAAGCCGGTGTAGTCCTCGGCGGGCTCGTCCCCGATGGCCGTCGCGAACTCCCTCGTCCAGGCCGCGACGAGCGGGACGTCGGTCTCGGTGGCCGTCCGGTGCCGACCGGCCGGGGCCGGGTCCGGCGGGATCGGCTCGCCCAGCCGGAAGAGCCGCATCCGGACGGCGGGCGCCCAGGGGCGGCCGGAGGCCTTCGCGTACGCCTCCACCGCGGCCGTCTCGCCACGGACCTCCGTCGGCTCCTCCCCCGCCCGGAAGGCGAGCGCGAGGGCCGCCGCCTCCGTCGTCGCGCCGAGGTCGAGGGCCCCGGACGGGGAGACCGCGAGGACCCCCGTGACCCGGCCGTCGGGTTCGGCCCACCAGCCGAGCCGGTCAGCCCGGTCCATCAGGGTCAGCACGGCGGTGTTCCGCGCGGGCTCGGCTGCGAGGTGTGCGCCGGCGGCGGCACGGAAGGCGGCGGTGTCTTCGGTGAAGTACCAGGTCATGTACGGGATGGTGGTACGGGGCGGGGGACCCGCGCCACCCTTTGCGCCGTCCTGCCTTCCGTCTACCGGAGGTGGGAGGTGTCGTTGAGGAGTCGTACGGACGCGTTGCCGTCGGCGTAGTAGGCGACCGCCGAGATCGAGGCGGCCGACAGCTCCATCCGGAACAGCGACTCCGGTGGGGCGCCGAGCGCGAGCCGGATCAGGGTCTTGATGGGCGTGACGTGGGTGACCAGGAGAACGGTCCGGCCGGCGTAGGCGGCGGTCAGCCGGTCCCGGGTCGCGGCGACGCGACGGGCCACGGTCGCGAAGCTCTCGCCCCCGCCGGTGGGCGCGGCCTTCGGCGAGGCGAGCCAGGCGTCGAGGTCCTCGGGGTACCGGTCCCGCACCTCGCCGAACGTCAGCCCCTCCCAGGCGCCGAAGTCGGTCTCGCGCAGCCCCTGCTCGACGCGGACGTCGAGCCCGAGGCGGCCCGCGACGGCGGCGGCGGTCTGGCGGCAGCGGGTGAGCGGCGAGCTGACGATCTCCTGGATGGTCCCGCGGGCGGCGAGCGCCTCCGCGACGGCCTCGGCCTGCCGGAGGCCGGCCGCCGAGAGCTCGGGATCGGTCCCTCCGCTGCCGGAGAACCGCTTCTCCGGGGTGAGCGCGGTCTCGCCGTGTCGGAGGAGCACGAAGGTGGCGGGCGCGCTCATGTCGGGCCCTGCGGACCAGCCTTGACCGGGTGCGGAGGGGGCGGCGGCCGGTGCGGGCGCGACGGCGCTCCCCGCGTCCTCCGGCCCGGTGGTCTCGGGCCCGGTGGTCGCGGTGGTCGCGGTGGTCTCGATGGGTGTCCCCGCGGGCGCCGTGTGGGGCTCCGGCGTGCGCGTGCGCGCGGCGTGGCCGGTCGGGGCCAGGGTGCCCGCCTGTGCCTCGAAGTCTCCCGAGGCCGGGGCCGCGAGGGCCTCCTCGGCGGCGAACAGACCGTCGTCCCGGGCCGTCGGGTGCGCGACGGTGCCGGGCCAGGCGCCCGAGCCCGTGCCCGTACGGCCGGGGCCTGGGTCACCGGCCGTGCCCGCACCCGTCGCCAGCGCGGCGCGGGCGCGCGCCGCGCCCGCCGTCGCGTCGCCGGGCGGGCCCGACGGTGCCGGGGGGAGGGTCGCGGCGTTGCGGGCGGCCGCGGTGTCCAGGGCGGCCGTCGAGTCGGACGGCTCCCACTGGCGGCCGCGCTTGCCCGCGTCCATCGCCTCGTTCGCGAGCCGGTCCGCGTGCTTGTTGCGCTCGCGCGGGATCCACTCGTAGCGGACCCGGCCCGCCGGGAAGACCCGGCCCGCCTCGGCCGCGAGCGGCTTCATGTCCGGGTGCTTGATCTTCCAGCGGCCGGACATCTGCTCGACGACCAGCTTGGAGTCCATCCGGACGTGGACGGTGGCGTCGGGGAACAGCGACCGCGCCGCCTTCAGACCCGCCACCAGGCCCTTGTACTCGGCGACGTTGTTGGTCGCCACGCCGATGTACTCGGCCGCCTCCGCGAGCGTCTCGCCCGTCACCGGGTCCAGGACCACGGCGCCGTACCCGGCGGGCCCCGGGTTGCCCCGGGAACCGCCGTCCGCCTCGACGATCACCTCACGTGAGGACGACGACGTCATTACAGGCCGGACTCCGCCGTGCGGACGAGGATCCGGCGGCAGTTCTCGCAGCGCAGGACCTCGTCCTTGGCGGCGGCACGGACGTCGTTGACCTCGGTGATGTTGAGCTCGATGTGGCAGCCCTCGCACTTGCGCTGGTACAGCCGGGCCGCGCCGACGCCGCCCTGCTGGACGCGGAGCTTCTCGTACAGCTTCAGGAGGTCCGCCGGGACGGTGCCCGCGACGAGCTCGCGCTCCTTCTCCACGGACGCCTCCTCGGAGGCGAGCTCGCCCTCGGCGGCGTCACGGCGGGCGGTCGCGTCGTCCGTCTTGGCCTGGACGGCGGAGACCCGCTCGGTCAGCTCGGCGAGGCGCTCCTGCACGGACTCGCGGCGCTCCATGACCTCGAGGACGATCTCCTCCAGGTCGCCCTGGCGCTTGGCGAGCGAGACGATCTCGCGCTGGAGGTTCTCCAGGTCCTTCGGGGAGGACACGGCGCCCGAGTCGAGGCGCTGCTGGTCGCGGGCGGCCCGCTGGCGGACCTGGTCGACGTCCTGCTCGGCCTTGGTCTGCTCACGGCCGCAGTCGCTCTCCTCGGTCTGCGCGGCGACGAGCAGGTCACGCAGCTGGGTGAGGTCCTTGTTCAGCGACTCGATCTCTGCGTGCTCGGGAAGCGACCGGCGCTTGTGCGCGAGCTGCTGGAGGCGGACGTCGAGGGCCTGGACGTCGAGGAGGCGGATCTGGTCGGCGGGCGCGGCGTTCAGTTGGGGGCTCCAGGGGAGGTGTGGTGGGAGGACCAGGGGTCGGTGACCGTCTTCGAGACGTGGACGCGGAGGTCCCAGCCGTGACGGTCGGAAATCTCGTCGAGCTGGGCGGCGGCCTGCTCGCACCAGGGCCATTCGGTCGCCCAGTGGGCGGCGTCGACCAGGCCCAGAGGCGAGTGCTGGGTCGCCTCGGAGACGGGGTGGTGGCGCAGGTCCGCGGTGAGGAAGGCGTCCACTCCGGCGGCTCGTACGGCGTCGAAGAGGCTGTCTCCGGAGCCGCCGCTGACGGCGACGCGGCGCACGGTCATGCCGGGGTCGCCCGCGACCCGGATGCCCTGCGCGGTGGCGGGCAGCCGCTTCGCCGCGCGGGCGGCGAACTCGGCGAGGGTCTCGGGGTGGTCGAGCTCGCAGATCCGGCCGAGGTTGTTCTCGGGCACGAGGGGGCCGGTGACGCGGAGGTCGAGCGCGCCGGCGAGGGCGTCGGAGACGCCGGGGTCGGCGGTGTCGGCGTTGGTGTGCGCGACGTGGAGGGCGATGTCGTGCTTGATGAGGCGGTGCACGACGCGGCCCTTGAAGTGACCGGCCGCCACGGTCGTCGTACCGCGCAGATAGAGCGGGTGGTGGGTGACGATCAGGTCGGCGCCGACGGCGATCGCCTCGTCGGCGATCTCCTGCACCGGGTCGACGGCGAAGAGCACACGGGTGACCTCGGCGTCGGGGTCACCGCACACGGTGCCGACGGCGTCCCACGACTCGGCCCGCTCTGGTGGCCAGAGGGCGTCGAGCGCGGCGATGACTTCAGACAGGCGGGGCACGAGGAAAGGCTACCTGGCTCGCCTTCACGGCTGGTACCGGCGCCGTTGCGGTACGGACGGCGGGCGGGCCCCGGCGTCGTCGTGGTGACAGACGGCAGACGGCCCCCCGGCCTCGCTGCGGTGCAGACGGCGGGCGGCCCCCCGGCGCAAGGGGGGCCGCTCGTTCACCGTCGGCCCGACGAGGTGGCCGGGTTACTTGACGAGGTAGCCGCGCAGGTCGTCGAGGACCTGGTTCGCGGCCGTCACGCCGAGGCCCAGGTACCAGGTCTCGTCCGGGACGTCCTCGGCCTGGCCGGCCTTGACGGCCTTGAGGTTCTTCCAGAGCGGGTTGGACTGGGCGGTGTCCTTCTTGGTGGCCTTGGCCTCGCCGTAGACGCCGGTGAAGATCCAGTCGCCGTCGGCCTCGTCGATCTTCTCCGGGCTGATCTCGGCCGCGAGCTCGTCGATCTGCTGGTTCTCGGGCCGCGGCAGGCCGGTGTCCTCGAGGATGGTGCCGATGAAGGACGCCTTGGCGTAGAGGCGGATCTTGCCGGGGAGGTAGCGGACCATCGAGACGGTCGGCTTGTTCGGGCCGATCTCCGTGCCGAGCTTCTCGGCCTTCGTCTCGTACGCGGCGAGCTTCTCCCTGGCCTCGGCGGTCCGGTCGAGCGCGGCGGCGTTGAGGAGGTAGTTCTCCTTCCAGGTGAAGCCCGGGCGGATGGAGAACACGGTCGGCGCGATCTTCGACAGCTCGTCGTACTTGTCCGCGGCACGCAGCTGGCTGCCGAGGATCAGGTCGGGCTGGAGGTTGGCGATGGCCTCCAGGTTGAGGTTGTTGATCGTGCCGACGGACTTCGGGGTGCCGGCGTCCTTGGCGAGGTAGGCCGGGATGCCGTCGTCGCCTTCGGCGGGGGCGTAGCCGACGGGCTTGATGCCGAGGGAGACGACGTTGTCGAACTCGCCGACGTCGAGGACGACGACGCGCTTCGGGGCGGCCGGCAGCTCGGTCGTGCCGAGGGCGTGCGTCAGGGTGCGCGGGAACTGGCCGGCCTTGGCGTCCGTGCCCATGGCCGCGGTCTTCGCGGCGGCGTCGCCGAAGTCCTTGCCGCCGGTGGCGACGTCCTTCTTCTTGCTCGTGTCCTCCTTCGCGGAGGCGTCGGATCCTCCGTCGCCTCCTCCGCAGGCCGCGAGCGAGAGTGCGGCGGCGAGGGCGACGACGGCGGCGGTGCCGCGGCGGCGGAGGGACATGAGAAGGCTCCTGTACGTGTCCTGGCGGGGAGACGGGCGCGACCGTTCCGGAGTCGTGGGGGGGGGCTCCGTCCGGG
This sequence comes from Streptomyces sp. NPDC029956, assembly GCF_055574655.1. Classification (NCBI taxonomy): domain Bacteria; kingdom Bacillati; phylum Actinomycetota; class Actinomycetes; order Kitasatosporales; family Streptomycetaceae; genus Streptomyces; species Streptomyces sp. NPDC029956. The sequence goes on along the minus strand of NZ_JBVHZJ010000010.1, from coordinate 144,706 downwards.
TGATCGGCCGGAGCCGCGGGTTCCGTCCGGAGCACGCCGGCCGGAGTCACAGCTTCCGTTTAGGTTCGCCTTACCTTACTCATCACGGGCAACTCCAGCACACGCGCCCCCCACCCCTCAGCAGAACCGCCGCACAGCCACCCTTATGTGTGAAGTGACCCTGCTCGTGTTGTTCGGCTGGAAGTGCGAAAACTAGCTTCGTGGCCGGAGGTGACGAGTCGATGACAGCGTGTGCCATCGAGACCACGGCCGAGGACGACGGTCGCGACGGGGAGTACCCCGGCCGCAGCGTCCGGCCGACGGAGTTCACTACGGGTCTCACGATCACGGCGAACGGCGCGTACGCGGCCAGGCTCGCGGGCGTCGGGGACGCCCTGTACGCGGAGAGGTGGACGCTCGACGGCCCGGAGCCGTACGCCGTCCCGCTCCCCCTCGACCAGCCGGAGGAGCCCGGCACCCAGCTGCTCCCCCTGGCCGACGGCCGGGTCCTGGTCGCCCGCCGCGTGGACGGGCGGCGGAACACGTTCTCGCTGCTCTACCCCACGGGCCCGGCCACCGGGGAGCTCCGGCTCGGCGCCGTGGAGGCCCCGGGTTCCGAGCACCTGGTGCTGCTGCCGCCCTCTCCGGACGGCATCTGCGCGTACGCCCTGTGCGTCGGCCCCGACACGACCACGCTGTGGCTGGTCGCGGGCGGGGCCTTCGGCCCCGAGCGGGTGGCGGAGGTCAAGGGCCGGTGCGCGGGCGGGGTGTGGCTCGACCGTACGGGCCGGATACTCGCGCTCGACCGGCGGCTCGACGGCGGGCCGGTGAAGGCGGTCGCCGTCGACCTGGAGCGGGGCGGGGAGGTGACGCCGCTGCTGCAGATCACCGAGGACAGCAACGACCGGCTGCTGCTCGCGGACCCGGACAGCGGGCTGCTCCTGATCCGTTCCGACGCGCCGTCGCCGGGGCACGACCGGCTGGGCTGGGGGGTGCTCGGCAGTCTGCTGCCGGTGCGCTTCCCGGAGTGTCTGCGGCTCGACGACGCGGCGGTGACACCGTTCGCCGTCCAGCCGGGGCAGGTCCTGATGCCCGAGACCTGTGCGGTCGCGCTGCGGATCGACGCGGCGGCGGGCAGTTGGGTGGGCACGTGGCAGCCCATGGCCCGCCGGATGGGCCAACTGGCCGCACCCGTGGGGTGGCTGGCCGGGGCTGGCCTGTGGACGGCCGGGGGCGTGCTCCGGCTGCCGTACGCGACGGCCGGGGCGCCCTGCGGACTCGCGGACGTGGAGGCGCCGCCGGAGCCGGAGCCCGAGGCGGTCGTCGCGGCCCCGTCGGGGGCTTCGGCGGGGCCCGACGCGGCTGTCGAGGAGCCTCGGGTGTGCCGTCCCGTGCCGTTGCAGCAGGCTCCCCTCACGGACGGGAAACCCGCTGGCTAGACTCTCGGGCTGCACAGCACGACCGATGTCAACGGGGTGATTTCGACCATGTCGGAGAACAGCACGAACGGGCAGGAGCCGAACGGCTCCGGCAAGCACCGCGGGGACGCCGCGCCGACGGAGGACTCCGCGTCCTCCCCGCACGGCCGACACCGCCGCGAGCCCGTCTCGCAGTGACGAGAAGTACCAGGTCACAAGAGGTATCAGAGTGAGCGAAGGGCCCCGGGGCGACCCGGGGCCCTTCGTCTTCCCCACCGTCCCCCGGCCGGGCCGCACCCCGGGCCGGTGGTCACCCCCGGCCTCAGCCCTTCTTCAGGCCGAGGACCTCCGCCGCCGCGAAGGTCTCGCCCGCCGGGCGGGACGCGTAGTGCGGGGTCAGGAGGCCGTCCAGTTCCTCGTACGTGAACGCATCCTTGGCCGTGTCGAACTTGGCGGCCACCCGCGGCCGGTCCACGATCGCGACCATCCCGCCGTGCACGACGAGCAGTTGGCCGTTGACCCCGGCCGCCGACGGGGAGGCGAGGTAGCCGACGAGCGGCGCCACGTGCTCCGGGGACAGCGGGTCGAGGTCGCCCTCGGCCGTCGGCTCGGCGAAGCCGGCGAAGACGTCCTCCGTCATCCGGGTGCGTGCCCGGGGGCAGATGGCGTTCGCCGTCACCCCGTACCGGGCGAGCGCGAGCGCCGTCGACGTCGTGAGGCCCACGATGCCGCCCTTGGCGGCCGCGTAGTTCGGCTGGCCCGCCGAGCCGGCGAGGAAGGCCTCGGAGGAGGTGTTGACGATCCGGCCGTACACGCCGGTCTCCCCCGCCTTCGCCCGGGTCCTCCAGTGCACCGCCGCGAAGTGCGTGGTGTTGAAGTGCCCCTTGAGGTGGACCCGGATGACCGAGTCCCACTCCTCCTCGCTCATCGAGAAGACCATCCGGTCGCGCAGGATGCCCGCGTTGTTGACGAGGACGTCCAGCTTGCCGAACTCGGCCACGGCCAGGTCGATCAGGGCCCGTGCCGTCTCGAAGTCGGCGATGTCGCCGAGGTGTGCGACCGCCCTGCCGCCCGTCGCGCGGATCTCTGCGGCGACCTCCTCGGCGGGTGCGGCGGAGGCCGCGCCCGAGCCGTCGCGCCCCGGCTGCCCGTAGTCGTTGACGACGACGGCGGCGCCGAGCCGGGCCAGTTCCAGGGCCTCGGCGCGACCGAGCCCCCGGCCGGCGCCGGTGACGATCGCGCTCAGCCCCTCAAGAGGGAGTGCCATGTGTCGCGGTCCTCTCAGATCTCGATGCGGGTACGGATCAGATCTCGATGCAGGTGCGGAGGGCGGCACCCGTCCGCATCTGCTCCAGGGCCTCGTTGATGCCCGCGAGCGGGACGCGGTGGGTGATGAGCGACTCCAGGTCGATGCGGCCGGCCCGCCAGAGCGCGATGGCCCGCTCGTAGGAGCGGAGGACGTCGCCGCCGCCGTACATGGAGGGCAGGATCCGCTTCTCGTCGAAGAACAGCTCGAACATGTTGAGCTGGAGGTTGTCGTCCATGGCACCCGCGCCGACGACGCAGAGGGTGCCGCCGCGCCGGGTGTTCTCGTACGCGGTGCGGGCGGTGGCGGACTTGCCGACGACCTCGAAGACGTAGTCGAAGCCCTCGCCCGCGGTGATCCGCTGCTTGGCGTCGGCGAGCGCGTCCGGGGCGACCGCCTCGGTGGCGCCGAAGCGCAGCGCGGCCTCGCGGCGCGACTCGACGGGGTCGACGGCGACGATCTGGGCGGCGCCCTGGAGCTTGGCGCCCTGGATCGCGGAGATGCCGACGCCTCCGCAGCCGATGACCGCGACCGACGAACCGGCCTCCACCTTGGCGGTGTTGATGGCGGCGCCGAGGCCGGTGGTGACGCCGCAGCCGATGAGGGCGGCGATGTCGAAGGGCACGTCGTCGGGGATCGGGACGGCGCAGCCCGCGTCGACGACGACCTCCTCGGTGAAGGTGCCGGTGCCGGCGAAGCCGAAGACGTCTCCGCCGGGGCGCTTGAAGTTGGGTGTGCCGGCGTTCATGAACCCGGCGAGGCAGAGCTGGGTCTGGCCGCGCTTGCAGGCGGGACAGCTGCCGCAGGCGGGCAGCCAGCAGAGCAGTACCCGCTGGCCCGGGGTGAGTCCGGTGACGCCGTCGGCGACGTCGAGGATCTCGCCCGCGCCCTCGTGGCCGGGGATGAAGGGGGCGGGCTGCGGGAGGACGCCGCTCATCGCGGACACGTCGGAGTGGCAGAGGCCGGTGGCCCGGACCCGGATCTTCACCTTGCCGGGGCCGAAGCCCACCGCCTCGACGTCGTCGACGACTTCGAGCTTGTCCTGGCCGATCTCGTGCAGTACGGCTGCGCGCATGGTGCGGCTCCCTCCGGTAGGGCTCTACGAGTGCCGGGATGGATCTACGAGTGTTCGACGAGGGTGTCGGCGAGCACGGGTGCGTCGTCGCGCTCCACCGCCGTCACGGTCACCTGGACGCGGCCCTCGTCGGCCCACATCCGGATGCGCAGGGTCTCGCCGGGGAAGACGATCCCGGCGAATCGGGTGCGGTACGAGCGGACCCGGGTGACGTCGCCGCCGAGCACCGCGTCCACGACGGCCTTGAGGGTCATGCCGTACGTGCAGAGTCCGTGCAGGATGGGCCGCTCGAAGCCGGCGAGCTTCGCGAACTCGGGGTCGGCGTGGAGCGGGTTCCAGTCGCCGGAGAGCCGGTAGAGGAGCGCCTGCTCCTCGCGTACGGCTCGCTCGACGGTCCTGTCGGGCGCGCGGTCGGGGAGCGCGAGGCGCTCGGAGGGGCCGCGGTCGCCGCCCCAGCCGCCCTCGCCGCGGACGAAGATCTGGGCGTCGCTGGTCCAGAGCGGGCCGTCGGCGTCGGAGGCCTCGGAGCGCAGGACGAGGACGGCGGCCTTGCCCTTGTCGTACACGGCGGCGACGCGGGAGGTGGAGACGGCGCGGCCGGCGACGGGGACGGGGCGGTGGAGGGTGACCGTCTGTCCGCCGTGCAGGACGGCGGACAGATCGATGTCGATGCCGGGGGCGGAGAGCCCGCCGACGACGCCCATGCCGGCGCCCGCGACGGTCGCGAAGCTGGGCAGGACGTGGAGCCTGGATTCGAGGGTGTAGCGGAGCTCGTCGGGGTCGGTCGCCGGGCTGTGCTTGCCTTGAAACGAGCCGGCGCCGAGTCCCAGGTGGTAGAGCTGGACGTCCTTGTGGTCCCAGGAGATCTCGGCGCTGCGGGGTTCGGCGGCGACGGCCTTGGCGGGGTCGATGGGCATCGGGCTGCTGCTCCTCGTGGCGGTGGAGACCTCGATGCGGCCGTCCGCACCGTCGGCCGCACCGAGGCCGTGCGGGGACCGTCCCGTACGCGGCCGTTCTAGAACGCGTTCTAGGTCGGTGGTCCCCATGTATAGCCCAGCCGGGAGGAGTTGGGAACCCTCCCGGCAGCCGTCACCTGACGGTATGTCAGGAATGCCTCCCGGTACATTTGTCACGGCCAGGTCCGTACATGTACGCCTGCCGGGCGACGGCCCCTGATTCGTACCGTCGACGGCGTGACGAAGGACCTGACGAACGAACCGGCGGTCGCCTTCCGGGCCGCGACGAAGACGTACGGCGCCGTCCGTGCCGTCGATGGGATCGACCTCACCGTCCGGCGCGGCGAGACGGTGGCCCTGCTCGGCCGCAACGGCGCCGGGAAGTCGAGCACCGTGAGCCTGCTCCTCGGCCTCGACGAGCCCGACGGCGGCCACGTCGAACTCTTCGGCGGGGCCCCGGCCCTCGCCGTCGCGGCCGGCCGGGTCGGCGCGATGCTCCAGGAGGGCCACGCCACCCCCCGGGTGACCGTCCGCGAGGTCGTGTCCTTCGTCGCCCGGACCTACCCGGCGCCGATGCCGGTCGCCGAGGCCCTCGCCCTCGCCGGACTCTCCCAGTTCGCCGAGCGCCGGGTGGCCCGGCTCTCCGAGGGCCAGGCGCAGCGGGTCCGCTTCGCGGTCGCGCTCGTCGGCAACCCCGAGCTGGTCGTCCTGGACGAGCCGACGGCCGCGCTCGACGTCGAGGCCCGCCAGGAGTTCTGGGAGGCCATGCGCGGCTACGCACGGCGGGGGAACACCGTCCTGTTCTCCACCCACTACCTGGAGGAGGCCGACGCGTACGCCGACCGGATCGTCGTCCTCGACGCCGGCCGGATCGTCGCCGACGGAACCGGCGAGGAGCTCAAGCGGGCCGCCGGCGGCAGCCTCGTCTCCTTCGACCTGGCGGGCAGCCCGACGGAGTGGCTCGGGACGCTCCCCGGGGTCACCTCCGTCGAGGTCCGGGGCGACCGCGCCCGGCTGCGTAGCGAGGACTCCGACGCCACGGTCCGCGCCCTCGCCGCGCGGGACGCGATCCGCTCCCTGGAGGTCACCCAGGCCTCCCTGAACGACGCCTTCCTCACCCTGTCCCACCGGACCGGCGAACGACTGGAGCCCACGCGATGATCACCGCTTACGTACGCCTCGAAGTCCGCCGCGCCCTGCGCGAGACCGGGTTCCTCGTCTCCACCGTCGGTGTCCCCGTGATGATGTATCTCCTCTTCACCAACCTCGGCGCCGGGGACGACGGCGCGTACAAGAAGGCCGCGACGGTCGGGATGGCGGCGTACGGGGCCCTCGGCGCCGCGCTGTCCGTCGGCAACGGGGTCGCCGAGGACAAGACCACGGGCTGGTTGCGCCAGCTGCGCATCACGCCCATGACGTCCCTCCAGGTGGTGACCGGCCGGGCCCTGACCGGAGCGGTGGTCGTCCTCCCCGCCATCGCCGCGGTCCTCCTGGCGGGCGCTCTCGCCAACGGCGTGCGCATGGCCGCCTGGCAGTGGGTCGCCGTCGCCGTCACGCTCTGGCTGGGCTCGCTCCCGTTCACCCTGCTCGGCCTCGGCAACGGCTACCGGCTCACGGCGCAGACGACCGGGGTCGTGAACGTCGCCTGCAACCTGGGGCTCGCCGTGGTCGGCGGCCTGTGGTTCCCCGTCGTGCTCTTCCCCGACTGGCTCCGCACGGTCTCGGAGTTCACACCGACGAACCGTTTCGCCGATCTGGGTGTGGCGGTGACGGAGGGGACGGCGCCGGGGGCGTCGACCCTGGCCGTACTGCTCGGGTGGGCGGCACTCTTCGGTACGTACGCGGCGGTCTCGTACCGTCGTTCGGCGAGAACGGTGTGAGGGGGGCGGCTGTGAGGAACATCCGGCGGGGCATCAAGGCGCTGCCCGACCAACAGCAGTGGGAGCGGGGCCCGAACGGGCTCAGCCTCCTCCCCTGGCTGCTGATGGGCCTGGGCGCGCTCTCCCACCTGCTCGGCGGCCAGGCCCCGAACCCGTGGATCGGCGGCCTCGGGCTGCTCACCTTCAACACCCTCTACATCGCGATCGTCTTCCGCGCCTGCCACCCGCCCAGCCGGGAGACGGCGCCGACCTGGGGACTCCTCGCCGCGCTCGGGGTGCTGACCTTCGCACTCGCCATCGGTTACGGGAGGGAGTGGCTGCTCCTGTTCCCGCTCCTGGGCCTCGCGATCGGGGCGGTGGTGCGGCACGGGCCGCTGCTGCGGTGGGTCAGCCCCCCGTTGGTCGTGGCGGTGGGGGTGGTGACGTTCTGGCGGGACGGCTGGGACTCCATCGGCGTCGTGTACGGCACGTTCATGTCCCTGATGGTGACGGCGGCGATCCTCGCGCTCGACGAATCGGTCCGGCAACTGCAGGCGACCCGGCAGGAACTGGCCACGGCCGCCGTCGAGAAGGAGCGGCTGCGGTTCTCCCGCGACCTGCACGACCTGCTCGGTCACACGCTCTCGGTGATCGTGGTGAAGTCGGAGGCCGTACGCCGCCTCGCACCGCGCGACCTCGACGCGGCCCTCGCCCAGGTGGCGGACATCGAGGCGGTGGGCCGGCAGGCGCTCACCGAGATCAGGGAGGCCGTCACCGGCTACCGCGAGGGCAGCCTCGCCACCGAGCTGGACCGGGCGCGCGACGCGCTGTCCTCGGCCGGCATCGAACCGGTCGTACGCCGCTCGGGCCCGCTCCTGGAACCGCAGACGGAGGCCCTGCTCAGCTGGGTGGTGCGGGAGTCCACGACGAACGCGGTACGGCACAGCGGCGCGTCCCGCTGTGTGATCGCCCTGGACGGCGCCGCCGGCCGGGTCCGTCTCACCGTCACCGACGACGGCCCGGGCCCGCTCGCCGCCCCCGGCGTCGCCCCGGGCAGCGGTCTTCGGGGGCTGCGCGAGCGGGTCGCGGCGGCAGGCGGCACTCTTGAGTCGGGACCGGCTCCTCGGGGCGGGTTCCGGGTCGCCGCGGAGCTTCCCGCGGAGACCCCCGGCCCGCACGAGTGCGAGGGGGAGCCGAGGACATGATCCGTCTGCTGCTGGCGGAGGACCAGGGGATGATGCGCGGGGCGCTGGCCCTGCTGCTCGGGATGGAGCACGACATGGAGGTCGTCGCACAGGTCGGCCGGGGTGACGAGATCGTGGACGCGGCGCTGCTCGCGCGTCCCGACGTGGCGCTGCTCGACATCGAACTGCCGGGCCGCTCGGGTCTGGACGCGGCGGCGGACCTGCGTACGGAGGCCCCGGACTGCCGGGTCCTGATCCTCACGACCTTCGGCCGCCCCGGGTACCTCCGGCGGGCGATGGAGGCGGGTGCGGCGGGCTTCCTGGTGAAGGACGGCCCCGTGGAGGAGCTGGCCGAGTCGATCCGTCAGGTCCTGCGGGGCGAGACGGTGATCGACCCGGCCCTGGCGGCCGCGGCGCTCGGCGCGGGGCCCAACCCGCTGACGGCCCGCGAACGGGACGCCCTGGCGGCCGCGGTGGACGGCGCGACGATCGCGGACATCGCGGCGGCCCTCCACCTCTCGGAGTCGACGGTCCGCAACTACCTGTCGTCGGCGATCGGCAAGACGGGCACGCGCAACCGCATGGAGGCGGTCAGAGCGGCCCGCCGGCAGGGGTGGCTGTAGCTCCGGGCGCGAGGCCGACGGTCGGCCCCGGCGCCTACAGGCCCGCGATCGCCGCCGCCCGCTGGGCCTCGAAGTTCTTCACGTAGGCGTCGAAGACCGTGGCGTCCTCGTACTTGAGCAGCGTCTCGTCGTTGTACCTGAGCGCGGTCGTCGTGTAGGTGTGGCTGCCGGTGAAGACGATCTTCTTGTTCACCCCGCCGTAGTACGTGCCCTCGACCAGCAGGTACTTGGTGTGGGAGTCGGAGCCGCCGCGCTTGTCGTTGTCGAGCTGGTGCAGGGTGATGCGGCCCTTGCCCGTCACCGGCCTGGTCAGCCAGTTGGCCACCTGTCCCATGGGCTTGTCGTCGGCCGTCCAGTTGTCGAGCGACCGGTAGACGATCTCGATGTCGCACCCGGCGTCGGCGAGTTCCCACAGCTTCCTGGCCACCTCGGTGCGGGTGATGTGGCCCTGGGCGATGCGGATCTTCGTACGGCCGTCCGCGGTGCCGAATCCCGGGGAGTTCCCGGTGCAGGAGTCCGGGGTGACGACCGGCGCCACCGTCGCGAGGATGTTGACGACCGTGTCGGTGGTGGACCGCGGGAAGAAGTAGATCTTCGCCTTGCCCGCCTGGGTGTCGTGGGCGTAGTCCGCGACCTGGGGCGTCTGCCCGGCGGCGGCCGCCGCCTGGTCGTCGAAGTACCGGGTGTACGCGTCGAACAGTTCCGTGTTGCCGACGACCGTCAGCGCGTCGTTCCACCAGTCGTCGGTGTCCTGGCTCGTGAGGTTCCCGGAGCCCTGCACGACCACGTCGTCGACGAACACGTCGCCCTTGCCCTTGGTACGGGAGAACAGGAAGAACTTGTTGTGGTTGACGTTGTCGTACGTGCCGTTCGGGTCCGCCGCCGTGGTGCCCGGGTCCAGCGCCAGGCAGGCCTCCTCCGGCTTGCAGGTCCGCACCCAGGAGTCGGGGCTGCCCGCCGGGTCCGCCAGCCGGGTCTTCAGGGTCTCGAGGCCGGTGGACCTGCTGTCCGCGTCGACGACGACCTGGACGGCGACGCCTCTCCTGTGGGCCTCGCCCAGCTTGTCGGCCAGGTACACGGAGTGGAACAGGTACAGGGAGATCCGGATGGACGACCCCGCCTCCGCGCCGTCGACGAGCCCCGCCAGGTGGGAGAGGATCCGCCCCCTGGCGGCGGCGTCGGTGCTGTTCGGGTCGTTGAACACGGCGCCGGTGGTCACGGCCAGGACCGGTTCCGCCGAGGCCGACGGGGCGACCAGCAGGGAGGCGCCGACGGCCAGCGCGGTCACGGCGGTTCTGAGCTTGTTCTTGATCGATATCACGCGGGCATTGTCACCCGCGGCGGGCCACGGACTCCGCCGGCTTCGGAAGCCACAGGAGCATCAGCAGCGCCGCCCCGATCAGCACGCCCGTCGCCACGCGGAAGGCCATCGCGTACCCCGGAACCAGGGAGGACGGGTCCGGTGCCGCCGAGGTGACGGCGGGGGTGGCCGCCGCGGCGATCGTCGAGAGGACCGCGAGGCCCAGCGCGCCGCCCATCGTGCGGGAGGTGTTGACCAGACCCGAGACGAGGCCCGCGTCGGACGGGGCGGCGCTGGAGGTGGCGAGCGCGGCGAGCGGGGTGGTGGCCAGGCCGAGGCCGGCCATCATCAGGATGCCGGGGCCCAGGATCGTCCCGAGGAACGTGCCGTCGGCGGTGAGCGTCGACTGCCAGGCGAAGCCCGCCGCCCCGACGAGGGCGCCGATGACGGCGAGGTTCCGGGCGCCGAGGGACGGCATCAGGTGCGGGGCCGCCTTGGAACCCAGCACGACGGCGAGGGAGCTGGGGACCAGGGCGAGACCGGCCTGGAGCGGGGAGTACGCGAGGACGCTCTGCGCGTAGTTCGTCATGAAGAACCACATGCCGAAGGAGCTCGAACCGCACAGCAGGATCGCCACGTTGGCCGCCGACACCGCGCGCGTACGGAAGATGCCCAGCCGCATCAGCGGCTCCGCCGTGCGGGCCTCCACCGCCACGAACAAGCCGAGGAGCGCCAGACCGCCGAGGAGCGTGAGCAGGGTCGCCGGGGCCGTCCAGCCCGCCTCCTCGGTCTGGACGATGCCGTACGCGAGGGTGGCGAGCCCCGCGGTGACGAGGACCGCGCCGGGCAGGTCGAGGCGGCGGCCCGCGCCGGTGCGGGACTCGCGGAGCCAGACCAGCGCGCCCGCGAGGACGACGACGCCGACGGGGACGTTGATGAGCAGGACCCAGCGCCAGGACAGCAGGTCGACGAGGACGCCGCCGACGAAGCCGCCCGCCGCGCCGCCGGCCGCGCCGACCGCCGTCCACGTGCCGATGGCCCGGGTGCGGGCGGCTCCGGCGGGGACGGCGGCGGTGATCAGGGTCAGGGTGGCGGGCGAGAGGACGGCGGCGCCGAGGCCCTGCACCGCGCGGGCGGCGACGAGCTGCCAGCCCTCCTGGGCGAGGCCGCCCGCGACCGAGGCGGCCGTGAAGAGACCGAGTCCGAGCAGGAACATCGCCTTCCGCCCGTAGAGGTCGGAGGCGCGTCCGCCGAGCAGCATGAAGCCGGCGAAGGCGATGGCGTAGGCGTTGAGGACCCATTGCAGACCGAGCGCCGAGAGTCCGAGGTCGGTGCGCATCGACGGGAGCGCCACGTTGACGACGGAGACGTCGAGGACGACGAGGAACTGGCCCGCGCAGGCGGTCAGGACGACCGCCCAGGCGCGGGGCGTGGGGAGGGAGGGGGTGGCGGGGGTCGTCCGTGCGGAGTCGGTCTGCGGCATGAGTGTGATGGTCGCAGACCGCATCCGCCCCGTACATGGGGATAAGGTCCTACGACCTGCGCAGCAGCGTCACCACCGCAGCGCCGCCCAGGCCGATGTTGTGCGCGAGCCCGACCCGGGCGCCCGTCACCTGCCGGGCTCCCGCCTCGCCCCGGAGCTGCCAGACGAGTTCGGCGGCCTGCGCCAGGCCCGTCGCGCCGAGCGGATGGCCCTTGGAGATGAGGCCGCCCGAGGGGTTCACGACCCAGCGGCCGCCGTACGTCGTCGCGCCGGACTCGACGAGCTTGCCGGAGGCGCCCTCCTCGCACATGCCGAGCGCCTCGTACGTGAGGAGTTCGTTGATGGAGAAGCAGTCGTGCAGCTCGATCACGTCGACGTCCTCGATGCCGAGCCCGGAGCGCTCGAACGCCTGCCGGGCGGCTGCCCGGGACATCGGGCGGCCGACGGCGTCGATGCAGGAGCCCGAGGCGAAGGACTCCTCGGTGTCGGTGGTCATCGCCTGTCCGGCGATCTCCACCGCCCGGTCCCGCAGCCCGTGCTCGTCGACGAAGCGCTCGGAGACGACGAGGGCGGCCGCCGCGCCGTCCGAGGTGGGCGAGCACTGGAGCTTGGTGAGCGGCCGGTGGACGGTCTTCGCGGCGAGGATCTCGTCGACCGTGTAGACGTCCTGGAACTGGGCGTTGGGGTTGTTCACCGAGTGCTGGTGGTTCTTGGCGCCGACGGCCGCGAGCTGCGCCTCGGTCGTCCCGTACCGCTCCATGTGCTCGCGGGCGGCGTTGCCGAAGATCTGCGCGGTGGGCGGACTCGCCTCGAAGCCGTGGCCGGCGGCCATGATCCCGTAGTGCCGGGCGACGGGCGACGTCGTGAAGTCGCCCGCACCGGACCCGCCGCCGAGCGCGCCCCGGCTCATCTTCTCGAAGCCGAGGGCGAGGACGCAGTCGGCGATGCCGCCCTCGACGAACTGGCGGGCGGTCATGAGGGCGGTGGAGCCGGTGGCGCAGTTGTTGTTGAGGTTGTAGACGGGGATGCCGGAGAGCCCGAGTGCGTACACGGCGCGCTGTCCGGCGGTGGAGGCCTGGAAGCAGTAGCCGACGGCGGCCTGCTCCACGCGCGCGTAGGGGACGCCGGCGTCGGCGAGGGCGGCGGTTCCGGCCTCCTCGGCCATGTCCCAGTACTGCCAGTCCCGGGTCTCGGGCTTCTCGAACCTGGTCATCCCGACCCCGACGACGTACGCCTTGGTGGTCATCTCGTTTCCCCCTCAGTCTCGCGGCAGGCCGAGCAGCCGCTCGGCGACGACATTGAGCTGTACCTGGGTGGTGCCGCCCGCGATGGTGAGGCAGCGGGACATGAGCAGGCCGTGGACGGCCCGTTCGCCGGGGCCCTCGCGCACGGCGCCTTCGGGGCCGAGGAGTTCGAGGGTGAGTTCGGCGAGTCTCTGCTGGTGGAGGGTCTGGACGAGCTTGCGGACGCTGGCGCCCGCGCCGGGTTCGAGTCCGGACACCTGGAGCAGGGTGGTGCGCAGGCCGATGCACGCGAGCGCGTGCGCCTCGGCGAGCAGGGCGCCGATCCGCACCCGCACGGAGCTGTCGACCCGGTCCGCCTGTGCGATGACGGCTTCGAGGCCGGTGTCGAAGGCGACCTGGTCGGCCATGTGGACGCGTTCGTTGCCGAGGGTGTTGCGGGCGACCCGCCAGCCGTCGTCGACCTCGCCGACGACGGCGTCGGCGGGGAGGATCGCGTCGTCGAACCAGACCTCGTTGAAGAGGGACTCCCCGGTGATCTCCTTGAGCGGCCGGATGTCGATCCCGGGGGTGTTCCGCATGTCGACGAGGAAGTAGGTGAGGCCCTTGTGCTTGGGTGCGGCCGGGTCGGTCCGGGCGAGCAGGATGCCGTGGTGGGCCCACTGGGCGGCGCTCGTCCACACCTTCTGGCCGTTGATCCGCCAGCGGCCGTCCTCGGTGCGCTCGGCGCGGGTGCGGAGCGAGGCGAGGTCGGAGCCCGCGCCGGGCTCGGAGAAGAGCTGGCACCAGAGGCGCTCGCCGCGCAGGGTCGGGCCGAGGTGCTCGTCCTGCTGGGCGGGGGTGCCGTGGGCGAGGAGGGACGGCACGACCCAGGTGGCGATGCCGAGTCCGGCGACGGTGATCCCGGCCTCGTCCAGTTCGCGCTGGACGGCGAGCTGCTGGAGGGGGCCGGCGCCGAGTCCGTACGGCTCCGGGAGGTGCGGGGCGGCGTAGCCGGTGGGGGCGAGGGCGCGGCGGGCAGCGGCGGGGGCGAGTCCTGCGGCGGGGGCGACGGCCGCGCGGGCGGCCGCGCGGTACGGGTCGGCCTCGGGCGGCAGGTCGAGCCGGAGGCCGCGCCGGACGCCGGTGGCGGCGTGCCGGAGGGCGGCGAGCCGGTGCCGGTCGCCGGTGCCGAGGAGCTGGCGGGCGACGACGGCGCGGCGGAGCAGCAGGTGGGCGTCGTGCTCCCAGGTGAACCCGGTGCCGCCGAGGATCTGGATGCAGTCCTTGGCGCAGCCGAACGCGGTGTCGAGGGCGGTGGCGGCGGCGAGCGCGGCAGCGAGGGAGCGGGCTTCGTCGTCCCCCGCCCTGGCGGCGTCCCAGGTGAGGGCGCGGGCCTGTTCGAGCCGTACGAGCATGTCGGCGCAGAGGTGCTTCACGCCCTGGAACTGTCCGATGGGGCGGCCGAACTGTTCGCGGGTGCGGGCGTGTTCGGCGGCGGTCTCGACGGCGCGGGCGGCGGTGCCGCAGGCGTCGGCGGCGAGGAGGAGGGCGGCGAGGTCGTGGACGAGGGCGGTGAGGGCGTCGGAACCGGAGTCGGCGCCGGTCGTGGGGGTGGTGGCGGGGCCGGGGGCGAGGGTGAGTTCGCGGGCGGCGGGGACGTGCGCGGCGCGGGCGGTGATCTCGGCGGTGGGGCGGGTCGGGTCGGCGCTCTCGTGGGGCCGGACGCCGAGCGCGTCGGTGTCGACGGCGAGCCAGACACCGCCGTCGGCGGTGGCGGCCCGCAGGAGCACCAGGTCGGCCTGGGCGCCGCCGAGGACGGGGGGCGCGGCGCCGTCGAGGAGGTATCCGCTCGCGGTCCGGACGGCGGTGAGACCGCCGGCCCCGGAGCCGGGCCCGCCGCCGAGGGTGACGGCGCCGATGCGCTCCCCGCGGGCGAGGGTGCCGGCCAGTCCTCCCTGCCCGGTCCTGCGCAGTAGCTCGGCGGCGAGGACGGAGGGCAGATAGGGCCCTGGCAGGAGCGCCCTCGCGGCCTCCTCCACGACCACGACGAGGTCTCCGAGGTCGCCTCCCCCTCCCCCGTACTCCTCGGGGAGATGGAGGCCGAGGAGCCCCTGCTCGGCGGCGGCGTCCCAGTAGGCGGGCCGTCCGGTGGCGGTGCCGGGGACGTCCAGGTGCTTGCGGACCTCCTCGGGCGGTACGGCGCGGTGGAGCCAGCCCCGGACGGATCGGGCGAGCTCCCGCTGTTCGTGCGTGATGGCGATGCCCATGCGCGGCAGACTAGAACACGTTCCATTCTGACGGAAGGTCAGATACGGGAATCTCGGGACTCCGCCGCGGAGGTACCGGAGGTCGCGGAGGTCCTCCGACGCCTCCTCCTCGACGCCCGCGACACCGGAGTGGTCCAGGAGACGGCGACGGCTCTCCTCGGGCGGAGGGACGTGTGGGGGCTGCGCGCCGTGCTGGCGGCCCTGGCGCACGCCGAGGACTACTCGGTCGCCGACCAGCTCTCCGCCGAAGTCGACCGCGATCCTCGCTGGTTGTCCGGCGAAGCCGGCGAGGAGGAGTTCTTCCAGCAGCTTCGGACGCTGGCCACGGACGCGCATGAGGGCGCCGACCAGGAGGCCCGGCGGTTGCCGGCCAGACTGCCCGCCTCCGGGGGACAGCTCCGGGCCGCGCGCTCCGCCGACCGGAGCGCCGTCAGGTGGCGGCGGGTGGCCGGCCGGGCCGCGGGCCGAAGCGGTGGCGGTACTCCGACGGGCTCAGGCCCGTTTCGCGGCGCATCAGGGTGCGCAGGTGCGACGCCGTGCCCAGGCCGCTGTTCCGGGCGACCGCTTCGAGGCGCACCTCGCCCCGTTCGATCAGTCGGCAGGCCAGTGCGAGGCGCTCCCCCGTCAGCCAGGCCAGCGGCGTCGTGCCAAGCTCCGCGCGGAAGCGGCGGTGCAGCGTCGCCGGGCTGACGGCGGCGCGCGCCGCCAGGTCCGGCACCGTCAGCGGTGCGTCCAGGTGCTCCTGCGCCCAGGCCAGCACCGGAGCGAGCGACTCTTCGGGGATCTCGGGCACCGGCCGCTCGATGAACTGCCGCTGTCCGCCGTCCCGGTGCGCCGCGAAGACCAGCCGCCTGCTGACGGCGTTGGCGATCTCCGCGCCGTGGTCACGGCGGACGATGTACAGCCCGAGGTCGAGCGCCGCCGCACTGCCCGCCGCCGTCAGGATGTCCCCGTCGTCGACGAACAGCACGTCCTCCTCCAGGGTCACCGCGGGGAACCGCTCCCGGAAGGAGTCCGCCCACTGCCAGTGCGCGGTGGCCCGCCGCCCGTCGAGCACCCCGGCCTCGGCGAGCGTGAACGCACCGCTGCAGAAGCCGACGAGCCGCGCCCCGCGCGCGTGCGCCCGCCGCACGGCGTCGAGCACCGCCGGGCGGCGCGTGACGTCGACATCGGGACGGTTCGGGACGATCACCGTGTCCGCCGTCTCGGCCGCCTCCAGACCGGCCACGCCGGTGAGGGTGAAGAAGCCGTCCCTCATGAGGGTGTTCGGCTCGGGCGAGCAGAGGCGGAAGTCGTACAGCTCGCGCCCGATCTCGGGCCGGCGCAGGCCGAAGACCTCACTGGCGCAGCCGAGCTCGAAGGGGTTCGAGTGCGCGTCCACGATCACGACGACCCGGTGGAGCCCACCATGCGCGGACTGAGAGGAATGATGCGGCATACGCGATTCCTAGCACTCACGCCGCCGTCGCTCCAGCCGCGAGGATCACCGCATGGACCTTACGAAGCCCGGGGAACCCATCGCCCTCGAAGCCGCCCTGGCCTCCTTCGACGCCCTCTGGAGCCCCCGCGTCGTCACACGGGTCGACGACTACGACGTCCGCGTCGCCAAGGTCGCGGGCGAGCACGTCTGGCACGCCCACGAGGGCTGCGACGAGTTCTTCCTCGTCCTCGACGGCGAGCTGTACATCTCCCTGCGCGAGCCGGCGGGAGAACGCACGGTCCGACTCCCCCGCGGCTCCGTCTTCACCGTCCCCCGAGGAACCGAGCACCGGCCGTACGCCCCCGACGGCGCCGCCATCCTCATGGTCGAGCCCACCGGCACGCTCACCGTCGGCGACCGCCACGACCCGCTCCCCGGTCACGTCGACGCGACGACCGGCCACCCGCTCGACGCCTGACGACGCCGGGACCTGGCGGAGGCCCCGGGCGGAGAACCCGGGCCGAGGCCCCGGGCCGAGACCGGTTGATTGGCCCCGGGCCGAGGTCCGGCAGCATGAGCTCATGAACATCACGAACGTCCCGGACGACGACCCGATCCGGCTCCTGATCGGCCTTGAGGTCAGCGCCGTGTCCTTCGTGCGCGACTACGTCGAGCTGCACTTCGACGGCCCGGTGCTGCGGGCCCTGGCCGACCCCGTCGGGGTGTACGACGGCAGTGAGTGGCGCTTCCCCGAGCCGGGGTCGCTCGATCGCATGCGCCGCTACATCGGCGAGACCGTCGACGGCTGCGAACTGGATCCCGACCGGATCATCGTCCTGCACTTCGGGCAGCACCGCTTCGTCGTCCCGCTGGACGACGGTTCGAGCGGGGGCGCCGAGGCGGCCCACCTGGTCGGCACCGACGAGTCCGGCCGCACGTCGGTCCTCGGCGGCTTCTGGAGCTGGTAGCGGGGGTCCACGCTCAGGGCCCTTACACCGGACCGGCGTTGTCAGTGGTGCCTGCCAGTCTGTGGGTACAGCGGAACGACCGAGCACGGAGAGCGAGTACGCCATGGGCACCTGGGACATCGGCCCCTTCGACAACGACACCGCCGCCGACTTCTCGTACCGGGTGGACGAGGCCCCGGTGGAGAAGAAGGCGGAGGTGCTGCGCACGGCGTTCCGCGAGGTGATCGAGACCGGCGACGCGTACCTGGACGCGGACCTGGCGGACGAGGCGATCGCGTCGGCGGCCCTGCTCGCTGCCCAGTGCCCCGGCGGCGACCCCGTCACCACCTCGTACGCCCCGAAGGACCCCCTGCCGCCCCTCCCGGCCGACCTGCGCCCGCAGGCCGTGACGGCCCTGGACCGGATCCTCACCGAGCCCTCCGAACTCCTCGAACTCTGGGAGGAGTCGGACGGCGAGGAGTGGAAGACCGGCGTCCGTAAGCTGCGGGCGGTGCTCGCGGGGGCGTGACCCTCGGGTCGGGCGCACGAAGAAGCCCCGCCGGGGCCGACCGGCGGGGCTTCCGTTGCGTCAGGCCCTCGTTCCCGACGCGCAGTGCATCAGGGTCGGAGACCCTTCACCTACACCGCGCTTCCGTGCGCGTGCGGATCCGGTTTCTCGACCTGGAATCCGGCCGAGGCGAGGATTCCCAGCAGGGCGCCCTGCATGATCCTCCGCGATGACTTCGGGTGGGGCTTGGGGAGGGAGGTCGAACATCGGATGTCCCACGGGCTTCGGGCTCGTCAGTCCGTGAGCCACGGCGCGAGGAGCTCGGAGAACTCCTCGTCCGAAATCCGGGCCTCTCCCCAGCCGAATCCCTCCCACGCCTGCGCCCGCTGAAGAACGTGAAGCGGAACGTCAAACGCCGAACGGAATACGGCGATGAAGGAGATGACGCCGAACGCCGAACCCAACTCGTCCCTGCAAAGCAGGGCCAACTCCGTCGCGCCCTTTCCTTCCGCGCGGGCTGACCTCAGTTCACCCGCGACGATTTCCAGATCACTCATTCCCACCCCTGGCTTTCGGCTCCACCTTGACGACGACCGACCATGCGAGGATGGGCCCCACTTCGCGTGAGACCCACCCTCACCTTGGCTTACCGTATCGCGAATCTCGCGGGCGAGACCCTACGAGAAGATCACACCGACCTCGGTGTACTCGCCCCACATTCCTCGAAGTTCAACGATCTCCGCCTTCGTGAACCCGGCCTTCGAAGACATGTGACCCGTGAACGTACCCCGAAGCGCTGCCTCCTCAAGAGAGCCGTATTCGCCGCTTCGCACGGCCTTGTTGAAGTCATTCAGGTTGTCGCTGAGATCCCCGCCGTTCTGCCAGTACGCCTTCACTCCCTTGACCTTGTCACCGAAGTGCGCAAGAGCGGCATTGAACATCTCTCCGCCACTCGGCGTACCCGGCCCCTTCTTGACGGCCATGGAGACGATCCCGGCATCGTTGATGCTCGCGACGATTCCGAGACCGCTCGGCGCCACGGCGACGTAGTCCGGGCACTTGGCGTTGGCTGCCGCGCTGATCCGCCGCGCACCGCCCCCGGTCGGCAGCGCGCTCGCCTTGGACGGGGCCAGTGACGTCAGGCACGTGGCCCTCAGCCGCAGGAACTGCGTCTTGGTGATTCCGGCGATGGCCTCCTCGGACAGGCCGAGGGTCCGCAGGGCCCGGTAGGCGTCGGCGAAGGCGATGCCCGTCCTCGCGGCGGCGTCCACCGCCATGACGGCTTCCGCGATGGGCCGCAGGGCCTTGCCGGCGAACAGGGTCGCGACGTCCACGGCAGCCCAGGCGCAGCCGCCCCAGCTCCCGCTCTCACCGCCGGGCGCGATCTTCTGGGCGCACCTGATCCAGCTGCCGAAGAGGATGTCGATCGGGTCGACGTTCGACTGGTACTCGGCGATCGTGATGGTGTGGGTGAGCTCCTGGGACAGTTCCTTGGTCGGGTGCTCGCCCAGGTACACGGTCGCGTCGGAGGGACACGTGGCCTTCGTGGGGTTCAGGTAGGGCGAGTTGCACAGGTACAGGTCGACGTACGCCTTGTACCTGATCTTCGCGGTGATAGTGCAGTTGCCCGTGTAGAAGAGCTTGTCGATCCAGCCGTCGCAGCCCTCCGTCTTCCTGATGGTCTGCGGCTCGCCGATGTTCTCGATGCGGTCGATGACGTAGAACATGTTGCCGATCGAGCCACCGGTCTCGTCGACGACGGTTCCGGTCTCGATCTGCTTCGCCTTCGCGGCCTTCTCCGCCCGGTCGGCCGCTTCCTGGGCCTCCTTGGCGTACGCGGCGGCGTCCTTGGCCGCCTGTTCCGCCTCGGTGGCGGCGGTGGCGGCGCGGTCGGCGGCGGCGCGGGCGTCCTTGGCGGACTGCTCGGCCGCGGCCGCGGCCTCGCGGGCCGCCTGGGCGTCGGCCGCGGCCTGGTCGGCCGATTCCCGGGCCTGCCGGGCGTAGCCTTCGGCGCGCCCTGCGGCCTGGTCGGCGGCCGCGGCATCCTCGGCTGCCTTGCGGTCATACTCGACGGTGCGGGCCAGTGACTGCGTGGCCTTCGCGGCCACCGCCGCCGCGTCCGCGGCGTAGCCGAGGGCTTCCTTCGAGTAGCCGCGGGCGGTCGCCGCGTGTCCGGCGGCGTTCGCCGCGTACTGGTAGGCGATCTTCGCGTCGCCTGCCGCCTGGTCGGCGATGCTCTTGGCGGCGACTGCCTCCGCCTGCGCGTTCTTGGCGTGGGCGTCGGCGACGGCCTTCTGCTGGTCGGCGATCGTCTTGGAGGCCTGCCCGGTCAGCACGACGAGGCCGGCGGCCGAGTCGGTGGCGGCGTAGGGCGAGCCGAGCTGGATCGCGTCGTTGGCGGGCTTGGCGACCTGGACGGCGGCCTTGCCGGCGTCCACGGCGGCCTGCGCGGTGACGTGGGCGAAGCCCGCGGCCTTCGCGGCGGCGGCGAGGGCCTTGGCGGCCTCCTTGCTCGCCGCGTCCGCCTCGGACTTGGCGGTCCTGGCCAGCTTCGCCGCCTCGTCCGCGAGCCTGACGGCGGTGGCGGCCTCCGCGGCGGCGTGCTCGGAGGCGTCAATGGCGTCGGCGGCGGCGCTGGTCGCGGTCTTCACCGCGGCGTCGGCCCGCAGCTTGGCCGCCTGGGCGGCGTCCGCGTTCGCGCGGGACCGCTTGGCGGCCGCCTCGGCGCGGGTGGCTGCCGCGTCCGCCGCGGCCGCCGCCTCGGTCGCGGCGTTCGCCGCGGTACGGGCCCTGCCCGCCGCGGCCTCGGCGTTGTTCGCATGGGTGTTGGCCGCGTCCGCGGCGACACGGGCCGCGTCGGCCGCGGTTCCGGCGTCCAGGGAGCGTGCGTAGGCGTCCTTGGCGTCGGCCTTGGCGCGGGCCGCGTCGGCCTTCTGCTCGGCGTCCCAGGCGTCGTCCCGCTTGGCCTTGGCGTCGTCCCGTGCCTTGACCGCGTCGTTCTTCCGGGCAACGGCTGTCGCCTCGGCGGCCTCGGCCTGCTCCTTGGCCGCCTGGGCGTTCCCCGCCTCGGTCCGTGCGGTCTCCTTGTGCCGGGCGGCTTCGTTCTGCTTGGCGGCGGCGGTGTCCTTCTCCGCCTTCGCCGTGGCCTCCTCGGCTTGCGCCGCGAGCCGCTTGGCGTGCGCGTCGGCGGCGGCCGCCTTGGCGTCGCCCTCGGCCTTCAGCGCGACGGCGAGCTTGGCCTCGGCGGTCTCCTTGTCCTTCTTGGCGTTGTCGCGGTGCAGCTTGGCCCCGTCGGCCGCCGCCTTCGCCTGCAGTTCGGCGATGTGGGCGGCTTCCTTGCGGAATTCGGCGTTTACCTGGGCGGTCTGGGCGAGGGCGCGCTGTGTGATGGTCGCGCTGTCGCCCGCGGCGGCGCGGGTGGCGGCCTCGGCGGTCTCGCCGGCCTTCACCATCGCCGTGAGCGCGGCGACGGCTCCCTTGGTGACCTGGGCCTTCTGCTGGCCGACCAGGAGTCCACGGCCGCGCGGTGCACCGGCGGCGTCCGCGACGCCGTACGCGGCCTGCAGGGCCGTGTCGGACGAGGCGGCCGCCTTCTTCGTGAGCTCCAGCTGGGCCTTGACCGTGGCCAGGTGTGTCTTCGCGGCCGCCTGGGCGTCGGTGAGGCCCTTCTTCGCCGCGTCGAACTGGGTCTTGACCGGGTACGGGGTGCTGCCCGCGCCCTTCTTGCCGTTGGGCTTGATCAGGTACTTCTGCGCCGCGGTGTCCTTGCAGTCGAACAGCCGGGCGTCCGTGCTCTTGGTGAACGAGCTGAGGTCCAGGCACTTGCCCGTGGTCACGCTCTTCAGGGTCGAGGGGGCGCGGACATCGGCCTTCCACGACTGGCCCTTGGTGCTGTAGCAGTCCGTGATCTGGATCTTCGTACCGTTGGCCGACGCGTTCCCGGCCACGTCCAGACACTTGAACGAACCGGTGTTGCGGAGGTGGAGGTCCTCCTCGCCGCCCTCCAGCGACCACTCCTGCGAAGCCGCGCCGTTGCAGGTGTAGATCTGGACGGGCGTGCCGTTGGTCTTGCCGCCGCCCTGGACGTCCAGGCACATGCCCGCCGCGCCCGGCACCTGGATCACGGTGTAGCCGTTGCCGATCCAGCCGACACCGCCCGGCGCCCAGTGGTCCTGCCACCGGGTGTAGTAGTCGGCGAGCCACGACTGGCCGAGGAGCATGCTGAGGGCGTACGTGCCGTCCTGCAGCGCCTTCCCCGCGTCCTTGCCCGCGGTGAGGATCTGCTGCCGCTGCGCGGTCTGGCCGGCGATCTCCCGCTGCCACTCGGACGCGGCCTGCGCCACCTGCTTGCCGAGGACCTTGTTCGGGTCGATCGGGTCGTGCCAACCGCACGCCCCGAAGCGGGCCTTCAGGTCCTCGACCGCGATCCGGAACTCTGCGCTGTCCGGTTCCGGAGCCGTACGGGGGAAGCCACCGGCGGCGAGGAAGATCCGGGCGTCATCGGCGAACACCCGGGGCACGAAGAGCTGGTTCTCCTCGACCTTCCCGGAGTTCTTCTTCCACAGCGCCCACGCCTCCCGCTCCTTCGGCGTCCCGCCACTCGTGTAGAGCGGGTCACCGACCGCGAGCGCGGCGGCCTTCGTCTTGTCGTCGGCGGTCGGGGAGGACTCGTAGAAGGGGTTGAACAGGTTGAGCGGGTCCGAGTAGCCCTGGTAGAGCCACGGGAGCAGCCCGGTCCTGTCGAAGATCTTGTCCGCGTCCTCGGGCGCGTTGGGGTACGAGTCCAGGCTCGCGGCGCTGTTCCAGGCGTGCCCCTGGTTGCGGACCTTCTCCAGCCACTGGTCCGTGAGCGCCCGGTCGGCGTTCCAGGCGGCGTGCAGCGGGGTCTTGTCGTTGTACATGTCCCGGACGAGCTTCGTGTGAAGCTGATCGGGCGGCAGCGTGAGCGCGTTCTGCGCGAGGGCGTGCAGATTGGGCCCGCCCATGCGCAGGGCCTCGGTGCCCATGCACTGGTCCTCGCGCAGCTGCTGGGCCGCTTTGCTGTCGTAGCCGTCGTACGAGTCGGCCACGGCGGCCACGGTCTGGGCGTCCGGCACGGCCAGGTCGGGCCGGACGGCCACCCCGCCGAGGACGGCCAGCGCGGCGACGGAGGTGACGGCCGTGGTGAGCGTGGTGGACAAGCGTGATCGAGAGGTGAACAACCCCGGTTTGAACCGCAAGGAGGACATCCTTCACAGCGAACGAGGGCGGGCAGGGGGTAGCCCGGGGCGACGTTCACGGTGAGCGGGCACCGCGACATGGCGATGCCCGTACTTCCCCCCAGTGGCGGTGGTGTCCCCCCGACCGCCATGACGTGCGCGCATCACACGGGATGGTCGGTCCCGATGCGCGCCGCGTCACTCAACCCCGAGTGAACGACGCTTGGCAAGGGTCGACCGCGCCGTCCGGATCGCGGAGCGGAAATCCGCTTGCCGGTGAACTCATGTCCTGGCGCACGCAATCGTCAAGGTCACACGCGGTGCCGCCTGTGAGAAGGCTGTGAAGAAAGGGTGCGGCCAGCGATCATTACCAGCCACACTTTGGCCGGAAGGCAACCAGTCCGGGCGTCACGCGGGCCGGTCGTCGCACAGCCCGGCACGGAGGTGGGCGATCAGGTCCTCGCTCCGCACCTCGGTCCAGTCCGCCCCGGACACCCCGACGCGCAGGGCCTCGTAACGCCCCTCGTCCGGCTCGTGCAACAGAACCTGACGGCTCGTGTAGTCCATCGGGTCCACCTGCAGGCGGACGGCTCGGTGCGTCATCGTCGGGAACATGTTCCGCAGCACCTCGTCCGCGTGGAGGCGGCGCAGAAGGTCCCGCTGCCCCCGGTAGTACTCGGACGACAGGAGATTCGCCCACTGCGAGGACGTGGGCTCTCCGGACGCGAGCGCCCCGGTGAACTCGTCGAGGTCCAGGAAGTCGAACCTCTCCTTCAACACGTCGAGCGGCACGCCGTCCCGCCATGCGGCGATCGCGTCCACGAGCGCTCCGAGATCATCCGTGGAGCCGACGTACCAGCCGAAGTCGGGGATGTACGTACGGAGCCGGAACAGCCGCTCCCCGGTCACCGTGTCGACCGACAGGTAGCCCCTGTTCGTCTCGATGCCGACGGCCTCGGTGGCGTAGGGCGACAGGCCGATGTCACGGCCACGCCTCTCCGCCACCTGCCGCAGGGCGGCGACAAGGCCACCCGCCGCGGTCACGTCCGGATAGAGGTCTTCCCCGTGGGCGTCCATGCCCCTCTCCTCAAGCCTGATCGGCAAAGTGTCGGCCTGTCAGCCGAGGCGGTCGGCCGGGATCTTCTCCGCGCAGATCTCCCGGATGCGTTCCGTGCCCCACGCCCCCAGAGGGGCCAGCGCCGCGTTGAGGGTGGTGCCTCGGTCCGTCAGGGAGTACTCGACCTTCGGCGGCACCTCCGCGTACACCTCGCGGTGGACGAGGCCGTCCTCCGCCATCTCCCGCAGATGCTGGTTCAGCATCTTCTCGCTCACGCCCGGCAGCCCCCGACGGAGCTCGGCGAACCTCCGGACCCCGTGGTGCTCCAGCTCCCACAGGATCAGCACCTTCCACTTTCCCGACACCACGTCCATCGCCGCGTCGACGCCGCAGACGTACGGGCCACGCCGAGCCGATGCCGCCATCCACCCCTCCTCGAACCATCCACCACCCAGGGGTACTTACCCCCGGGTGCGCATCCCACTAAATAGTCCGCACTGGTCAACCCCACCCGCGGCGAAGAGCATTCCCTCACAGCACAGGAACACGAGGGAGAGCCCAAGAGATGACGACCGACAACAGCGTCCAGGTGAGTGTCCTCGGCCTGGGAGCGATGGGGAGCGCGCTGGCCGCCGCCCTGGTGAAGGCCGGACACCCGACCACCGTCTGGAACCGGACCCCGGGCAGGGCCGACGACCTCCTCGCCCTCGGCGCCACGCACGCCGACACGGCCGCCGACGCCGTCCGCGCGAGCGGCCTGGTGATCGCCTGCCTCCTCGACCACGCGTCCGTCCACGACGTGCTCGACCCGCTCACCGACGACCTCGCCGGACGCACCCTGATCAATGTGACCACCACCTCCCCCGGCCAGTCACGGGAGTTGGCGGACTGGGCCGCCCGCGCCGGCGTCACGTACCTGGACGGCGGCATCATGGCCGTACCGCACATGATCGGCCGGCCCGGGGCATCCGTCCTCTACAGCGGGTCGGCCGAAGCCTTCCACCAGTACAAGCCGCTGCTCGACCTGTGGGGAGCCGGCACCTACCACGGCGACGACGCCGGTCTCGCGCCCCTGTACGACCTCGCCCTGCTCGCGGGCATGTACGTCATGTTCGCCGGTTTCGTCCACGGCGCCGCCATGGTCGCCCCGGCCGGGATCTCCGCCCGCGAGTTCGCGGCCTCGGCCGCCCCGTGGCTGTCCGCCATGACCGGCGGCCTCGCGGGCTACGCCGAGGTGATCGACGGCGGGGACTACGCCGTCGCGGGCCAGCAGAGCCTGGAGTTCTCCCAGCTCGGCGACCTCCAGGCCGCCAGTGCCGAGCAGGGCGTCAGCACCGAGGTGGTCGACATGGTCCAGCGGCTCATCCAGCGCCAGATCGACGCGGGCCACGGAACGGAGGGCTTCGCCCGCATCTTCGAGAGCATCAGGCACCCCGCCTGACGGCCGCCGCCCGCCGCGATCCCCGCACGGAGAGAACGGCACTCGCCACGGTCGCGGTGACGGCGGTGGCCGCGAGGACGAGGAGGCCGGGGTTCACCCACCACGGGACGACCTCGATGCCGTGGCACACCAGGCTCACGGGCAGCGCGCCGCTGGAGTCCGGGTAGGCCATGATCCCCACGCCGAACCAGCACGCGTCCCTCGGATCGAGGAACGGCAGGTACGACAGCCCGTACACGTGCAGGGCACCGCCCGCGAGGTAGGCGAGCACGGCCACCCAGGCGGCCTTCCTGGCGGGCGAACGGCGGGACCGGGGCAGCCGGGGCTGGGGCAGTTCACCGCCCTGCCGGGCCCGGACCAGCCCGACGTAGGTGATCCCCGCCCAGGCCGGCAGGCCGATGGCGAGGATCATCGTCCCTATGAGGGTCGCCATGCTCAGCGACCGCCGATACGCCCCTCGGCGGCGGCCTCCACGAAGGCCGTGAAGGCGGCGGGGGTGGCGAGGAAGGCGGGGCCTTGGGGGTTCTTGGAGTCGCGGACGGCGATGTGGGGGGCGAGGTCGGCGATCTCGATGCAGTCGCCGCCGTTGGGACCGCTGTACGAGGACTTACGCCACGCGGCGGCGCCGAGCGGGGCGCACTCGATGCAGTTGCCGCCGGTGTCCCCGCTGTACGAGGACTTACGCCAACGCGCGCCCGTCAGGTTCTGGTCGGTCCCCATACTGTTCCTCCATGACGCGGGCGATCAGTGCGGCCGACCCCTCGACCGAGAGTGCAGCGGCCTGCAGGTGATCGTAACGGAGCGAGCCTTCTCTGAACGCGGCTGGATTGGCGGTCATATGCCCCTGCACGAAGTCCTCCGTGTAGACG
This sequence comes from Streptomyces sp. NPDC029956, assembly GCF_055574655.1. Lineage (NCBI taxonomy): Bacteria > Bacillati > Actinomycetota > Actinomycetes > Kitasatosporales > Streptomycetaceae > Streptomyces > Streptomyces sp. NPDC029956. Next base: position 118,593 of record NZ_JBVHZJ010000010.1, on the reverse strand, counting down.
ACGTCGGGGTCACCCTCGAAGCGCAGGAGGTTGAACTCGCCCATGAACCCGGCATGCGCGCCGGCCTCGAACGGCAGGACCTGAATCTTCACCCACTCGTGCTCCTGCATGCTTAACAGGTGGGCGAGTTGGGCCCTCATCACCCCCTTGCCGCCGATCTCCTGGCGGAGCACCGCCTCTGTCAGGACAACCCACATCAGAGGAGGAATCTCCCCCCACAGGATCCGCTGTCGCTCCATTCGGGCGGCGACCCTGCCATCGAGATCCCCGTCCGTCCTGACGCCGAGAACGGCGCGGGCGTACGCCTCCGTCTGGAGAAGTCCAACGACCAGTTGAGGCTGGAACGAGGAGATGTACGTCGCCCTCGCTTCCATCTCCGCATAAGGCTGAAACCACGTCGGCAGCTGACTCTTCAGCACCAGACCCACCAGCCGCGAGAACAGCCCGCCCGTCATCAACGCCGCGTCGAGTTGTTCCGAGAACCGTCTCGTCGGAACCTTCTTCGCGGTCTCGATCTGACCCACGAGCGAGCCTGTGCAGTACAAGATCTTGCCGAGCTGCGACTGACTGAGCCCCGCCTCCTCTCTCAGACGGCGGAGTTCGTATCCGTAATAGTCCAGCGGCGAGGCGCTCGGATCCAGGCTGCGGATGTTGACCATCGTGCGGTCACCCCCAAGCTCACGCGGTGAGGCGTTGTGTTCAGGCCGTAGCCGAGCGTAACGAAGCCCGTTCAGTCTGGTGGCATGAATCAGGCAACAGACCTCTACCCTGCGGTGCTTGCGACGAGCTACCGCATGCGGTTCACCGTCGGTGAGCACTCCGCCGGTCACATGCGCCGCATCCTCCGCATGTTCCTCACGCGCTGGGAGCTCGACCGGCCGGCCGACCCGGCCGCCCTCGCGCTGACGGAGCTCGTCGCCAACGTCGTCCGGCACGTGCCCGGCCGGCATTGCGCGGTGCTGATCCTGCGGGAGCCGTACGGGCTCCGGGTGGAGGTGGCGGACGGGGTGCCCGGGGCCGTACACGCCAAGGCGGCGGATCCGCTGGACGCGGGTGGGCGGGGACTGGTCCTGGTGGAGGCCGTGACGGACCGGTGGGGGGTCGACGAGCGGGCCGACGGGAAGACGGTGTGGTTCGAGTGCGACGCGTAGGGCACGATGGGCGCCGTCAGCCGCGTACCCGCCAGTAGGAGTCACCATGTCCGAGCCCGCGCCCGAGATCCTCGCCGCCTTCGAGGCCGCCAAGGGCTTCATGCCCGTCGGTGAGGGGCTCGCCCTGTACGCGGCGGCCACCGAGGCCGCGAAGCTCGGGCTGCCGCTCCTTGAGGTGGGCACGTACTGCGGGCGCTCCACGATCCTGCTGGCCGACGTGGCGCGGCAGGCGGGGACGGTCGCGGTGACCGTGGACCACCACCGGGGCAGCGAGGAGCAGCAGCCGGGGTGGGAGTACCACGACGAGACCGTGGTGGACCCCGAGGTGGGGCTCATGGACACCCTGCCGACGTTCCGGCGGACGCTGCGCAAGGCGGGCCTCGAAGAGCATGTGATCGCCGTGGTCGGGCGGTCGCCGCAGGTCGCGAAGGTATGGGGCGGACAGCTCGGGTTCGTGTTCGTCGACGGCGGGCACACGGACGAGCACGCCGTCAACGACTACGAGGGCTGGGCCCCGAAGGTCGCCCCCGGGGGTCTGCTGGTCATCCACGACGTCTTCCCGAACCCGGAGGACGGCGGCCAGGCGCCGTACCGGATCTACCTTCGCGCGCTGGAGTCGGGAGACTTCGAGGAGGTCTCGGTCACGGACTCGCTGCGGGTGCTGCGCCGCCGGAGCTGAGCCGGCGGAAGGACAGGCCGACGGCCGCCCCCTCGAAAGGGGACGGCCGCCGGGTGAAGCGCGTCGAGGGTTCGGGACCCGGGGTCAGAACCCCGAGGTCACGTACAGGCAGTTGGTGTAGCTGTAGCCCGGTTCGATCTTCGCCTTGCTCGTCTTGGTGTCGCCGGCCGTGGACGTGCCCGTGGAGACCCGCTTCTGGAGCAGGTGGTAGTCACCGGCGGGCAGCAGCAGCGTCGCCTTCGGGTACTTCGAGGACGGCCCGGTGCAGGCCTTGATCTTCTTGGAGCCCGCAAAGATCGGGTTCGGGTACTTGGTGCAGGTCCCGCACGCCTTCAGCATGACCTTGCCGGTCATCGGACCGGTGTAGAGCAGCTCGACCTCACCCGGGCCGTCGTTGCTCACCACCATCACCATCCGGGTACCGCCGGGCACGTCGGCCGAGGGCAGCTTGCCCCCCGCCGCGGGCTCCTCCTCCGCGATCTCGGCGGCGATGGCGATGGACCGGGCGTGCCCGGCCTGCGGGCTGCTCGGGTACTCCTTCGCGTACGCCGTCATCGTGTCGAGCGCGGCCTTGAAGTCCTTGTCCTTGAACTGGTCGGTCCCGCAGGCGAAGTCGCCCTTCTGGACCGCCGCGTCGGCCTGGTCCGCGGCGCCCTCGATCGACGGGTCCGTCATGCCGTCGAGGGAGGCGACGATCACGTGCAGCTCTTTGGTGGTGTCGCAGGGGGCACCACCCCCCGTGAGGCCGTCCGTCCGGGTCTTGATCGACGCCTCGAAGGCCGGCGCGACCTTGGGCGCGTACGTCGACTTCGGGAAGGTCTTGAGGAGTTCGTCGAAGCTCTCCCCGGGATCCGGCTCGTAGGTGGCCTTGCCGATGCCGGCCGCCCCGCACTCGTAGAGGGAGTGGGCGAGCGGCTCGTCGGTCTTGGCCGGCCGGGTGCCCAGCAGGTCCTTGTCGACGGTGGCCGGGAGCCCCCGCAGATAGGTGAGGCGCGGGACCGCGTCGCAGTAGACCTTGTCGGCGTACGGGCGGGAGATCGTCGCGAAGTAGGTGTCGAGGCGCTCGGGGACGAGCTTCCCGGCCCGTGATCCCGTGTGCTCCTTGCCGAGCTTCTCGTACTCGCCGAGCGCCTTGCGGAAGGTCGGCTCGGCCTTGTCGAAGGCGAGGCCGTCGGCGGACTTCACGAGCGCGTCGGCGGCGGCGAGGCGGTCGAGCAGGGCCTGCTGCTTCGCCTCGTCGCGGGCCGCCCCGTACGCGAGCGAGCCGCCCGCGGGCACGGCGAGCAGCACGAGGGCCAGCGGGAGCGCGAGGCGGCGGAAGGACGCGCCGATCCGGAGGTTCGCGCGCAGGCCGCGGCGGGCGCCGTCCGCCGCGACGGCCAGGAGGAAGGCGCCGTAGCCGGCGAGGAGCCCCACGGGCACGCCGTCGACGTCGGCCGGGAGGGCCAGGACGAGCAGGGCGACGGTGGCGATCCAGCAGAGCGCGGCGCCGATCCAGTTGCGCAGGAGGACGTAGCCGAGGCCCAGGCAGGAGAGGTTGAGCAGGCCGATCATGGCGGCCTGGGCGCCGTTCGCCTCACCGGGCGGCTGCGCGGGCGGCTGCCCGCCGTCGCCGGGCGGCGGACCGTACCCGGGAGGGCCGTAACCGGGCGGCGGTCCGTAACCCGGCGGGGCGCCGGGCGGCGGCGGGGGCGTACCGGCACCGGCCCAGCCGGGCGCGGTGGCGGGACCGGCGGCGGGAGCGGAGCCGGGAGCTGGGCCGGCGGCCTCGGGGACGGGCAGGGCCTGCGCGCTCGGGGGCGGGTCGGTCGGCGGTCCGAAGCCCGCCGAGGGCCGCGCCTCCCAGGGCGCGGGAGCCACGGGCGCGGGCGCGGCGGGCGTGGGCCCGACCGGCGCGCCGGAGTTCGGGGCGGCCCGGTCCGGGCCCGCCGAGCGCAGTATCTGGGTCGACGAGTCGAGCGAGCCCGCCTGACCGGGCTGACCGGGCTGACCGGGCTGACCCGGCTGGTTCGACTGGCTCGACTGGTTCGGCTGGTTCGATCTGTCTAATCCGTCGCCCGGCACAGGCCGGTCCGACGGCTCGGGACGTGCGTCGTTCGGTTCTTCCCCCACCACGGTTCCCCCTCGTGGGTCCATGCGCGGTGACACCCCACCGTCGCCTCTTGCACCTACCCTTCACGGTCTGCTCACACGCGTCCAGCGATCTACGAAGAGGTGACCAAGCTGCGACGTGCCCGCTGCGGGATTTCGTCCCGTACAGGGCCTAGAGTCGCCAGGTGCCGTACGACCACCGGAAGACCACCCGCCGCACCCGTACCCGCGGCCTCGCGCTCGCCCTCGCCGCCACGGGCTGCTGCGCCGCACTCGCCGGCTGCGGAGCCTCGCAGGCCTCACAGCCGGACGGCAAGGCCACGGAGAGCCCGCGGAGCTCGCCCTCGGGCGCGTCCGGCGGCGCACCGGCCGAATCCCCGAGCAGCGCGTCGGGCGGGACGCCGAGCGGGGCGCCGAGCGCCCAGGAGACGGCCCCCTCCCTCGCCGGGCGGACCGTCGTCCTCGACCCGGGTCACAATTCCGGTAATTTCCGCCATTCCAAGGAAATCAACCAGAAGGTGAACATCGGGACGCACAGCAAGGAGTGCGACACCACCGGCACCTCCACGAACGCGGGATACACCGAGGCCTCCTTCACCCTCGACGTCACCCACCGGCTGCGGGACCTCCTCACGGCGCGCGGCGCCGAGGTCGTCCTCACCCATGACGCCGACCGCCCCTGGGGTCCCTGCATCGACGAGCGGGCGAGGATCGGCAACGCGGCCCGCGCCGACGCCGTCGTCTCCGTCCACGCGGACGGCTCCGCCGTCGGCAACCGCGGCTTCCATGTGATCCTGCCCGCACGCGTGCGGGAGGGCTCCGCCGACACCGCGAAGATCGTCGGACCCTCGCGCGAACTGGGCGAGCGGATCGCCGACCGGTTCGCCCGCGCCACCGGAACGGCCCCTGCCAACTACCTCGGTTCCGGTACGGGGTTGGACGTCCGCGACGATCTCGGCGGACTCAATCTCTCAACCGTCCCCAAGGTCTTCGTCGAATGCGGCAATATGCGTGATCCGAAGGACGCACAGTTGCTCACGTCGGCGACGTGGCGACAGAAGGCCGCCCAGGGGATCGCCGACGGCATCGCCACCTACCTCAAGGGGTAGAACCCGCGGGCGATAGATTCGCTCCGTACGATGGGGCAGCTCCGTGCCATCCCCCGTGCCATGACCTGAGCGCCACCCCGACGCGACGACCCGACGAAGGACTTCTTACGTGAATATCCGCTCCCTCACCCGAGGCGATGGCGTGCTGATCGGTGCAGCGGTGGTGCTGTTCATCGCCTCGTTCCTCGGCATTTCCGGCTGTGACGGACCTGAGGCGATCTGCGACCAGATCGAGAACCCCAACGCCTGGGAGGCGTCGCCCCTCGGCTGGGGCTCCTTCTTCCTGGGCATCGCCGGTGCCGCGCTCGTCGTCTTCTCCCGCAGCCTGCCGGAGCAGCGCAAGGTGGCCGGCCTGGAGCTCGGCCAGGTCGGCGCCGCGTTCACCATCTCCTCCGCGTGGACCCTGCTGATGTGGGTCTTCGAGTCGCACAACGCCGGCGCGGGCCTGATCCTCGGCCTGATCGCCGCCCTGGTGCTCGCCGGTGCGGCCGTCGCCGGACCGATGGTCCCCGCCCTGAAGGCCCCGCTCGTCGGTGCGCCCAAGCCCCAGACCCCGCAGCCGTACGGCATGCAGCCGGGGCAGCCCGGCCCGCAGGGCGTCCCCGGCGGCTACGGCTACCCGGGCGCGCAGCACCCGCCGTACGGCGGTCCGCAGGACCCGTCGCAGGGTGCGGGCCAGCCGTTCGGCGCGCAGGCCGCCGCCCCGCAGCCGCAGGCCGCGCAGCAGCCCGAGCCGCAGGCGCAGGCCCCGCAGGCGCAGCCGGCCGGGGGCTTCGAGCCGTTCTGGTTCGCGGTCCCGGTCGCCCGTCCGCTGTACGCGGAGGACGGCTCGCAGGCGCCGATCGCCGAACTGGCCCCGGGTACCTGGTACCTGGCGGTCGAGCAGCGCGGCGCCACCCTGGTGGCCCAGACGCAGGACGGCCGTCGTGGCGTCCTGCAGGACACCACGGGCATCCAGCGCGGCTGATCCGGCACAGCAGCACGACCGACGGCCCCCCGCCCGGAAGCGAATCCCTTCCGGGCGGGGGGCCGTTGGCGTACAGTCCCCGCATCCACCTGAACTGACGGCTCGTCAGAAAGGATGCGGGGCATGCGACTCGGACTCGCCCTCGGCTACTGGGGCCGCGGCCCCTCCCCCGATCACCTCGGCCTCGCCCGCGAGGCCGAGCGGCTCGGCTACGACTCGGTGTGGACGGCGGAGGCCTGGGGCTCCGACGCCTTCACCGCCCTCACCTGGATCGCCGCCCACACCAGCCGGATCAGACTGGGCACCGCCGTCGCGCAGATGGCCGCCCGCGCGCCGACCACCACCGCGATGCACGCGCTCACGCTCGACCACCTCTCCGGCGGGCGGGTCATGCTCGGCCTCGGACTGTCCGGACCGCAGGTCGTCGAGGGCTGGTACGGGCGCCCCTTCCCCCGCTCCCCGCTGACCGCGACCCGCGAGTACGTGGACGTGGTCCGCCAGGTCCTGCGCCGCGAGGGCCCGGTCCGGCTCGACGGGCGCCATCACTCCCACCCGTACACCGGCTCCGACGGCACCGGCCTCGGCAAGGCCCTCAAGCCGATCACCCACCCGCTCCGGGCCGGCCTCCCGATCCTCCTGGGCGCCGAGGGGCCGAAGAACATCGCGCAGACGCTCACGATCGCCGACGGCTGGCTGCCGCTGTACTGGGCCCCCGAGCGCTGGTCCGAGGTGTACGCGCTCCCCGAACGGCTCCCGGAGGGCTTCCTGGTCGCCCCCATGGTCCGCGCCCGGCTCTGCGACGACGTGGCGACGGGACTGCTGCCGGTCAAGGCGATGCTCGGCTTCTACATCGGCGGCATGGGGCACGCGGCCCGCAACTTCCACGCCGACCTGATGGGGCGGATGGGATACGAGAAGGAGGCGAGGCGCGTCCAGGAGCTGTTCGCCGCCGGACGGCGCGAGGACGCCGTCCTCGCGGTCCCTGACGCCTTCGCGGACGAGATCTCCCTGGTCGGCCCCCGGCAGCGCATCGCCGCCCGCCTGGAGACATGGCGACGGGGCCCGGTGACGGACCTCCTCGTCACCTCACCGGACCCCGCGACCCTCCGCCTGCTCGCGGAGCTCAACTCCTAGATCCTGTCGTCGAACTCCCCTCGTCGCCCGAAGGGCGGCTCCGCGTCCGGGAGTTCGACGACAGGGCCCAGGAGGGGCCGGTCAGCCGCCGCTGAGCTGGGAGGCGCTGGGGACCTTCTCGACGACCTCCGCGCCGGCGCTCTTGCCCGCGTCCTTGACGCTGTTGATGACGTTCTCGAAGGCACCGACGTCGGCGTCGCCGACCTCGCCCTTGCGGAGCTTCGTCCCGAGCTCCTTCAGCGACTCGATCCCGGCCGTGAGCGGCGCGACCGCCTTCGACAGCAGCGGATCGCCCTTGGCGTTGTTCGTCGCCGCCTTGAGCCGGTTGTACGTGAACGCACCCGCGAGGCCCGCCTTCACCAGGGCCAGGGTCCGGCCGTCCGCGCCCTTCTTGAACTTGCCCGCGCGGTACGGCTTCACGATCCACTGGTACGTGGCTCCCGCGGCCAGGCCCGCGTTGGCCACGAACCGGGTCTTGGCGAGCTTCTGCTGCTCGAAGGTGCCCGACGCCGTCGGGGTGGCCGCCCCGCTCGCGCTCGCGTCGTCGTCGCCGCAGCCCGCGGTCGTCAGGAGCAGGGCGCAGGACAGCATCAGGGCCACGACTCCGCGGGACACGGACCGGGGTATGGATCTGGGCACGGCGAGACCTCCCTGGGGGTTGTGGCGCCAGCCTCACCCGGGGCCCCGGGGGTCGCCACACGAGCGACTCCGAATGGGGCCCACCCCTCGCCCGCGCACCCTTCCCTCGGGGATTCCTCGCAGCTCAGCGCCGGACTCCGCGAAGGAGACCCGGCCGCGAGCTGCTGCCCCACCGGCCCGCGCGGGGAATCACCCGCGCGGGCACTTCCCCGCGCGGGGGTTCAGCAGCAGTCCGGCTCGAGTCCGGCCGGGAGGCGTTCGCCGCCGAAGACGGCCACGGTCGCCTCCTCGCCGCCCAGGGCGGCCACCGCGAGCAGCAGGGAGCCGGCCGTCCAGGCCGTCAGCTCCTCGGGCCACACCGCCTTGTCGGTCTCCGACGCTCCCTCGAAGACGTACCCCGTCCAGTACATGCCGTTCTCGGCACGCAGGTGCTGGATGTCCTGGAGGACGGTGAGGGCCCGGTCCGACTCCCCCATCGCCCAGAGGGCGAGGGCGAGTTCGCAGCTCTCGCCGCCGGTCACCCACGGGTTGGGGATCACACAGCGCACACCCAGGCCGGGCACGACGAACGTGTCCCAGTCGGCCTCGATCCGGGCCTTGGCCTGGGAGCCCGTGACCGCGCCGCCGAGGACCGGGTAGTACCAGTCCATCGAGTAGCGCGACTTGTCGAGGAAGCGCTCGGGGTGGCGGCGGATCGCATGACCGAGCGCCCCGGTCGCCAACTCCCAGTCCGGCTGGGGCTCTTCACGGGTCTCGGCGATCGCGAGGGCGCAGCGGAGCGCCTGGTGGATCGACGAACTTCCGGTGAGGAGGGCGTCGTTCACGGGTGTGCCGTCGGCCTCGCGCTTCCAGCCGATCTGCCCACCGGGCTGCTGGAGTCCGAGGACGAACTCGACGGCCGCGTAGACGGCGGGCCACATCCGGTCGAGGAAGGCGTCGTCGCCGGTCGCGAGGTAGTGGTGCCAGACGCCGACCGCTATGTAGGCGACGAAGTTGGACTCCCGGCTGCGGTCGGTGACCTGGTCGGGCTCGCCGTCGTGGTACGCCGCGAACCAGGAGCCGTCGCTGTTCTGGTGCCGGGCGAGCCACTCGTAGGCGCGGGCGGCGGCGACGTGCTCACCGGCCGCGTCCAGCGCCATGGCGGCCTCGGTGTGGTCCCACGGGTCGAGGTGGTGGCCCCGGAACCAGGGCAGGGCGCCGTCCTCGCGCTGCACGGCGAGTATCCCGGTGACGGTCTCGGCGGCCTGCTCGGCGGTGAGCACCCCGGGCAGGACGAGATGCTCCGCGATCCGCTCGGGTGAGGTCACTGGGAGTCGGCCTTGGGCAGGTGGGGCTTGGTCGCGTACGCCACGAAGCTCTTGCCGACGACCGGGTTGAGCAGCTGCTCGGCGACCCGGGTCAGGGCGGGCTTCTTCATGATGTCCCAGACCAGGAGCTTGTGGTACGCGCGGACCGGCAGCGCCTTGTCGTTGTCGACGCCGAAGGCGCACTTCAGCCACCAGTACGGCGAGTGGAGCGCGTGCGCGTGGTGGGTGCCGTACGGCTTGAGCCCGGCCTGCCGGATCTTGCCGAGGAGTTCGTCGGCCTTGTAGATGCGGATGTGGCCGCCCTCGACCTCGTGGTACGCGTCGGAGAGGGTCCAGCAGATCTTCTCGGGGCCGTACCGCGGGACGGTGATCGCGATCCGCCCGCCGGGCTTGAGGACGCGGACCATCTCGGCGAGCACGCCCTTGTCGTCGGGGATGTGCTCCATGACCTCGGAGATGATGACGACGTCGAAGGACTCGTCGGGGAACGGCAGGTTGAGCGCGTCCCCCTCCATCGCGGTGGCGGTCGCGCCCGCGGGGGCCTCGCCGGCCTCCTTCATGGCCGCGAACCACTTGGCGACCTCGCGGATCTCCTCGGCGTTCTGGTCGAGGGCCACGACCTGCGCACCGCGCCGGTAGCACTCGAAGGCGTGCCGGCCCGCACCGCAGCCCAGATCGAGCACACGGTCGCCGGGGGCGAGCGGGAAGCGGGTGAAGTCGACGGTCAGCACGAGGTCCTGCTTTCGCGGTTGAAGAGTCGTTGTGGGGCGGAACCGGGCTGCGCCCGGCGACGGCGGCGGGGTGTCACCGGCGGGCTCCGGCTCCCTGACGGGCGACCGCCTCGCGGTACAGCTCGGCGGTGCCCTGGGCAGCCTTCGCCCAGGTGAACCGGGACAGGACCCGTTCCCGCCCGGCCGCACCGAGCCGCATCCGCAGCTCCGCGTCCTCCAGCACCCGTCCGAGCGCAGCGGCCAGCGCCCCCGCGTCCCCCGGCGGCACCGCCAGACACGTCTCGCCGTCGGACCCGGCCACCTCGGGGATCGCACCGCCCGTCGTCGCGACCAGCGCCGTCCCCGTCGCCATCGCCTCGGCCGCGGGCAGCGAGAACCCCTCGTACAGCGACGGCACGCAGGAGACCTGCGCGGACCGCACCAGGTCGACGAGCTCCGCGTCGCTGATGCCCTTCACGAACTCGACGGCCCCGGCCAGCCCGTACCGCTCGATGGCCGCGGCGACCGGGCCGTCCTCGGCGCGCTTGCCGACGACGACGAGGTGCGCGTCCGGGTTCTCGGTGCGGAGCTTGGCGAGCGCTTCGATGAGGTGGACGAGGCCCTTGAGCGGGACGTCGGCGCTCGAGGTGGTGACGATCCGGCCGGGGACCTCGGCGACGGCCGGGTCGGGCGACCACAGGTCGGTGTCGGCGCCGATGTGGACGACCCGGATGCGGTCGTCGCGTACGCCGAGGTGCTGGACGATCTCCTGCCGGGACGTGCCGGAGACGGTGAGCACGGACGGCAGCCGGCGGGCGACGCGCTTCTGCATGCGGGTGAAGGCGTACCAGCGGCGGACGGAGGCGCGGCGCTTCCAGTCGGCCGCGGCGTCGAGTTCGAGCTGCCGGTCGACGGTGATGGGGTGGTGGATCGTGGTGACGAGCGGGGCGCCGATCGCGCGCGGGCCGCCGAGGAGCCCGTACCCGAGCGTCTGGTTGTCGTGGACGACGTCGAAGTCCCCGCGCCGGGCGGCGAGCATGCGCCGGGCCCGCAGGGAGAAGGTGAGCGGCTCGGGAAAGCCGCCCGTCCACATGGTGGCGACCTCGAGGCCGTCGATCCAGTCGCGGTACTCGTCGCGCTTCGGGGTGCGGAACGGGTCCGGCGAGCGGTACAGGTCCAGGCTGGCGAGCTCGGTGAGCGTGAGCCCCGCCAGGTCTGCGCCGTCGACGACCTCGTCGAGGACGGGGTACGGCTGCGAGCCGATGACCTCGACGCTGTGGCCGAGGCGGGCGAGCTCGCGGGAGAGGTGCCGGACGTAGACGCCCTGACCGCCGCAGAAGGGGTTTCCCTTGTACGTGAGGAGAGCGATCCGCAACGGTCTGTCACCGGCTGCGGTGACGCCCTGTCGGGGGCTTGCCTCTATGGCCTCAGCGGTCATGCGCGACCCCCTTCGAGCGTGGTTTCGCCGGAGCGTAACCGCTCGCGCTAATCTAGAACAAGTTACAGACTTGATCGTTCTTGATCTTCTGGCCTGATCTTCTTGATCCTTCAAGGAGGACAGAATCTACCGGCAGGTAGCTCTGTGGTGAGAGCCGGAACAGGTGATTCGCGCCACGGCGCCCGCACCGCCATACTGTCGCTCCCCACCGCACGGAACGGGACCTCATGACCGCAGACATCAGAGCGGACCACAGACCCGCGGCGCCACCCCTCACGGAGCGCCAGGAGGCACGCCGCCGCCGCATCCTGAACGCCAGCGCCCAACTCGCGGCGCGGGGCGGCTTCGACGCCGTGCAGATGCGGGAGGTCGCGGAGGCGGCCGGGGTGGCCCTGGGGACGCTGTACCGCTACTTCCCCTCCAAGATCCACCTGCTGGTCGCGACGATGCAGGACCAGCTCCAGCACATGCACACCACCCTGCGGAAGCGGCCGCCGGCGGGCGCCGATCCGGCGGAGCGGGTCGCGGAGACGCTGATGCGGGCCTTCCGCGCGCTCCAGCGCGAGCCGCAGCTCGCCGACGCGATGGTGCGCGCGCTGACCTTCGCGGACCGCGGGGTGAGCCCCGAGGTCGACACGGTCTCGCGGCTGACGACGGCGATCATCCTGGACGCGATGGGCACGGAACACCCGACCCCGGAGCAGCTCTCGGCGGTCCGGGTGATCGAGCACACCTGGCACTCGGCGCTGATCACCTGGCTGTCGGGGCGCGCCTCGATCGCACAGGTGAAGATCGACATCGAGACGGTCTGCCGACTGATCGACCTGACGGCGCCGGAGGCGGCGGCGCGCCGCTGACAGGACGCCCGCGCACGCGCCCCGGCGGCTGACGGGGCACACACGCCCGCGCCGGACGGCTGACGGGACGCCCGCGCACGCGCCGCCGGAACGCCTACGGGTCGCACGCACCCGCGCACCCGGCGGCTGACGTGCCGGAGGCGCGGGCGGTGTCGGTGTCGGCCTCAGCGTCGGCATCGGTGTCGGCGTCGGCGTCGGCGTCGGTCCCGGTCCCGGTCCCGGTGGATCAGGACGAAGGCGTGACCTTGTTGGCGTCCGCGAGCACCGGCGCGCACTCCGGGCTGCCGTCGACGGCCACGAACATCACCAGCTTCAGCGGGCCGGCGGAGTGGTTGCTGGCCTGGAGCTGCCAGCTGCTCTTCTTCAGGGACTTGATCACGGAACCGCCCTGCTCGGTCTTCCGCTCCTCGTTCCAGCCGCCCTTGGTCAGGGTCGCGACCGTGTCCGCGTAGGACTTCGCCGGGTCCTCGGCCTTCGCGCCGTCGGCCGTCCAGCTGACCATGCAGTCCTTGGCCTCGGCCGGAATCTGCTCGCCCGAGCCGTCCTGCGTGAAGCCGGCCGCCGTCGCCGCGTCGGTGAGCTCCTTGGTGACGGCGGCCCCGGTGAGCCGCTCGCCGCCCGAACCGCCGGAGCCGCCCGTCGAGGACGAACCGGCCGAGGACGAGCCGCCCTTGTCCGTCCCGCCCTCGCTTCCGCAACCGGCGACCAGCAGCACCACTCCGGCGGCCGCGGCCACCCACTTCGCCTTGCGCACAGCACTCCCAAATACGCACGTACGACGGCCTCTTGCCCCCGTTTCCAAGGGCATAGTTTTGCACGTGGGAACGGCCGGCGTACGCAAGGACGCCTTTCGTCAGCCCTGTTCGGAGTCCTCCCCGAACAGGGACTTCCTCTCCTGCTCGGTGAACCGGTTCATGCACGCGGTCTCCGTCGCCTGCAGCGAGATCATCTCCATCGTCAGCGACTGCTGCGCGCCGGTGTGCCGGGCGTACATCACCCAGCCCCGCTTCCTGAGCGTGATCTGGAGCATGGTGCCGCCCTTGTCGTCGAGCTTCTCCACCTGGCGCTCGCCCTGGACCCAGTCCTCGGCGACGAGAGCGGTGACCGCCTTCTCGAGGCCGGCCCGCGATCCGTCGACGGGCGGACCGACGTACTGCCACGCGGCGGTACAGGCGGCGGCGCGCTCCTGGAGCCGCTCCCGCTCCGTGGACGGCGTGGGGCGCGGCGTGGAGTCCGTGGGGGTCGCCCCGCCGACGCCCGGCAGGTCGGACTTCGGCAGCCCCGACTTCCCGACGGCGGCGACGATCTCGGCGTGCGCGGTCTCACGACCGAAGGCGGAGGCCCCTCCCCCGGCGCCCGTGCCGGTCCCGCATCCCGTCGCGAAGGCCACCACCGCCGTCGCTCCCGCGACCGCCGCCCACCATCTGCCCCGACCCTGCATGAGTGCCCCGCTCCCTGCGCGTACGTACATGTGCCGGGGGAGTCTCACACACGCGGTACGCGCAGGTCACGGCCGTTCCGGCGGTCGAGAGCCGGGCCCGGGGCCGGGGGCCGGGCGCCGGCCACCGGAGTCCTCCCGGCCCGCTACTCCTCCGGCGGGAAGACCGGCTCCCCGCCGTCCGCGAGAGTGATCATGATGGCCTCCACCGGGCACCCCTCGGCCGCCGCGAGCAGTCTCTCGCCCGCGTCCGACTCGGGCTCCCGTGCGTGCGACTGCCGGGCGGTGTCGAGGCGGAAGCCTTCCGGGGCGTGGTTCACGCACATGCCGGAGCCGATGCAGACGCTCCGGTCGACCTCGACGTGCCAGCGGTCTCCCATCACGCGCCGCCCGCGTACCCGGCCGGCAGGTGGATCATCTTGTGCTCCAGGTACTCGCCGAAGCCCTCGGGCCCGAACTCCCTTCCCAGACCGGAGTTCTTGTAGCCGCCGAAGGGGCCGAGCATGTCCAGACTGAAGGTGTTGACGTTGAAGGTGCCGGTGCGGACGCCGCGGGCGAAGTCGATGCCGTGCTCCACGTCCCCGGTCCAGACGCTGCCGCTGAGCCCGAAGTCGGAGTCGTTCGCGAGGCGCATGGCCTCGGCCTCGTCCCCGTACGGCAGGAGGCAGATGACGGGGCCGAAGATCTCCTCGCGGGCGATCCGCATGGAGTTGTCGACTCCGCCGAAGAGCGTCGGCTCGACGTACCAGCCGCGGTCGAGCCCGGCCGGGCGGCCGCCGCCGGAGAGGACCTTGGCGCCCTCCTCCTGGCCGATGCGGATGTAGTCGAGGGAGCGCTGCTGCTGCCGACGGGCGACCAGCGGGCCGACCTGGGTGGCCGGGTCGAGCGGGTCCCCGACGACGAGCGCGCCGGCCGCGGCGGCGAAGGCCTCGGCGATCTCCTCGTACCGGGAGCGGGGGACGAGGATCCGGGTCTGGGCCACGCACGCCTGGCCGTTGTTCATCCAGGCGGCCGGGACGATCCCGGCGACGGCGGTCGCGAGGTCGGCGTCGGGCAGGATCACGGCGGCCGACTTCCCGCCGAGTTCGAGGGTGACGCGGGTGAGGTTGCGGGCGGCGACCTCCATGACCCGCCTGCCGGCGGTGACCGAACCGGTGAAGGAGACCTTGTCGATGCCGGGGTGGCCGACGAGGTACTCGCTGACCTCGCGGTCGGCGGGCAGGATGCTGAGCACGCCCTCGGGAAGCCCGGCCTCGGTGGCGATGTCGGCGAGGATGTACGAGTCGAGCGGCGACTCGGGCGAGGGCTTGAGGACCACCGTGCAGCCGGCGAGCAGCGCGGGACCCAGCTTGGCCGCGGCGGTGAACTGCGGCACGTTCCACGGGACGACGGCCGCGACCACACCGACCGGCTCGCGGCGGACGAGCAGCGGGCCGAGGACGCCACCGCGCCGCTCCTCGTACGTGAAGTCGCGGGCGACGGTGATCGCCGCGTCCCAGACCATCATCGCGCCGAGCGCCTGGGCGAGGACGGACCAGGAGTACGGGGAGCCGTTCTGCGCGCTGATGGAGCGGGCGATCTCCTCGTGGCGTACCGCGATCGCGTCCTTGATGCGGCTGACGACGGCGATCCGCTCCTCCACCGTCATCCGGGGCCAGGGCCCTTCGTCGAAGGCCCGGCGGGCGGCCGCCACGGCCCGGTCGACATCGGCGGTGGAGGCGTGCGGGACGCGCCCGATGACCTCTTCGGTGTGCGGGGAGACGACCTCGATGACGTCCTCACCGAGCGGGTCGGTCAACTCCCCGCCGATGAACAGCTTTCCGTGCTCCACAAGCTCGGTCATGACCGCCGCCTTCATGAGGAGTTGACTTCCCTGACGATGCCTCAGAACTGATACCAGTTCTAGTTATAGGGAGCAATGGCCCGGACAGAACGGGGCCCCACCAGCCGTATTGCGGCCGTTGGGGCCCTGGTCATGCGACCCGGGCCGCCTCGGGGCCGTCAGCCGTTCCGGAGGATGACCTGACGGTCGGGATGAGAGAAAGAGCGCGTGGTTTCGGACAACCCTGGGGGGCTCTCGCCGGTCGGAAGGGTGACAACGAAACAGACGCAGGGGGAACCCGATCATGTTCGAACGACACAGGCCCTGGCTGAGGACGGCGCTCGCAGCCACCGCCGTCGCGATGGCCACCGCCACCGGCTCGGCCTCCGCCGTCGCCGCTCCGGAGGCGGGACCGGTGGCACCACCCTCCTTCCAGCTGTACGGCGTCGAGAAGCAGACCCACTGGCTGTGGAACTGGTACTACCGGGGCCCGCTCCTCTACACGGACGGGCCCGACGGGCTCGACCACTCGGACCTCGCCGACATCATCCCCGTCTCCAACCCCACCGAAGACGGGTACGGCTACGGCGAGTGGACCCTCTACAAGAACGGCCGGCTGGACTTCGACGGCTGGATCGACGGCGAGTACCGCTGGCCGGAGAACGTCGGCCGGGGCTGGGACATCTACCGCACGGTCCTCTCGCCCGGCACTCTCGGCGGGGCCAAGGAGGCCGACCTGCTCGGCGTCGACAAGGCCGGTGTGCTGTGGAGCTACCTGGGCTACCCGGACGGCCGCCTCACCACCCGCATGCGGGTCGGCGGCGGCTGGGGCCAGTACACCGAGCTGGCCGGCCAGGGCGATCTGACCGGCGACGGGAGGGCCGACATCACCGCCCGCGACAAGGCCGGCGTCCTCTGGCTCTACAAGGGCACGGGCGACTACAAGGCGCCGTTCGCGGGCCGAACGAAGATCGGCGGCGGGTGGAACGCCTACGACCGGCTGCTGGCCGTCGGCGACGACGACGTCGACGGCAAGGCGGACCTGCTGGCCCGGAAGACGACGGGCGAGCTGGTCCGATACCCGGGCACGGGCAACGCGGCGCGGCCGTTCACGGCGCCGGTGCGGATCCCGGGAGGGAGCCACATGAAGGACTTCATCCTCTTCTAGAAGTACGCCACTTCGCGCGAGGCGGCCCCGTTCCCGGCATCTCGGGTCCGGGGCCTCCCTCTGCCGGGGCCGCCCGCACTCACCGGCCGGAGACGACCGATCACGACAGCCCGATCACAGGTCGGCCGCACACCGAAGGCAACTCGATACAAGCCACCCTGACGGTTCGTCAGTTCTCGTTATAGTGGGCCATGGTCGAGCACGCTCCGTACCGTCGCGGCAAGCTTCAGCACCGCGCCGTGGAGAACTTCCGCACCACCGTGGAGAGATGAGGATCCATGCAGGAACCCATGCCCCAGGTGACCGAGCACGGCGGAGGCGTCTGGTCGCTCCGGGTGCCCATCCCCGACAATCCGCTCGGGCACACCCTGGTCCACGTGCTCGACACCGACCGCGGGCCCGTTCTCGTCGACACCGGCTGGGACGATCCGGCCTCCTGGACCGAACTCACCGGCGGACTCGCCGCCCTGGACATCGACGTGTCGGAGATCCACGGCGTCGTCATCACCCATCACCACCCCGACCACCACGGCCTCTCCGGCAAGGTCCGCGAGGCGTCCGGCGCCTGGATCGCCATGCACGCCGCCGACACCGACGTCGTACGCCGCACCCGGGCGGCCGAACCGGGCACCTGGCTCGACTACCTCGCCCGCAAACTCGCCGCCGTCGGCGCCCCCGAGGACCACCTCGTCCCGCTGCGGGCCGCCCGCACCTCCGGCCGGATGCGCACCCTGCCCGGTGGGCGCTCCGCCCTCCCCGACCGGGAGATCGTCCCCGGCGAACTCCTCGACCTCCCCGGACGGCGACTGCGCGCGATCTGGACCCCCGGCCACACCCCCGGCCACGTCTGCCTCCACCTGGAGGAGGAGCACCCCTCCCGGCTGCCCGGCCACGGCCGGCTCTTCTCCGGCGACCACCTGCTGCCCGGGATCACCCCGCACATCGGACTGTACGAGGACCCCGACGACGCCACCGCCACCGATCCCCTCGGCGACTACCTCGACTCCCTCGAACGCATCGGCCGCCTCGGCGTCGCCGAGGTCCTCCCCGCCCACCAGCACGCCTTCACCGACGCCGCCGGCCGGGTCCGCGAGCTCCTCGACCACCACGAGGAACGGCTCACCGGACTCCTCGGCCTGCTGGCCACCCCGCTCACCCCCTGGCAGCTCGCCGAGCAGATGGAGTGGAACCGCCCCTGGGACCAGATCCCCCACGGCTCCCGCAACATCGCCGTCAGCGAGGCCGAGGCGCACCTGCGCCGCCTGGTGAAACTCGGCCGCGCGGAGGCGGTGCAGGGGACGGAACCCGTGGAGTACGTCGCGGTGTGAGGCGCCTCGCACCCGCCGGGCCACAGGCATACGGGCCGGTAGAGTGGGCGGGTCGTCATCATGCCCGTACGGGGGGAAGCCGGTGGGACTCCGGCACTGACCCGCAACCGTGAGCGACTCCCCGTACCGGGAGTCTCGAGTCGGAATGCCCCGTCCGGGACGTGACCGCCGGCACCGTCGAGGAATACGGAGCCGGAGCCTGGTGCCCCTGAGGCGTGCCGGTGCCCGGCCGCAGGAGAGGGCCCCATGAACACCGTCCGCCGCGGCGCCACCGCGCTCGCAGCCGCCACCGTCCTGCTCGGCACCGGAGCGGCAGGGGTGGCGGGAGCCGTCACCGCCGCACCCTCCCCCACGCCCTCCGCCGTCACGGTCCCGGACGGCCTGTACGGCACGACCGACCCGACGTACGACGGTGTCTGGCGTCAGTCGCTCGCTTTCCTGGCCCAGCGCGCCACCGGCTTCCAGCCCTCCGACAAGGCCGTGGGGTGGCTGCTCGGCCAGCAGTGCGCGGACGGCTCGTTCGGCGCGTACCGGGCCGACGCCGGCACGCCCTGCGACGCGAAGACCATGCGGGACACCAACGCCACCGCGATCGCCGTGCAGGGGCTCCGCGCGGTCCGGAAGCAGTCGGCCTCCCCGGAGACGATCGACAAGGCGGTCAAGGCGGGCTCCGACTGGCTGCGCACCGTGCAGAACAAGGACGGCGGCTGGGGCTACAGCCCCGGCGGCGCCAGCGACGCCAACTCCACCTCGGTCGTCGTCGGCGCGCTCGCCTCGACGGGCGTGCGGCCCGGCTCGTTCACCTCCGCCGAGGGCCGTACGCCCTACGACGCGCTCCTCTCCCTCGCGCTGCCCTGCTCGGACAAGGAGGGCCCGGGGGCCTTCGCGTACCAGCCCGACAAGGCCGGCAAGCTCCTCGCGAACGCCGACGCCACCGCCGCGGCCACCCTCGCGGGCCTCGGCAAGAGCGTCGTCGCCACCAAGGCCTCGCCCGAGCAGCCGCCGGTCTGCAACGACCTGTCGAAGCCGACGGTCGAGCGCGCCGCGCTCAACGGTGCCTCCTACCTGGCGAAGGCCCTCGCGAAGACCGGTCACCTGACCCTGCCGCCGATGCCGGGCGCCACCGACACCACCGAGCAGCCCGACGTCGGCAACACCGCCGACGCCGTCGTCGCGCTCGCCGCGTCCGGCGCCTCGAAGGAGGCGAAGCCCGCCGTGGAGTGGCTGGAGAAGAACTCCGCCGCCTGGGCGAAGAAGGGCGGCCCGGCCGCGTACGCGCAGCTGATCCTGGCCGCGCGGGCGACGGAGACGGACCCGCGCGAGTTCGGTTCGGCGGACCTGGTGGAGCAGCTCAACGCCACCGGCCCGGCGCCGAAGACGCCGGACACCTCGGCCTCCTCCACGAGCGACGACGAGGGCGGCTTCGACATCTGGTGGATCATCGGCATCGGCATGGTCGTCGGCGTCGGCATCGGCTTCCTCGTGAGCGGCCGCAAGAAGTGACCGCCGCGCGAGGGAACGGTGCGCGAGGAGACGGTGCGCGAAGGCGTGGCACCCGCGCCGCGGGAGCCGCGGCCGGGGCGCTGCTGACGCTCACCGCGGTCGTGGCCGCGGCGGCTCCGGCGCAGGCAGCCGGCTACCGCTACTGGTCGTTCTGGGAGAGCGACGGCGGCAAGGCCTGGTCGTACGCCACGCAGGGTCCGGCGACCGCACGCCCCGCCGACGGCGACACGATCGGCTTCCGCTTCGCGATCAGCAACGGCACGAACGACACCTCCAAGCCCTCCGTCGCCCCCGACTTCGCGGGGATCTGCGGGGACGTGGAGAAGAAGGACGGCACGAAGCGGGTCGCGGTCGTCGTCGACTTCGGCGGCCCGGCGGACGCGCCGCCCGGCGAGGCCCCGCCGGAGAAGGCGGTCGAGGTGGGCTGTGCGCAGGTCCGCGAGGACGCGACGGGCGCGGAGGCGCTCGCCGTGGTGGCGAAGCCGCTGCGGTACGACGGCGCGGCCATGCTGTGCGGGATCGCCGGCTACCCGGCGCGGGGCTGCGGCGAGCCGGTCGCGGAGACCGGCGGGGCCGGGGAGGCCGGGAAGACCCCGGTGTCGGCCGCGCCGAGCGCGTCGGCGGCCGTCGGCGAGGACGGCGGGGGCCCGTCCTTCGGCGTGCTCGCCGGCGGGGCGGCGGTCCTGGCCCTGGGCGGGGCGGCGATCTGGAAGGCCCGCCGCCGCGGATGAGCCCGGTATGAAGGTCCCCGACGTCCTCCGTGCCCCGGAGGCGAGCCGGTCCAACGCCCTGCACGCCGGAGCGTGGTGGGTGTGGGCGCTCGGTCTGGCCGTCGCCGCCTCCCGCACGACGAACCCCTTCCTCCTCGGCCTCCTCGTAGGGGTCGCGGGCTACGTCGTGGCGGCCCGGCGTACGGACGCGCCCTGGGCGCGCTCGTACGGCGCGTTCGTGAAGCTCGGCCTGTTCGTCGTCTTCCTGCGGGTCGTCTTCTCGCTGCTGCTCGGCTCCCCGATCCCGGGGACGCACCTCATGTTCACGCTGCCCGAGGTACCGCTGCCCGAGTGGGCGCAGGGGGTACGGATCGGCGGGCGGGTGACGGCCGAGCAGCTGGTGTTCGCGCTGTACGACGGCGCGAAGCTGGCGACCCTGCTGATCTGCGTGGGTGCGGCGAACTCGCTCGCCAACCCGGCACGGCTGCTCAAGTCGCTGCCGGGCGCGCTGTACGAGGCCGGGGTCGCCGTCGTCGTGGCGATGACCTTCGCGCCGAACATGGTCGCGGACGTGGTGCGGCTGCGTACCGCCCGACGGCTGCGCGGCCGCCCCACGGGCGGGGTGCGGGCGGTGCTCCAGATCGGGCTGCCGGTCCTGGAGGGAGCCCTGGAACGGTCGGTCGCGGTCGCGGCGTCGATGGACGCGCGCGGGTACGGCAGGACGGCGCAGGTCCCGGCCTCGGTACGCCGCACCACGAACGTCCTGACCCTGGGCGGACTGCTCGGAATCTGCGCCGGTTCGTACGGGCTCCTCGCGGCGGAGGGCGCGGGATACGGGCTGCCGCTGCTCGGCGGCGGCCTGGTCGCGGCCATGGCGGGGCTGCGGCTCGGCGGACGCCGGACGGTCCGCACCCGGTACCGGCCGGACCGCTGGGGGGTGCGGTCCTGGCTGGTCGCGGGGTCCGGGGTGGCGGTGGCGGTCCTGATGATCTGGGCGAACACGTACGCGCCGGAGGCGCTGCACCCCGGGGTCGTTCCGCTGGAGGCCCCGGAGCTGCCGCTCTGGCCTGCGCTGTCGGTCCTGGTGGGCCTGGTGCCGGCGTTCGTGGCCCCCGTACCCGCAACCGCCCCCGCAACAGCTCCCGCTTCGAAGGAGAAGGCGTGATCCGCTTCGAGAACGTCTCGGTGACCTACGAGAAGGATGCCGAGCCGACCCTGCGGGACGTGAACCTGACCGTCCCCGAGGGCGAGCTCGTCCTGCTCGTCGGGCCCTCGGGCGTCGGCAAGTCGACCCTCCTCGGCGCGGTCTCCGGCCTCGTCCCCCACTTCACCGGCGGCACCCTGACCGGCCGGGTCACGGTCGACGGCCGGGACACCCGCACGCATCCGCCGCGTGAGCTGGCGGACCTGGTGGGCGCGGTCGGCCAGGACCCGTCCGCGCACTTCGTCACCGACACGGTCGAGGACGAGCTGGCGTACGGCATGGAATCGCTGGGTCTCGCGCCGGGCGTCATGCGGCGCCGGGTCGAGGAGACCCTGGACCTGCTCGGCCTCGCGGAACTCCGCGACCGCCCGATCGCGACGCTCTCCGGGGGCCAGCGCCAGCGGGTCGCGATCGGCTCGGTCCTGACCCCGCACCCGAAGGTCCTGGTCCTGGACGAGCCGACGTCGGCGCTGGACCCGTCGGCGGCGGAGGACGTCCTGGCGGTGCTGCAACGGCTGGTGCACGACCTGGGCACGACGGTGCTGCTCGCGGAGCACCGTCTGGAGCGGGTGGTGCAGTACGCGGACCAGGTGCTGATGCTGCCGGAGGGTGTGATGGGCGCCCCCGCCGAGATCATGGCCGTCTCACCGGTGCATCCGCCGGTGGTGGGGCTGGGGAGGCTGGCGGGCTGGGATCCGTTGCCGCTGACGGTGCGGGACGCGCGGCGCCGGGCCGGGGAGCTGAAGGCCCGGCTGGAGGGGCGGGTCCCTGCGGGGCTCGTTCCCCACGATCCGGCCCCGGCGGCGTTCGAGGCTCCGGCTTCGGCGGCGTTCGAGGCCCCGAATCCGGCGGCGTTCGAAGCTCCCGCCGCTTCGGTCTTCGAGACGCAGGGGCCCCAGGGCGGCGCCTCCGGTTCCGGGAAGGGACGGGGTGGGGGCATCCGCCTCTTCAGGCGGCGCCGCACCGAGCCCGCGGCAGCCCCGGCCCCCGGCCCCCTCGTCCGGACCGAAGGCCTCGGCGTCCGCCGCGGCCGCGTCGAGGCGCTCCGTCGCATCGACCTCCAGGTCCGGGCGGGCGAGACCCTCGCCCTGATGGGCCGCAACGGCGCCGGCAAGTCCACCCTCCTCGCCACTCTCGTCGGCATGATCGCCCCGACCTCCGGCACCGTCCGCGTCGCGGGCCGGGTCCCGCACACCACCGGCCCCCGCGAGCTGATCCGCCAGGTCGGCCTGGTGCCGCAGGAGCCGAGGGACCTGCTGTACGCGGACACCGTCGCCGCCGAGTGCGCGGCGGCCGACGGGGACGCGGGTACCGCGCCCGGGACCTGCCGGGCGCTGGTGTCCGAGCTGCTGCCTGGCGTCGCGGACGACACCCACCCCCGGGACCTGTCGGAGGGGCAGCGGCTGGCACTCGCGCTCGCCGTCGTCCTGACCGGGCGCCCGCCCCTGCTGCTCCTGGACGAGCCGACCCGCGGCCTGGACTACGCGGCGAAGGCCCGTCTGGTCGCCCATCTCCGTACCCTCGCCGCCGAGGGGCACGCGATCGTGCTCGCGACGCACGACGTGGAGCTGGCGGCCGAGCTGGCGCACCGGGTGGTGATCATCGCCGACGGCGAGGTGGTGGCGGACGGGCCGACGGCCGAGGTGGTCGTCTCCTCTCCCGCGTTCTCGCCGCAGGTGGCGAAGATCCTCGCCCCGCGGCCGTGGCTCACGGTCGAGCAGGTGGAGGCGGCCCTGTGAGCAGGCCCCCGGTCCGCGCGATCCGTCTGGGACCCCGCTCCGTCACCGCCCTCGCCCTCGTCTCCCTCATCGGGCTGTTCGCCTTCTGCTGGCCCCTCTTCGCGGACGCCGGCTCCGCCGTGACCTCGCACGCCGGGGACGCGCCGTGGCTGTTCGCGGCGCTGCTGCCGCTCCTCGTCGCGGTGGTCGTGGCGACGATCGCGGACTGCGGGATGGACGCGAAGGCGGTGGCGATGCTGGGCGTGCTGGCCGCCGTCGGCGCGGCCCTGCGGCCGCTGGGCGCGGGGACGGCCGGTCTGGAGCCGATGTTCTTCCTGATGGTGCTGAGCGGCCGGGTTCTCGGGCCGGGCTTCGGTTTCGTCCTCGGCGCGGTGACGATGTTCGCGTCGGCCCTGCTCACGGGGGGGGTGGGGCCCTGGATGCCGTTCCAGATGCTGTCGATGGGCTGGTTCACGATGGGCGCCGGTCTGCTGCCGGGGCCGGGCGGGCTGCGGGGCCGCGGTGAGCTGCTGATGCTCTCGGCGTACGGGTTCGTGGCGGCGTTCGCGTACGGCACGATCATGAATCTGCAGGGCTGGGTGCTGCTCCAGGGCCTGAGCAGCGGGATCTCGTTCCAGCCGGGCGCCCCGCTCGACGAGAACCTGGTCCGTTTCCTCGCCTATGTCACCGCCACCTCCCTCGGCTGGGACCTGGGGCGGGCCGTTCTCACCGTCGTCCTCACGCTCACCATCGGCGGCACGCTCCTGAAGGCGCTGCGGCGGGCGACCCGGCGGGCGAACTTCGAGGCCCAGGTCACATTCGAGGGCCCCGGGAAGCCCTCCCCGGGTGAGCCGCCCCACAGGACCTACGTCACGTACGAGCCGGAATAGTAGTCGGGCGGTACCCGCACAAACCACCCACAGCAGGGCATGACCTGCGGAAACGTCTCACACTCACACCCCGGGACCTTCCTCCGACGTCCGAACCTTCGTCGTACAGGGGGTCATTGCGTCGGCGTTCCAGCCCTGCTTGTCTGGTGGACGTCGCCAGGCAGCCGGTGCTCACCACAGCGCCTCGGACGGCCGGTTCCCCCAGTTCCCGGGTTCCCCGGGCCCTGGTTCCGGCTTGCCGAAATCGCCTGACGCAGCCCTTGTTCCCGAAGTTAGGCAGAAACCTTGATCCGCTCGATCGCCACTCGTGTCGTCGCCCGCAAGAAGACCTTCGCCGCCTCCGCAGCCGTGCTGCTGGGTGCGTCGGGTGCGGTGCTCGGCACGACGGGCTCGGCCTCGGCCGCCAGCCCGCAGGAGCTCGCCCGCGACATCGTCCCCGCCTCCCAGTACGCGTCGTTCAGCAAGATCGTCGAGCACGAGTCGCACTGGAACCACAAGGCGACCAACTCCTCCAGCGGCGCCTACGGCCTCGTCCAGGCCCTCCCGGCCTCGAAGATGTCCTCGGCCGGTTCCGACTGGAAGACGAACCCCGCCACCCAGATCAAGTGGGGTCTCAACTACATGAACGAGCGCTACGGCTCCCCGAACGCCGCTTGGGCGTTCTGGCAGGCCAACGGCTGGTACTAAGAGTCACCGCCGCACAGCGCCCACCCGCAAGGCCCCGCCTCCCGTCAGGGAGGGCGGGGCCTGCGGCGTTTCCGGCCGCGCCAGGGAGTGGCGGGGAGCGCCTGGGAGCGGCGGCGGGGCCTCGGTCGTCCCGCGTGCGTGTTCCCGCACCCGCCGCGGAGCCCTTCGGGCGCCTACAGCCGCTGGATGATCGTCCCGGTAGCCACCGCCCCGCCCGCACACATGGTGATCAGCGCAAACTCCTTGTCACTGCGCTCCAGCTCGTGCAGTGCGGTGGCGATCAGCCGCGCCCCGGTCGCCCCGACGGGGTGGCCGAGGGCGATGGCGCCGCCGTTGACGTTGACCTTGGCGAGACCGTCCAGGTCCCGGTCGAATTCCTGCGCCCAGCTCAGCACCACCGAGGCGAAGGCCTCGTTGATCTCGACGAGGTCGATGTCCCGGAGCGACATCCCGGCCTTGCCCAGGACGGCGCGCGTCGCGTCGATCGGACCGTCGAGGTGGAAGTGCGGGTCGGCGCCGACCAGGGCCTGGGCGACGATCCGGGCCCGGGGCTTCAGCTTGAGGGCGCGGGCCATCCGCTTGGAGGCCCACATGATCGCGGCGGCGCCGTCGGAGATCTGGGAGGAGTTCCCGGCGGTGTGGACGGCGGTCGGCATGACGGGCTTGAGGCGGGCGAGGCCCTCCATGGTGGTGTCGCGCAGGCCCTCGTCGCGGTCGACGAGCCGCCACATGCCCTGCCCGGCGGCCTGCTCCTCCTCGGTGGTGGGGACCTGGACGGCGAAGGTCTCCCGCTTGAAGCGCTCCTCCGCCCAGGCGTTCGCGGCGCGCTCCTGGGAGAGCAGGCCGAGGGAGTCGACGCGTTCGCGGGTGAGGCCGCGGTGGCGGGCGATGCGCTCGGCGGCCTCGAACTGGTTGGGCAGGTCGACGTTCCACTCGTCGGGGAAGGGCTTGCCGGGGCCGTGCTTGGACCCGGAGCCGAGCGGAACGCGGGACATGGCCTCGACACCACAGCTGATCCCGATGTCGATGACGCCGGCCGCGACCATGTTGGCGACCATGTGGCTCGCCTGCTGCGAGGAGCCGCACTGGCAGTCGACGGTGGTGGCGGCCGTCTCGTAGGGAAGGCCCATGGTGAGCCAGGCCGTGCGGGCCGGGTTCATGGACTGTTCGCCGGCGTGGGTGACCGTACCTCCGACGATCTGCTCGACGCAGTCGGCGTGGATGCCGGTGCGTCCGAGGAGTTCGCGGTAGGTCTCGCCCAGGAGGTAGGCGGGGTGGAGGTTGGCGAGCGCGCCTCCGCGCTTGCCGATGGGGGTGCGTACGGCTTCGACGATGACGGGTTCCGCGGCCATGGGCTCGTCCTCTCCTCGACCGGACGGGGCGTCCCGGCAGCCCGTCGGTCGGCGTCACGGGGGAACTAGTACGCGTTCTAGTTCTGAGTGCAGTCTTATGACTGCTACCGCGGGTACGCAAGGGTCCGGGAGGCAACACTTCCCGTTCTGGCCCTTGCTACTTGTAGAACTCGTTACTAACTTTCCCGGCAACTCCTGACGGCCCATCAGATCCCCTCATCAGAATCCCTCAGATGTGGAGTGTGTTGCCGATGCCCTGTCCCCACCTTCCCGAGGGGTTCGACGCCACCGACCCCGATCTGCTCCGCGACCGCGTCCCCTTCCCGGAGTTCGCCCGCATGCGGCAGACCGCACCCGTCTGGTGGTGCCCCCAGCCGCCCGGCATCACGGGCTTCGCGGACGGCGGGTACTGGGCCGTCACGCGCCACGCGGACGTCAAGTACGTCTCCACGCATCCCGAGCTGTTCTCCTCGAACGAGAACACGGCCGTCATCCGCTTCAACGAGCACATCACCCGGGACCAGATCGAGGTCCAGAAGCTGATCATGCTCAACATGGACCCGCCCGAGCACACCCGGGTCCGCCAGATCGTCCAGCGCGGCTTCACCCCACGGGCCATCCGGAACCTGGAGACCGCCCTGCGCGACCGCGCCCACGCCATCGTCGACGAGGCCAAGCGCGCCGCGGACGCCGACGGCACCTTCGACTTCGTCACCCGCGTCGCCGTCGAACTCCCCCTCCAGGCCATCGCCGAACTCATCGGAGTCCCCCAGGAGGACCGTTCCCGGATCTTCGACTGGTCGAACAAGATGGTCGCGTACGACGACCCCGAGTACGCCATCACCGAGGAGATCGGCGCCGAGGCCGCCATGGAACTCATCGGCTACTCGATGAACATGGCCGCCGCCCGCAAGGAATGCCCGGCCGCCGACATCGTCAGCCAGCTGGTCGCCGCCGAGGGCCAGGGCAACCTCTCCTCCGACGAGTTCGGCTTCTTCGTGCTCCTGCTCGCCGTCGCCGGCAACGAGACCACCCGCAACGCCATCAGCCACGGCATGCACGCCTTCCTCACCCACCCCGATCAGTGGGAACTCTTCAAACGGGAACGACCGGCGACCGCCGCCGAGGAGATCGTCCGCTGGGCGACCCCCGTCGTCTCCTTCCAGCGGACCGCCACCCAGGACACCGAGCTCGGCGGGCAGAAGATCGCCAAGGGCGACCGCGTCGGCCTCTTCTACTCCTCCGCCAACAACGACCCCGAGGTCTTCACCGACCCCGAGCGCTTCGACATCACCCGCGACCCGAACCCCCACCTCGGCTTCGGCGGCGGCGGGCCCCACTTCTGCCTGGGCAAGTCCCTCGCCATCAAGGAGATCGAGCTGATCTTCAACGCGGTCGCGGACGCCCTGCCCGACCTGACCCTCGCCGGCGAACCGCGCCGACTGCGGGCCGCCTGGCTGAACGGGGTGAAGGAACTCCGGGTCCGCGCCGGGGGCTGAACGTACGCGGCGGGGCGGGACGGAGCCGGAACGGCACCTCACGGGGACGGAGCCGGAACCAGACCTCGCGGACGGAGCCGGAACGGCACCTCACGGGCCGGGCCGGATCCGGACCCCGCGAACGAAACCGGAACCGGACCTCGTGGACGGAACCGGCGGGTCACCCGGCACGTCCCACCCCGCATGCGGGGGACACACCGAATTCTCACCACCATCGTCGCGCTGCTCGCGCTCCAGCTCGGCTCGCTCGTCGCACCGGCGTACGCCTGCGGCTGCGGCGCCATGATCCCGACCAAGGACCAGCGCATCGGCGTCGACCGCGAGGAGTCGGCCGTCCGCTGGGACGGCCGGACCGAGACCGTCGTCATGCGCTTCAACGTCCACGGCGACGCCGAACACTCCGCCTGGATCATGCCCGTGCCGAGCCGCGCCGGCGTCACCCTCGGCGACCCCGAGCTCTTCGACGCCCTCGACCGGCTCACCGAGCCCGAGCAGCGCGACCGCTTCCACTTCTGGCCGCGCGAGGGCGACTGGCCGTTCGACCTCGACCACGGGGACGGCGCCGGGGCTCCGGCACCCGGCGCGGGCGGTGTCGGCGTCGTCGGCCGCGAACGGCTCGGCCCCTTCGACGTCGCCCGGCTGACCGCCACCGACCCGGACGCCCTCGGCGACTGGCTGCGGACCAACGGCTTCGAGCTGCCCGAACGGCTGACCGGCGCCCTCCAGCCGTACGTGGAACGACGGTGGGAGTACGTCGCCGTCCGCCTCGCGCCGCAGCAGAAGGACGCCGTCCTCCAGGGCGAGCTGACCCCGCTGCGCATCACCTTCGCCTCACCCGAACTCGTCTACCCCATGCGCCTTTCGCGGCTCGCGAAGACCTCCCAGAGCCTCGGCCTCTACGTCCTCGCCGAGCACCGGATGGAACCCCGCTCCCCCATCGGCGGCGACACCCCCGAGGTGACCTTCGCCGGCCGGATCGAACCCGAGGGCCCCGTCGCCGCACTCGCCGGGGAGCGACCGGTCCGGCTCACCGTCCTGGAGCAGGAGTTCCCCCACCCGGAGCGGATCGACGACGACCACCACCTGCGGGCCGTCGCCGACACCCCGTACCGCCGGGTCGAGTACACCGACCGGCTCCTCACCGTGGGCGGCGGAATCCCCGTGTGGCTGCTGACGGCCGGCGGCGGTCTGCTCCTCGCCGCCCTCGCGACGCTCCTGGTCGTACGGGCGGCAAGGCGCCGCCCGGCGACCGGCCCCGGTGTACGTTCGGCCGCATGACGAACCCTCAGTGGAACGCAGTCGACGCCTACTTCACCGAGACGATCGCCCCCGCCGACGAGGCGCTGACCGCCGCGCTCAGCGCCTCCGCGGCAGCCGGGCTGCCCGAGATCGCCGTCGCCCCCAACCAGGGCAAGCTCCTCCACCTGCTCGCACAGATGCAGGGCGCCCGGAGCATCCTGGAGATCGGCACCCTCGGCGGCTACAGCACGATCTGGCTGGCCCGCGCCCTGCCCGCCGACGGCCGGCTCCTCACCCTCGAATACGACCCGGCCCACGCGGACGTCGCACGCGCCAACCTCGCCCACGCCGGCCTGGACAAGGTCGTCGAGGTCCGAACGGGCGCGGCCCTGGACAGCCTGCCGCAGCTGGAGGCGGAGGGCGCCGGCCCGTTCGACCTGGTCTTCATCGACGCCGACAAGGTCAACAACCCGCGCTACGTGGAGTGGGCCCTGAAGCTCTCCCGGCCCGGCACGGTGATCGTCGTCGACAACGTGGTACGGGGCGGCAGGATCACCACCCCCGACCCGGACGACCCGGCGATCACCGGCACCCGCGAGCTCTTCGACCTCGTCGCCGCCGAACCCCGCCTGGACGCGACGGCGATCCAGACGGTCGGCACCAAGGGCTACGACGGCCTGCTGCTCGCCCGCGTCGTCCGTTAGGCCCTGCCGTTTCCGGACCGGGCCCCGGCGGGTGTCCCCCTTCCCACGGCACGACAGGAAGGGGAACACCCGGAGCACGTCAGACGAGGCCCGCGAGCAGTTCCGCGAAGAGCGCGGGCCGACTGAAGTAGCCGACGTGCGAGGCGTCCAGGGTGCGCACGTCGAAGGGGTTGTCCGGAGTCAGCTCGTCGGCCTTGCGGATCATGTAATCCTGCACCGCCGGCGTGACGCTCGCGTCCTGGGAGAGCCGGACATAGGTGTGCGGGACCCGGCCCCAGCGCTCCGCCGTGACCAGCGCCCCGGGCTCCAGCACCCCGTGGTTCTCGTCCGGGTCCAGTGTGTCGAGCAGCGCTCCGAACGTGTGGTCGGTGGCGTCGGCCATGACGGCGGCCTTCAGCTCGGCGAACACGGCGGGATCGGCGTGCGCCGCCCGCCAGTTCAGCCGCACCACCCCCGGATCGGCGGACGCGCCCGTGAGCGGCACGGCGATCCGCGCCACCGCCGCGTCCAGCAGGTTCTCGTCGGTCACGTCCCAGGCCCCGGTGAGCATCGCCGGATCGGCGAGGCAGAACGCGGAGAGGTAGACCAGCCGGTCCACCAGCTCCGGCACGGCGTCGGCGACCGCACCGATCGTCAGACCGCCGAGACTGTTGCCGACCAGCACGACCGGCCCCAGCGGGGCCAGCCGCCGCAGGACGTCCGTCACGTGCCGCACGTTGTCCCGCAGCGTGACGCCGCTCATCGGGGACGGGGCCGCGGTCAGCGCCGTCAGGTCCTGGGGCTGCCGGTAGTAGGCGGCGGGGCCTTCTGCCCGGTCCCCGTGTCCGGGCAGATCGACGGCGTACGAACGGTGTCCGAGCAGCGCCAGCTCGTTCTGCAGCGGGCCCCAGGCCCGTGCGTTGCTGGAGCCGCCGTGGACGCATACGAAAGTGGGGCGCGAGTGTGCGCGCATGGTGGGATTCCTCGTCATCAGGAGGCGAACGGTGGACGCGGGTCCGAGCGCCGGGCATCGCCCGGCACCGCGGTCAGCACCCCGAACGGGTACGGATCGCCTGCCAGTTGTGGATGACGGAACACATACGAGCGACCCTAACAGAACGGAGCGTCTCGCGACCCGGCGATGACGCTACGGCGCTCCGGAGCCGGCCCCGCCCGGTGCGCTCCGCCGCCAGCCCGCGAAGAGCGGCAGCTCGCCGGACGCGTCGAGGACGACCACGCCGAAGGGGCGGTCGAAGGCGATGCGCTCCACGGCCTGCCGACGGGGCGGCGCCGCGCTCCGGGTCATCGCCACCTGCGTCACGGCGGCCGCCTCGACCCCCTCCTCCGCGACCTCGACGAGCACCTCCTGCACCACCTTGGAGATGAAGAGGCCGACCGGGGACAGGCCCGGGAAGTCGGCACCGGGCCGCAACGCCCGGCTGACGCCGAGCGCCGCCAGATGGGCGTCCGCCTCGGTCTTCGTACGGAGGGTGAACCGCGGCAGCGTGAGGTCGGCCGCGTCCGCGGCGAGCGGCCTCCGCGCCTCGGGCC
The DNA here is from genome assembly GCF_055574655.1 of Streptomyces sp. NPDC029956. NCBI lineage: Bacteria > Bacillati > Actinomycetota > Actinomycetes > Kitasatosporales > Streptomycetaceae > Streptomyces > Streptomyces sp. NPDC029956. Next base: position 87,719 of record NZ_JBVHZJ010000010.1, on the reverse strand, counting down.
CCGCCCAGGCGGCGGGCAGCACGTCGGCCGGTCCGGCGCCGGACCGGCCGAGAACGAACCGCACCCGGGCGGCCGCCTCGTCACCCGCGCACGGCAGCTCGACGACGGTGACCCCGTCCACGGACCAGACCCAGGAGGCGGGGATCCGCCGCCGCATGGTCGGTACGGGCCGGGTGACCCCGCAGCCGTCGGTGAAGGGCTCGTCACGGGTGAGGTGCGCGGGGAAGGCGGTCAGCCAGGAGGCCTTCAGGGCGAGGGCGTTGACGAGGACCAGGTCCTCGGAGCCGTCGAGCCCGAGCGGCAGCCCGGCGATCCGGCCACCGGTCGCCTCCCGCACCCAGGCGTCGAGTTCGTCCTGGGCGACGGCGGGAGTCTCGCCCAGGGACACGTCGTCCGTGGCCCCGAACACCTCGTCGGGCAGCTCGAACCAGGCCGGCGCCCCCCGCAGCACCCCGAACTCCACATCCGGCAGACCACGCCGGAACGCGTCGAGCACCGCCACCCTGCTCCACACGCCGGTGGCCGACGCGACCCCGTCCGTCACCGCGAGCCGCCGCCCGACGACGGCCACCGCCTCGGCGGCCGCCTCCCCTTCGACCCCGAGCAGCCCCCGCAGCTCCTCGGCCGTCCGCCCACGCGCCCCGGAGGCCGCGGCGGCAAGAGCGAGCCACAGCCCCACCGGGGAACACACGAAGTCGCCCTCCCCCAGACAGGTCGACCAACGGGCCGCCAGGGCCCGCACCGCGTCCGCCTCGAAGGCGATGGGACCGGGAGTCATATCCTGCCTTTCATGAGCATCGTGAAGATCAACGTCCTGGCCGTACCGGCCGAGCAGCGTGAGGTTCTGGAGCAGCGGTTCGCCTCCCGGGCCGGGGCCGTGGAGGGGTCCGACGGTTTCGAGTGGTTCGAGCTGCTGCGCCCCGTCGAGGGCACCGACCAGTACCTGGTGTACACGCGCTGGCGCAGTGAGGAGGACTTCCAGGCCTGGATGAACGGTTCCATGAAGGCCGCGCACGGGGGCGGCGGCGCGGGGGGTGCCGAGGGCGAGCGGCCCAGGCCCGCCGCGTCCGGCTCCACCCTCTGGTCCTTCGAGGTCGTCCAGCAGGCGTCCCCGAAGAGCTGACCCTCCCGGCCGGGCGTCCGGGGAAAACCGGGCTGCGTCCCAGGTCGTGCGCGCCGCACAATGGCGCGCATGACCTGGAACCTCGCCGCCGAGCGCGTCGACACCGCGGACGCCACCGCCCTGCGCCGCGACTACTACGACGATGTCGCGAGCCGCTACTGGAAGCGCCCCGCGACGCGGGCGGAGATCGACGAGGGCCTGACCAACGACGGGGTCGAGCTGCTGACCCCGCCGACCGGGCAGTTCCTGGTCGCGCGGTACGAGGGCAGGCCCGCCGGGTGCGGCGGGGTGCTCCTCCTCGACGAGGACCGGGCGGAACTCACCCGCGTCTTCCTGCGTCACGCCTTCCGCGGCCTGGGCGGCGCGGGCGCGCTCCTGGGGAACCTGGAGGACGCGGCCCGAGGGCTCGGCGCCCGCAGGATGGTCCTGAACACGCGCCTGGACCTGGTCGAGGCGCGCGCCCTGTACTCCCGGCACGGGTACGACGAGATCCCGGCCTACTGCGCGGGCCCGTACATGGACATCTGGTACGGCAAGGATCTCTGACCGGCCCGCCGAGGAGGCCGGCGGGACTCCGGTCAGCGGCTCCAGACGACGACGTCGAACACGGCGCGCGTGTCGGAGGCGAGACCGGCCAGTTCCCTGACGGTCAGGCGGGCGAGGCGGCCGTCGTTCGTCGCGGCGCAGACGACCATGCCGGTCCTGAGCTCCGTCTCGGTCGAGGTGCCCAGGGTGTCGATGTCCCGTGCGCAGTCCTCGTACGAGGGCGTCTTGTTCGTCGAGTCCTTCCAGAGCAGCGCCTTGACCTCGTCCCCGGGCCGCAGCATGTGGCCGCCGAAGGGGTAGACGGAGAAGTCGTTCTGCTCGCGGATCTCGGACTCCACGGGAGGTGCGGAGTCCAGGTCCTTGTCTTCCGTGTACGTGATCACCAGGGGTCCCTGCCACGCGACCGTGCCGGCCGGCTTCGCGGGCGGGGCCGGGGAGGTCGGTGTCGCCGGGGGTGCCGACGCCTCCTGGCTCGTCGTGGCCTCCGGACTCCGCGAGGAGTCCGCGGGGGCGTCGTCGCCGCTCCCGGTCTCCGCTCCGGAGGGGGTGGCCGGGCCCGACACCGGGGTCTGTGCCTGCGGCGGCGCGGAGTCGCCGTCGTTGTCGGCGCTCACCAGGTACGTCCCGACGACGCCGATCACCGCGGCCACCAGTGTGGCTCCCGCACCGATCCAGGCGCCCCGGTGCGAGGGCGTACGCGTCACGACGATCGGCGCCGGGGCACCGTGTCCACCGCCGTGCCCGCCGCCGTAACCGTCTCCGTACCCGCCTCCGTACCCGCCTCCGTGACCGTCGTGTCCGCCGTTCGCCGGTCCGGCCGGCGGATGTCCCGGCGGCGCGGGCCAACCCTGGCCCTGGCGTGGTTGTTCGCTGTTCATCCTGCCCGCTCCCCCTGTGATGTGATCTTGAAGGGGCCAGCGTACTGAGGGGTTCTGAGTGACGGTCATACAGGGCGTGGGGAGGCACACTTACCCGTGGTGGTCGCGGGGCGGGTCGGGGTCGTGCGAGCGCTCCGCGTCCGAGCCGCTCAGCTCGGCCGTCAGTTCCTCCACGAGTTTCACCAGGTCGGTGGGCCGGTCCGGGCCCCACCAGTCGCCGAGCAGTTCGGCCAGCGACTCCTCGCGGGCCGCGTCGAGCCGGGTCGCGGCCTGGACGCCTTCCTCGGTGAGCATCAGCTGGAGTCCCTCACGGGTGACCAGACGCCGTTCCTCCACCTGCCGGGAGGCCTCCGTGATCACCTGCAGCGGCACGGGTACGTGCTCGGCGAGCCGTGCGGGTTCGACGGTGCCGTGGCGGCGGATGCGGAGCAGCAGCCAGCTCGCGGCGGGCTGCAGATCGAGCCCCGCGCGGGAGGTGATCTTCCCGTAGATCGCCCTGCGGCCCCCGCGGGAGCCGAGGACGGACAGGGCGCGGGCGCATTCGTCGTACGAGGAGCGCTCGACGGGGTCGGAGGCGAGCGTCTGGCTGGTGTCGGGCGCGGTGACCGAGGCCCGCAGCTTGTCCTCCTTGAGGAACCAGGCGACGACGAAGGCGACCAGGACGACGGGCGCCGCGTACAGGAAGACGTCGGTGATGGACGTGGCGTACGCGTGCAGGACGTCGGGGCGCAGGTCGGCCGGGAGTGCGGCGACGGTGCGCGGGTCGGCGGCGACCTGCTCGGGGCCGATGCCGGGCGGAAGGTCCTGTCCGGAGGCGGTGGCGGCGGCGAACACGTCGTCGAGTGTGCGGGTGAGCCGGCTGGTGAAGACGGTGCCGAAGACGGCGACGCCGAAGGAGGCGCCGATGGACCGGAAGAAGGTGGCGCCGGAGGTGGCGACGCCGAGGTCCTCGTACGGGACGGCGTTCTGCACGATCAGGACGAGGACCTGCATGACCAGGCCGAGTCCGACGCCGAAGACGAAGAAGCAGACGCTCATCTCCCCGGTGGTGCTGGTCTCCGTCAGCCCGTGGAGCAGGAGCAGTCCGAGGCAGGTGACGGCGGTGCCGGCGATCGGGAAGACCTTCCAGCGGCCCGTGCGGGAGACGATCTGGCCGGTGACCGTCGAGGTGATCAGGATGGCGGCGACCATCGGCAGCATGTGCACGCCGGACATGGTCGGGGTGACGCCCTGCACGACCTGGAGGAAGGTCGGGAGATAGGTCATCGCGCCGAACATCGCGAAGCCGATGACGAAGCTGATGACCGCGACCAGGCTGAACGTCCGGATCCTGAAGAGCTTGAGCGGAATCACGGGTTCGGCCGCCCGCAGCTCGACCCGGACGAACCAGACGAGGAGTACGGCTCCGAGGACGGCGAGGCCGATGATCTGCGCCGAACCCCAGGCCCAGGTGGTGCCGCCGAGGGAGGCGACGAGGACCAGACAGGTGGCGACCGAGGCGATGAGGAAGGTGCCCAGGTAGTCGATGGTGTGCCGGGTGGAGCGCACCGGGACGTGCAGGACGGCGGCGATCACGAAGAGGGCGACGATGCCGATCGGCAGGTTGATGTAGAAGACCCAGCGCCAGGAGAGCTGCTGGGTGAAGACCCCGCCGAGCAGCGGACCGAGGACGCTGGTGGTGGCGAAGACGGCGCCGAAGAGCCCCTGGTACCTGCCGCGCTCCCGTGGCGGCACCAGGTCGCCGACGATCGCCATCGACAGCACGATGAGACCGCCGCCGCCGAGGCCCTGGATCGCGCGGAAGCCGATGAGCTGCGGCATGTTCTGGGCGATGCCGCAGAGCGCGGAGCCGATGAGGAAGAGGACGATCGCGGCCTGGAAGAGTTTCTTTCGCCCGTACTGGTCGCCGAGCTTGCCCCACAGCGGGGTGGCCGCCGTGGACGCCAGCATGTAGGCGGTGACCACCCAGGACAGGTGCTCCATGCCGCCGAGCTCGCTGACGATGGTCGGCAGCGCGGTGGAGACGATGGTCTGGTCGAGGGCGGCCAGCAGCATGCCGAGGAGCAGCGCGCCGATCGCGACGAGGACGGTGCGGCGGCTCCGCTCCTCCCCGGGCGCGGGGGCGCCACCGAGACCGGAGGGGCTGACTTCCTGGGCCATGGGCGTCTCCTCGGGGCGTCGCGTCGGGCGTCCCGCCGGACGGCCCATGGGACGGCTCCTCCATCCTGGTCCGAATGTCCGGATATGGCCTGCGGAGGGTGCGGTGGTTCACCCGTCCGTTCGCCCACCCGCTCACCTGGCTGTTCACCTGGCTGTTCGCATGCCCATCCGCCTGCCTGTTCGCCCGCCCATTCGCCTGCCCGTTCGTCACGGGGGAGGGGGTGGGCTGCATAATCGCCAGCAGTTGTCTCGGGGAGGGGACCCATCATGACCGGACATGTCTGTCCTGAATGCGGTGTACAGAGACCTGGCTGCGCCTGCGCCCAGGCCGAACTGGCGGCGGCCGAGGACTTCGATCCGCTCCGGATCAGGCCGTACGTGACGCTGGACGCGCCGAAGGAAAGCGGCGCGGGGACCGGGCCGGGGGCCACGGCAGGGTCGGGGGGCGCGGGGTCGGGACCGGCGGGGTCGGGGTCGGGACCGGCGGCGGGGTCGGGGGGCGCGGGGTCGGGGGGCCTTGGCGCGTACGACTCCGGTCCGCACGGTTCCGGGGCGTACGGGGCCGATGGGTACGGGGCTGATGCGTACGGCTCCGGTGCGCACGGCTCCGGCTCGAACGGCCCCGGTACGTACGTCTCGGACGCGGAGGACCCTCCGACGGCGCCGCTGGCGGCGATCCGGCCGGACGGGGGGCCGGGCGGAGCGTCGGGCGGAGGCGTCGGCAGAGGCGCCCCCGGGGGCACCACCGGGGCCGCCTCGGGGGACGTCGGCGGCGACAGGTACGAGCCGTACGGCAGCACCGCGGGCTTTCCGGCCCAGCCCCACCCCGGGGGCGACCCCTCCGAGACCATGCCGCTGCTGCTGCGCGGCGTGGGCGACATACCCCCGCCGCCCGGCCACGGGCACGGACGGGGGGACGAGCGGGGGCGCGGGCGCCGGCGCGGTGCGCTGGTCGCTGCGGTGACCGCCGTCGCCGTGGCGGGCACCGCGGCCCTCGCGGCCGCCGTGCTGGGCGGCGGGGAGGAGCCGAACGACCGGGCGGCCGTACCGGACGTGACCACGAGCGCGTCGCTGAACCTCGGGGTGTCGGAGGCGCCGTCCCCCTCCCCCTCGTCGCAGAGCCCGGAGCCGACGTCCTCGTCCCCGACTCCGCGCGAGACGTCCGCGTCCGCGTCACCGTCGTCCACATCGCCCTCACCGACCCCCACGAGCGCGTCGCCGAGCGCCTCCGTGACCACGGGCGGCGCGGCGGCACCCCCGTCGGCCTCTTCGTCGTCGGCGCCGACCGACGCCCCACCGGCGACTCCGCAGGACACGACGACACCTCCGGCCGTGGCGCCCGGGGAGGGCGAGGAGGAGGTCGGGACCCTGAGCCTGGGCTCCTCCGGCCACGAGGTGCGGGAACTCCAGCGACGGCTGACCGCGGTGTGGGTCTACGACGGCCGCATCAACGGGCGGTACGACGAGGAGGTCCGCGACGCCGTGGCCCGCTACCAGTCGTGGCGGTACATCCCGGGCGACCCGGAGGGCGTCTACGGCCCCGAGACGCGCCGGATCCTGGAGGAGAACACCCCCGACATCTGAGCCGCGGACGGTCCGGCCCGGGTCCCGGCATGCGGACCGGTTGGCCAAGACGCCTCCCGGTTTTGTATCGTAGAAGAACAAAGTGGCCCCGCCCGCATTCCCTGACCGGTGGGCGGGACCGCTTCGTTCTCCGCACCACCCCCTCTGGAGACCCGATGCCCGCCACCACCCCGGCAACGCTCACCGCCCGCGCCCTCCTCCTCGACATGGACGGCACCCTCGTCAACTCGGACGCCGTCGTCGAGCGCTGCTGGCGACGCTGGGCGGAGCGGCAGGGCCTCGACGGGGACGCCGTGCTCAAGGTGGTCCACGGCCGCCAGGGGTACGCGACCATGGCCGTCCTCCTCCCGGACCGCCCGATGGCCGAGAACCACGCCGACAACCGCGTCATGCTCGCCGAGGAGACCGCGGACCTCGCCGGGGTCGTGCCCGTCCCCGGCGCCCCCGCCTTCATGGCCGCGCTCGCACGGCTGCCGCACGCCCTGGTGACCTCGGCGGACGAGGCTCTCGCGCAGGCCCGGATGGGCGCCGCCGCGCTTCCGATGCCGGAGACCCGGGTCACCGCCGAGCACGTCGGCGCGAGCAAGCCGGACCCCGAGGGCTTCCTGAAGGGCGCGGCCGAGCTGGGCTTCGACCCGGCGGAGTGCATCGTCTTCGAGGACTCGGAGGCCGGCATCCAGGCGGGCCGCGCGGCCGGCATGCGGATCGTGGGCGTCGGCCCGCGCGCGGCGGCCTTCGCGCCGGACGTGCACATCGCCGACCTCACCCGTCTGCGGGTCGAGCCCGCGGCCGACGGTTCGATCACGCTGACCGTACTTCCGTAGCACCCCGGGCACTTCCGGCGCCACGCCCCTCCGGTGACGCCTCCCTCTGACGCCACGCAACTCCGGTGACGCGCTCCCCCGGCGCCACGCCCCTCCGGTGACGCCTCCCTCTGACGCCACGCAACTCCGGTGACGCGCTCCTCCAGGGCCACCGGCAGAAACACCGACAGCACCATCACTAACACCCCCAGACGGGGATGCACGACGGGACGAGACCCCGGGCCGGAAGCGGCCCGGGGTCTCGTCGTACCCCCGCACGCGCCCACCGACGGCCGCTCCCGCCCCACCTCCGCCACTCCCGGCGGAATCTGTCGCTCCATCAGGACGTGCCGCACCCCTTGATGTGACGTGCCCATGTCGCCACTCTGTTACCTGGCGCACCCCCCATCGAAACCTCGCGCCGCCACGATGACCGGGCCATCGCCCGGCACCCACGGGGACGGCACCCGCCAAGGTCCCCCCACCTCAAGGGAGTTCCCATGCCCGTCGGTAACGTCTACGCGCGTCGACTCGCCGTGCTCGCCACCTCCGCCGCCCTCACCGTCACCGGCCTCCTCGCCACGGCCCCGGCCACCCAGGCCGCGATGCCCACCCCGGTCAGCGCCGCCACCGCCCGCACGTACCTGGCCGCCCTCACCGTGAAGGCGGAAGGTTCCTCCTCCGGCTACAGCCGGGACCTCTTCCCCCACTGGATCACCCAGTCCGGCGCCTGCAACACCCGCGAGACCGTCCTCAAGCGCGACGGCGTGAACGTCGTCACGGACTCCAGCTGTGCCGCGACCAGCGGCAGTTGGTACTCGCAGTACGACGGCGCCACCTGGACCGTCGCCTCCGACCTCGACATCGACCACATGGTTCCGCTCGCCGAGGCCTGGCGCTCGGGCGCCAACGCGTGGACGACCTCGCAGCGCCAGTCCTTCGCGAACGACCTGACCCGGCCGCAGCTGATAGCCGTCACGGACAACGTCAACCAGTCGAAGGGCGACCAGGACCCGGCGGAGTGGCTGCCCTCGCGGACCGCGTACCGCTGCACGTACGCCCGCGCGTGGGTGCACGTGAAGTACTACTGGAACCTCAGCGTCGACTCCGCCGAGAAGAGCGCCCTCCAGTCCGTGCTCAACGGCTGCTGAGGAAGCCACTACTGACTCTGCATCAACAGCAGCCACCGGGAAGTGAACCTGACCACACACTTCCCGGTGGCCTGATGTTGAACTTGCAAGCACTAGTGAGGGGTGCCTAACCTGACGGCCTCATCGGTTTCCGTCCCCACTCCCCGTCCACCCCACGGACGGGGCCAGGCCGAAGGAGTCCCCCCATGAACACCCCGAACAACCACAAGAATCAGCAGACTCAGCAGAGCCAGCAGAACGTGAAGGGCCCGGGCGGCGCGAGCACGCTCGCGGGCCGCCTCGACCAGTCGCAGCCGTACGCGCTGGGCCTCTTCCGCATCGTCGTCGGCCTGCTCTTCGCCTGCCATGGCGCCGCCTCGCTCTTCGGCGTCCTCGGCGGCGCGATGGGCGGCGGGACGGTCCCGGCCGGCACCTGGCCGGGCTGGTACGCCGCCGTCATCCAGCTCGGCGCGGGCGGCCTGGTGGTGCTCGGCCTGGGCACCCGGAGCGCCGCGTTCCTCGCCTCGGGCTCGATGGCGTACGCGTACTTCAAGGTCCACCAGCCGGAGTCCCTCTTCCCGCTGCAGAACGGCGGCGAGACCGCGGCCCTGTTCTGCTGGGCCTTCGTGCTGCTGGTGTTCACCGGCCCGGGCGCGCTGGCTCTCGACGGCCTCTTCCGCGGCCGGGTGGGCGCGGGTGCCACGGAGCGCGGGACGCGCGAGGAGCGCGAGGAGCAGGCCGCCCCGGTCACGGCCTGAGGCAGGACGCCGACGGCGACCTGAGACACGTCGGCCCGGCGGCCTGAGGCAGCCCGACCCGGCAGGCTGAGGTCTGAGGCAGCCCGACCCGGCAGGCTGAGGTCCGGGAGCCCCGTACCGGAGCCCCGTATCGAAGCCCCGTACCCGAGTCGCATACAGGAAAGGGCCGGACCACGCAGCACGCGTTCCGGCCCTTTCTCCTGCCCCTCCGGCCCGGAACCGGCCCCTCGCTCCGGGCACGTTCCCGCAAAGTCGCACACGTTCGCTCGGGTCCCGCGGAGCCCGGCACCCACCCGGCGGGCGGCCCCCCGCCCCCGCGTAGGCTCTGCCCCTGTGAATCTGCTCGACAGCCTTGGCTCGCTGCGGTCGCTCACCGCCGGTCCATGGATCTACCCGGTGGTGGCGACGTCGATCCTGCTCGACGTCTTCCTGCCCGTGCTGCCGAGCGGCTTCCTGGTGATCACCGCCGCCACGGCGGCGGCATCGGCCACCGCGGCCACCCCCGACGTGCCCTCCCTGCTCCCCCTGCTGCTCTGCGCGGCCACGGCCTCGGTGCTCGGCGACTTCCTGGCGTACCGGCTGGCGCTCAGGGGTGGCGCCAGGCTCGACCGGACGATCGCCCGGTCCCGGCGCCTGTCCATGGCGCAGGAACGTCTCGGCACCGCGCTGGCCAGGGGCGGCGGGCTGCTCGTCGTCCTCGCGCGCTTCGCACCGGCGGGCCGCTCGGTGGTCTCGCTGGGCGCGGGCGCGGCGAAGCGTCGCGTGGAGGAGTTCCTGCCGTGGTCGGCCCTGGCGGGCGTGACCTGGGCCTCGTACAGCGTGGGGCTCGGCTGGCTGGGTGGGCAGTGGCTGGGCGCGACGTGGTTCAGCGCGGGAGTGTCGACCCTCGCGCTGTTCCTGGCGGGCGGGCTCGCCGCCTACCTCATACGGCGTCCGGCTGAGGCTCCCGCGCCTGCCTCCTGACGGCGGGCTGCGCCGAAGGCGTCGGGTGCGCGTGATGCGCGTGGTGCGCTCCGCGTACCTCCAGGCCGTCGAGGAGTCTCGCGGTCGCGTCGGCGATCTCGTCCACGGCCCGCTCGAAGACCTCGCGGTTGTGGGCGGCGGGGGCGCGGAACCCGGAGACCTTGCGGACGTACTGCAGGGCGGCGGCGCGGATGTCGTCCTCGGTCGCCTCCTCGGGCAGCGCGGGCGGTCGGAGAGTCTTGATGCTGCGGCACATGCCTCCAGTGTGGCGCGCCCCACTGACAACCGCCGAGAGGGAAGAGCGGGGCCTCGGCCCCCGGGGCTCGGCCCCGCCTCCTGGACCTCAGGCCCCGGCCCCCGGGCCGCCGGTCGGGGGACCGTCGGCCGGGGGCCGGTGACGCGCAACCTCAGGACAGCCCCCGCCGGCTCCGCGCGTTGATCTCGGCGGCCCGGGCGCGCAGCTCGCGCAGCGGCGTGGCCGGCTGTACGTCGGCGGGCTCGGCCTCCCACTCGGCGCCGCCGTGGACGGGCCGGATCAAACAGCGTCCGGAGGGACTCCCGGAGGGACTTCCGGAGAGGCTCCCAGACGGACTTCCGGAGAGGCTTCCGGAGGGACTTCCGGAGGCGCTCCCGACGTAGAAGCCGACCCGCCCGGTGGCGGCGTCACGGACGAGGTCACCGACCTCGGGCAGTGGCTGCACGCGTCCCCTCCGTCCCGATCCCTGAAGCCTGGGGAGAACCAGAGAAGCCCTCCGCCCCCTCCCTGTCAACGTATCTCTAGAGATGTCCCCCGATGGATGGATCGGCCGGGCGGGGCGGCGTACACGTGTGCACCCTGGCCTCGGGGCGCGCCGTAGGGTGTCCGCAGATGAAGGGAGTGGTCCACCCGTGACTGACCAGGACAGCGCTCGTCGGCCCAAGTACCAGCGCATCGCCGACGAGTTGAGAACCGCGATCCAGTCGGGCGCGTTCGCGCCGGGTGACCGGCTCCCCGGTGAGAACGACCTCATGACGACCTACGCCGTGGCCCGGATGACGGCCCGGCAGGCCCTCTCCGTGCTGCGCACCGAGGGTCTCGCCGAGGCCCGCAAGGGCGCCGGGGTCTTCGTCCGGGTCTTCCGTCCGCTGCGCCGCCGGGGCATCCCGCGCCTGTCCGGCGAACAGTGGGGAAACGGGCGTTCGGTCTGGTCGGCGGACGTGGAGAACCGGGATCTGGTCGTCGACCAGATCGAGGTGGCCGAGACGGAGGCGGGGGCGCGGGTCGCGGGGGCGCTGAACCTGACGCCGGGCGCGCCCGTGTGCGTACGCAGCCGCCGTTTCGTCCTCGACGCCAAGCCCGTACTGCTGTCGGTCTCGTACCTGTCCGCGGAGTTGGTGCGCGGGACGGCGATCGCCGAGCCGGACACGGGGCCGGGCGGGACCTATGCCCGGCTGACGGAGCTGGGCCACCGGCCGGTGCGGTTCCGCGAGGAGATCCGCTGTCGGATGCCGACGGCGGACGAGTCGGACCGGCTGGCCCTGGAGTTGGGGACGCCCGTGGTCCTCATCGGCCGTACGGCGTTCACGGGGCCGGGGATGGCGGTGGAGCTCAACGAGATGACGCTGGACTCGTCGTCGTACGTCCTGGAGTACGACTTCGACGCGTGACGTCGAACCGGAGCCCGGGATCGGCGTGGGCGATGGCGCCCGCGTACGACCCGGCGGCCCGTGCGACGGCCTCCCCGGGCGGCAGCGCCGACCCCACATGGGTCAGGACGAGCCGCCCGGCACCGGCCGCGGCAGCGGTCGCGCCGGCCTGGGCCGCGGAGTGGTGTCCGGGGGTCTCCCCGTCCGCTTCGCACACGAACAGGTCGCAGTCGCGGGCGAGTTCGACGAGGGAGGGGCAGGGCTCACAGTCTCCGGAGTAGACGAGCGAACGGCCGTCCTCGTCCTCCACGCGCAGCGCGAAGGCGGGAAGGCCGTGCTCGACGGCGCGGGAGGTCAGGGTGAGTCCGCCGACGCGGGCGACGTGCCCGTCGTGCAGCTCCTGAACGGCGAACGCCTTCTCGACGGGGCTGCGTTCGGGGCCGTTGGTCAGGAACCCGGCGAGCCGGTCGGCGATCCCGACGGGGCCGAGGAGGGGCACGGGCAGGGCCGTTCCGAGTCCCGCGTAGAGCAAGGCGTAGTAGAAGGTGAGCAGGTCGGCGGAGTGGTCGGCGTGCAGGTGGGAGATCCACACCGCGTCGACGTCCCCGAGGGCCACGTACCGCTGGAGCTCGGCGAGGGTGCCGCTGCCGGCATCGACCCAGACGCGCGCCCCGCCGCCCTCGACGAGATAGCCCGAGCAGGCGTTGCCGGGCCGGGGGTAGGGGGTGGCGGAGCCGAGCACGGTGACTCGCAGGGACCTGTCGAACATGGACCAAGACTAAATTACCGCTGCGCCCACTCGCATGAAGTTGTGCGGATGAGGTGAAGAGCGTGCGTATTCTGTGTGCTCGTCGGGTCCCATCGGCGGGCTCCCGGCAGAAACTGAGGGACATTCATGCTTCGCGCACGCACGTTCGCGGCCGTGACCGCGGCCGCGGCCTCCGGCATCCTGCTGCTGCCCACGCAGGCACAGGCCGCCGGATCGGTCCACCTGTACAAGATCTACTACGACAGCCCGGGCTCGGACCGCGGCGGCAACACGAGCCTCAACGGCGAGTACGTGCAGATACGCAACACGACCGGCGCGGCGGTCAACCTGCGCGGCTGGACGCTGACGGACGCGGCGAACCACAAGTACACCTTCGGCAACCTCGTCCTCGGCAAGGGCAAGATCGTGACGGTCCGCACGGGCCGCGGCACGAACTCGTCCGCGAACGTCTACCAGAACCGCGGTTGGTACGTCTGGAACAACGACCGCGACACCGCGACGCTGAAGAAGTCGAACGGCGCGCGGATCGACACGTGCTCGTACAACTCGACGCGGGTCGACTACAAGTGGTGCTGACCCACCACGAGGGCTGATCACCACAAGGGCTGATCACCATGCCGGCGGTGCCGGCCACCACGGGGGTCGAGCACCACGCCGACGGCGCCGACCCACCACGAGGTTCGAGCACCACGCCGGACGGCCCCCTAGGACGGAGGACGGCCCCGGGAAACCCCCCGGGGCCGTCCGCGCACCCGCCTCTCCCCGGCGGTCGCCCACTTCTCCCGGGCCGCCGCCTGCTCCTCCCCCGCCGTCGCTCACTCCTCCCCCACCGTCGTCTACTTCTCCCCCGCCGCCGGCCCGGCCCCTGCCCCCGCCTCGGACTCCCGGGCGGCCGGAATCCCGTGCTGCTGGACGTCGGAGTTCACCTGCCCGCCGAGGGTCATGACGTTGAGGGTCGCGGAGTTCTCGTTGGCGATGGCCTTCTCGACCCGGGCGACGAGCGTGGAGAACGCCTCCCGCTTCGGCAGGTTGTGGTACGGCCCGACCTTGGTCTCGAAGTAGACCCGCTCGTGCCCGAGGAGCTGCTCGGTGGACCGGTAGTTCTTCCACTGCTCGCGGTACCGGTAGACGCTCTCCAGCGACACGGCGGCGACCACCACGACGCTCAGCACGGTGGCGGTGACCCGCGCGAAGGCCAGATCCAGATTCACGAACACGGGCACGAGCGCGCCACCGACGACGGAGACGGTCCGCATCCGCAGATGCATCGCCTTCATCCGGGTCGCCTTGGCGTCGTACCAGCCCTGGTACTGACAGAGCCTCGTCTCGATGTACCGCTGCGGCGTCATCTCGCCGCCCTGCGCCCCGGGTCCGGGCGCGTCCCCCACCTCAGCCATGCGGCGAGTACACCGGCCCTGCCAGGTCCCCGTCAACTCTTCACCCATTCCCCCACAGCCCCCCGCAAGGTAGGTTCAACCACCGTCGACGCGCCGTCGACCAACCTTCAACTCGCCTTCACTCACGAAAACTTCAGGGGGCCCCGTGCAGCCGCAGTCCCACCTCGCCCACCCGACGACCGCCACCAAGGCCGTCATCGCCCTCGTCGCCCTCGCCGCGGCCGCGCTGGCCACCCTGGCGGCCCACACGACCGCCGACACCACCTCGGCCAGCAACCGCGAGACGGGCACGGTGAAGGTGGAGGCCAGTGCGGGCGACAAGAAGGTCGAAGTCATCAAGGCCTGACGCCCGCCACCCCACCGCCCGGCCCGGAACAGGACTCACGGCACGAAGAGGCCCCTCGCCCCGACGGGCGAGGGGCCTTCTCCCTCAGACGGGCTCGGACGGTCTACGGGTCTTCGCGCCTCCGAGCCGGATCGGCTCGTCACTCATGCCGATCGCCGCGCGCCGGATCGTACGACCCGGCACCGACGGCTGCGAGCGCCACACCCCACGGGTAGGCGACCGGGGCGCCGGACTCGTGCGGCACGAAGCCGCCCTCCCCGTAGAGGACGGTGACGCCGGCCCCGCGGAGCGTCTCCACCGACCGCTCGAACGCGGGGTGCTGCACGTACGCCGAGTTCACACACGGCATCGTCACGAGGGGAATCCGCTTCCCGATGCCCTCGGCCGCCACGCCGACGACGAACTTGTCCGTGATCCCGAGCGCCCACTGATTGATCGTGTTGAACGTGGCGGGCGCCAGCAGGACGGCGTCCGCCGCGGGCCACACATCGGGCTGGCCGGGCAGCTTGTAGTCCCAGCGGACGGGATGGCCCGTGAGAGCCGCGAGGCCGTCGAGGGAGTCACCGAGCCAGCGCGCAGCGGTGGGAGTGAGGCCGAGACAGACGTCCCAGCCGTCGGCCTGTGCGTCCTCGATGACGTGGGCGATGTCGAAGACGGGCAAGGCCGCGGAGCTGAACAGGTACAAGGTCCGAGTGCGCATGCACCCATCCGATCACACACGACCGCGCGCGCCCGGGGCGGTGCCGGGGGCATGCTCAGCACCCGCTCGGCCGAACGACATCCGAGCCGAGACACACGGGCGGATCGCGGGCGCCACGGCTACCGTGCGGGCATGAAGCGCGGCCGGAAGCACTGGCGGGACGGGTTCGGCACACCGAGGACGTTCGTCCTGTACCGCACGCCCGATGTGTGGCGCTACGCCATGTACTTCTCCGGCGCCGTCGTCGACGGCTGCCTCCCCCGGCCCGGCGCCGACAGCGACCCGGCCGAGGCCCGGACGGCCTCACACGACAAGGCAGAGCAGCTGGCCGGCCGACCACTGGCGATCTCGCGGGAGGCGAGCGACGAACCAGGTTGGTGGACGGGAACCATCACGCCCGAACCCGCGGGCCTGACAGTCGACTCCACTGCGGGTTGACGGGCGCCGCGGCAGCAGACGTTCCCGCCGAGGACGCGGTCAACAACGCTGCCGCCGCTCGTAGATCGTGTTCCCACGCCGGGAGTTCGTCCGGTCCGATCCATTCGCTGTACTCCGCTGCGACGGAGAGGAACCGCGTCTCGTCCTGGGTGCGAGCCGCGACGGTCATCGAAAGCCGGTCGCCCACTTCCTGGGGACTGAGCCCACCTCGCACGAGACCGACTGCGAGGCTCACGAGAAGACGTCGGCCGGCCGTCTCCTCGTCAGGAAGAGGCACGCCGAGTTCACTCAGGGCCTGGACGTAGAGCTCGCGGATCTCGGTCGCATCGCTCTGCCGCGGCAGGCCGGCCAGCTCACGCAGGGAAGGAGAGTCGTGCCCGTCGACGAGCGCGTGGGCAGCGAGCATCGGAAGCTCCTCGGAGTGGAGCACCTCAGCCACGTACCGCCACGCACTGTCCTGCAACCGGTCCATGACGGCCATCGTGGAGGGCGCGAGCCGTCGTGGCCAGCAGATTTCCGTTCGGTCCGGACGCATCAGCGGCTTCCCTCCCCGCCGGTGTGCGGTGGCGGGCGAGACCCGACCCCTCCCGCACCCGGGAACCGGCGGACGGCGATCGTGACGTCCGCTCCACGGCGCCGGACTCACCACGCCGTCGGCGATTCGGTACGTGACCCAGCGCGCCGGCTGGGCGTCTCGGAGCCCCAGGCCGAGCCCGGGGTGTCCCCCCTACCCGCACTGCCTGAGCCTGACGCGCCTGACGCGCCTGACGCGACGAAGCGGGCCCCTTCCGCCAACGGCTGAAGCGGGCCGCTTCGTCATGCCGAGCAGACCCTACGGGCAGTCCTCGTCGAACTTGACGACCGTGAATGCGACCGGCTGTCCGTTGAGCGCGGCGCCAGGCGAGGGAGTCTGGCCGCACACCTGCCAGTTGGACTCCATCAGAACCATTCGGCCGTCCGCCGTGGCGTCGGTCGCGGTGATGGACGTGCTCGAGTCGAGGGCGGCCCGAGCAGCCTTCATCGACTTCCCGGTGAAGTCCGGCATCTTCCCTCCCGCAGCGGAGGGCGCCTCACCTTCCTTCGCAGGGCACGTCTCCTCCAGCTTCACCGCTCCGAAGTCGAGAGTGGTGCTGGTGGCCGTCGTCGCGCCGGCCGGGACGCTCTGGTTGCAGACCTTCCAGTTCCGGTCGAGGGCCTGCATGCGGCCGCGGCCGAGCGCGTCATGGGAGGTGAGTCCGTAGAAGCCCCGCTCCTGCGCCGCGTCCTGGGCGGACTGCAGGCCCATGCCGACGAAGTTCGGCACGGTGGCCTTCTCGGCCTTGGCCGGCTTGCTGGTCGTCGGAGGGACCGTAGTCGGAGCGGGCGTTGTCGGAGCGGGCGTTGTCGGAGCCGCGGGTGACGTTGGCGGGGTGCCAGTGGCGGGGGCCTTGGCGTCGTCGGCCGGCTGGCAGGCGACGGCGCCGCCCAGCATGACGCAGAGCAGGACGGTAGAGGTGATGCGGGTACGCACGGGTTCCCCCCGAATGGTGCTGGTACAGGCCGGTCACGGTAGAGCATGGTGAACAATGCGTGAATGATGTTCACCGGTCCGTGACCTTCACTGCGGAATCACTGACACCGCAGCCATTTCCCGCCACACCTCTACCCCATGGCCGGATTCGGGTGCATGCTGTCGGCACGGCCTCCCCGCCACCCCCGTCGGGGGATCCGCCACGGCCCCGCCCGCTGCTGCGGCAGGCGGGGCCGCGCGCTGCTGTTCACGCCGCCTCGTACCGGTGGGCCCGGGCGCTACGGGTAGCGACCGGCGGGCGGCCTGTTCGCGGAATCCGCCGAGCTCGGGGTCGATCCAGCGCTCGGTCTGTGCTCCCGGCATCGTGGGCAGCCAGGGCCGTCCAGCAGAGCTGCCCGGCAAGAACCAGTCGACCCTCAGCCGATCGCTCCACACCCGGCCGGTCAGCAGCTTCCCCATGCCGACCACCGGCCCGGTGGCGCGCCCCCGGCCCTAAGCAGCAAGCTCCTGCTCGGCGCCCGTCGCCTCGGCCCACGCCGCCACGAGTACCTGATAGATCCGCTGCTCGTCGGACGTCAGCGAGCGGTGCTGCTCGCCGGCGCGGACCCACAGGGTGCGGATGGCGTCGTTCAGGGCCTCGGGGCTCGGTGTCTCTCCGTGTCGATCGGGCATGCGTCCAAGGCTAGGCCCGGGGGCTGACAAAGCAGGCACCATTCGAGCGTGCGTTCCGCCACGCTCCCGGGCCGGAGAATCGCGCCCTCGCCGGGGGCGCACAGGGGAAACCAGAAGACCCAGACCGAGCAATGCTCTGACCTGGGCCTTCTTTGACCTTTGGCAAGGTCGACGCGGTGGGCGCGGACGGTTTCGAACCGCCGACATCTGCTTTCTAAGCCTGGCGCCACGCGTGGATACGTCCTCGCTGGTCGTCGCGCGTGCCAGGCAACGAGTCTCTCGACGGGCGTTTGCCCCGCGAGGGGCTCCGAGTGTCCGTGGTTGACCGCTCGATCTGGCACAGATCTGGCACGAGAGCGCGCCGCGGCCAGGGGGGGGCAGTCGTGCCGCAAAGCTGGTACGCGGATGCCAGGGCCGAGGTCGGTAGAAGCCGCCAACAACTGGGCTGCCGCTTGTAGCTCGCGTTCCCATGCCGGGAGATCGTCCGGTTCCATCCATTCGCTGTACTCCGCTGCAACAGAGAGGAACTGCATCTCCTCCTGGGTGCGTGCTGTGACGGTCATCGAAAGGCCGTCGCCCACTTCCTTGGGGATCAGCGCGCCTTGCACGAGACCGAACGCGAGGCTCACGAGGAGACGTCGGCCAGCCGTCTCCTCGTCAGGAAGAGGCACATCGAGCTCACTCAGCGCCTGGAGGTACAGCTCGCGGACCTCGGTCGCATCGCTCCGGCTCGGCAGGCCGGCCAGCTCACGCAGGGCAGGAGAGTCGCGCCCGTCAACTAGCGCGTGCGCAGCGATCAACGGGAGATCCTCAGGGCGGAGCACCTCCGCCACGTACTGCCAAGCACTGTCCTGCAACCGGTCCACGACGGCCATCGTGGAGGGTGTGAGGCGTTTTGGCCAGCAGATTGCCATTGGTTCGGAGGCCTCAGCGACTTGCCTGCACACGGCTCCGGAGGCCCCATGCGGCTCGCCTGCCTCCGCTGGTCACACGGTCGCCTGCCCCCGCCCGGCAACCGCCGTCCACAAATAGTTCACGCCTGAAAGGAGCAAGGGCTCCCCCGCCTGGCAAGATCAGGAAAGCAGGATGGTGCAGCAGGGGAGGCCCAGTGGGAAGCTTGCGTGTCGGTGACGTGTTTCGGTCGGCCCAGAACAGAGACCCGTCGGTAAGGCGCATCGATGGCTACCCGAATATCCATCACGTCACAGCTTCCACGGTCCTCGCCCAGATCCAGCTCAGCAAGGGAATCAACCCGATCGCCAAGGCCAAGGCTGTCGGCGGGCGGCGCCGCCCAGCCATCCTGATCCGTTCCAGCCCGTGGAAGGCTGGTACCGCTGAGACACCTTGGCACGACGTGTTCGACCTGGACAACGGCCACGTGCGCTACTTCGGCGACCACAGGGTGGATCACACAGTGCCAGTGGGAACGACCCAAGGCAACGCAGTGCTGTTGGAGGCACTGGGGGACCATCAGGCAACTACCTCGGAAGAGCGTGCACTGGCCGCACCTATGCTGCTCTTCGCGGCGGTATCCCGGAACGGAACGCCGAAGGGATACGTCGAGTTCTGCGGCGTGGCGGTCATCGAAGATGCCGAGCAGATCGATCAGGAGGCGGAGGGAAGGCCCTTCCCCAACTACCGCTATGACCTCTCCGTCCTGGACCTGACCGCAGAAGACAATCAGGTCGATTGGGCTTGGATCGAGGACCGCGGAAGCCCAGGGTTGTCGGCTACAGATGCGCTCACGCGCGCTCCTCGCTCCTGGCGTCAGTGGGTCGAGCAGGGGCATGCCGCCTTGCCGATGTTGCGACGGCAGACCACGCGCGGGGCCAGTAACTCAGGCTGGCACTCGGAGGACGACGACCGCGGCTCCATGACCCTATTTCCCGTCCCCCGCCGACCGGACGACTCAGCTTCAGCCCCTTCTGCGCCAACCGGGTCGCTGGAGAATATGACGGTCAGCGAGCTCATGGACAGGTTGAGAAGCCTCAAAGTCCACCAGAGGAACGGCCAGCAGAGCAGGCACAAGCCACTTGCCTTGCTGTGGGGCATCTCCCGCGTGGCTACGGGAAAGCCTTCCTTTGCACCATGGCGCCAGTTCCGCGATGAGGTGGGAGGGCTGTTGGCCGAGTTCGGCCTTCCAGACTCTTCTGTGACCCCTGAGTATCCGTTCTGGCACCTGCGGACGAGCCAACTGTGGGATGTGCATGGTGTGCCAGCCGAGCAGGCCACCAAGGTGCATGCGGCAACGTTCGACAGGTTGAACCCCGAGGGAGGAATAGTCGGGCGGGCCGAGCGGCTGCTGAGCGATCTGTGCGTGCGGTCGGAAGCGATCGCCGTGCTGCGGGAGACTTACCTTGCCGACATAGACCAGCACGCCCTGATGCAACGGCTGGGATTGGCCGGCTACGAGAGGGCCAGCGGCGTCGGCGACTTCACAGAAGACCAGGGGACGGAAGCCAGTCCCGCCGCACGGCGTACGGTCGCCGCATCTCGTATCGTCCGCGACGCCGATTTGGCGGCCAAGGCGAAGAAGCTGCACGCCGACCGATGTCAGGTCTGCGGCCTACAGTTGCCCACGCGGTTCGGCACCTACAGCGAAGCCGCCCACATCCGCGGCCTGGGCCGTCCCCATAACGGTCCCGACGAGTTGCCAAACCTACTGGTGCTGTGCCCGAACCATCATGTCCAGTTCGACACATTGGCGATCTACGTCGACCCGGACGGCATCGTTCGCATGACTGCCGACGGCAGCCGCATAGGCGAGCTCCGGCCGCATCCCGCTCACCAGATCAACGCGGCACACCTTCGCTACCACCGCGCACTGTGCGGCAGGGACACGACTGGCCAACGCCTCGCTCCGCTCGATCGAGAACCGTCACCATAGGTGTGACCACCGCTTTAGGAGTTCGGTTGTGGGGTCCTGGCCGGGGGCGGGGCGCTGCTGACGGTTGCTGCGGTTGGCCGGGTGCGACCGCCCCGTCCGCCGTCGTTGATGTCAGCCGTGGATGTCAGACCGGCCTGACATCCTGCGCCCGTGAGAATGACATGGGCCGACTTCTGGGCACTGATAGCCACCCTGAACGGCGAAGCGACTGAAGAGAGCTGCCAGCGCCTCGCCGAGGAGCTGAGCCGCCGTCCCGTCTCCGACATCGTCGGCTTCGCGGAACGGCATGCCGAGGCGCTCTACCGCCTGGATCAGGAAAAGTTCGGCACTCTGCCGGTGGTCGACCTGACGGCCCGGTTCGGCAGCCCGTTCCCGCAATCATCCGACGTGTTCCTGTACGCGCGTTGCGCTGTGGTGGCCGCGGGTCAGGCCGTGTGGGAGAGCGTCTTCTTCGACGCCGACAAGTTCACGCCGTACACCTCAAGCGAGCGGGACGGCGAATGGCTGCTGTACGTGCCGGACACGGCGTACGAGCTGGCCACCGGCGAGGAGTGGGACCGCTCGACCCGGTACTGCGTCGAGAGCTACTCCAACCGGGACGGTTGGCCAGACCTGCGGGACTGAGTCGAGCTACCGCTTGATCGGGATCTCGTAGACGATCTCGCAGTGGGCGGCGGGCACGATGATGTCGGCCGTCTCGACGGGACGGCCCTCGTCGCTGTAGTACGTCCGCCGGATGTGCGGGACGAGTGCGGCCTTCTGGATCCCGAGGAGTGACGCCTCTTCGGCGGTGGCCTGCCGCGGTTCGGGCTGCTCGACGGCGTGGCCGACCGTGACGCCGATCTCGGCCATGCGGTTCACGACGCCGGCGCCAGCGTGCGGCCCGCCCTCGGGAAGGACGACGAGGGTCCCGCCGGTGAGGTCGTACGGCTCCCAGCTCGTTGACAGCTGCACGGGCCGTCCGTCGGCGAGGAACTCGTACACGGTCCGGACGCACAGCTCACCCTCACCGATCCCAAGCCGCGCAGCAATCTCCGCCGGCGCGGGCACCTTGGCATCGGTCCGGCTCTCCCAGCCGCCGTTTCGCCCCACGGCCCTCATGTCGGCCCGGAACGGCGACCCGTCAGGCTGCTCGCGCGCCGCGGATCGAACCATCCGCACCCGCTGCCGGGGCTCGGCCACGTAGGTCCCGGACCCGGCTCGCCCCTCCAGCACACCCTGCGAGATCAACAGCTCCTGGGCGCGGCGAACGACGTTCTCGCCTACCCCGCACTCCTGGCCGATCTGGGCCCGAAAATGAAAGAGCAGCCCCGGATCTCATGCGGGGCTGCTCTGCTTGGGTTGGTGCCCTGACCGTGTGAGACCTGTGACTACTCGTACGTGGTCGCCGCTTGGAGAGCTTGAGCGAAGACGCGCCAGTCACCATTGGTCGGCAGCTCGCGGCCGGTGTTGCGGTACCAACCGTCCGCGTCGTCAACCCATGCGGCCAATGCCTCCAGGAACCCAGCAAGGTCCACGTTGTCCCATGACTCGCCGCCGTCGACATAGCTGCGGTGCAGAGAGCGGACGAAGGACGCCAGATCCTCTCTGCTGACGACGTGATCAGGAGAAGTGGTCATGCGCGGCACCCTACTTGGCATGCCGCATCCCGCCCTAGGGCGATCACCTCCACCCACCAAGGGGCTTACGCGCTGAAGGCGCTACTCCTGGTCGCTCCGCTCCAGCACCAAGCCGACGGAGCCGTCCTCCAGCCCGTTTCTGTCTTCGAGGTGGAGGTGCGCTCCGTCGGAGATACCGTCGCCGGCCAGTACGAGCAGGTGCCCAGCCAGCGTCCTGAGGCCTGCGGCATTCGCCTCGATGACAACCTCGCCCCCAAGGTTCCGAACCTCGATCCGTGAGTCCGCGTCCCACGTAAAAATGAGTGCGGCACCATCCGTCACCGTGACGTGAGTGCTCTCGATTGGGCCATGGACGGGTCCGGAAGTCATGGTGACCAGGATGCCGCTCACGACACACGGCTCCGGAGGCCCCGTGCGCCTGAGGCGTCTGCACAGGTCAGCGGCCTACGAGCGCGTGGCCAAGCCTCGTCAGTCCACGAGTAGGCCGCACGTCCTCGCTCATACCTCGACGCTAGGTGTCATGGCGCGTTCCGCAAGTCGGCGGCGAATCAAAGGGGGTTCAGCTTACTGGCGGGTGCCATTGGAGTTAACCTCGCCAAATCGCAGCATTAGCCAGTCGACTATCAATTCGGCTAGCTCGAAATATTCCCACGCCTGTTGCCTTGACATGCCCTGATGCTTTCCATGAGCTACGTCATTGCGAATTCCGATGAGTGCATTAAGGCTAGCCCGCCTCTCCTCCCTGGAAAGCATTTCTTCGAGTTCGACACCCCAAGTTTGATTGAATCTCTTCACGAGTTTCACGAGAGCGTCTGAACTCAAGTTCGGCATTCGGTCAAGCCACGAGTGGGCGAAGGACTGGACCTCCCCCCAAGCGTTTCGCGAGCAATAGTCGCGCAGAATGACCTGAGTCGCCTGTTCCAAGAATCCTGAAACTCGTACGCACAGGTA
Source organism: Streptomyces sp. NPDC029956 (assembly GCF_055574655.1). NCBI lineage: Bacteria > Bacillati > Actinomycetota > Actinomycetes > Kitasatosporales > Streptomycetaceae > Streptomyces > Streptomyces sp. NPDC029956. The sequence continues at coordinate 64,859 of NZ_JBVHZJ010000010.1, read as the reverse complement.
CCTGCCCAGATCGCTGGCGATTTCAAAGTCGTCAATATTTCGGGGGTCTGCGCGGATGTATAGATCTTCGACGGATTTCTTAAGCCTGTCCACTTGGACGCGGGCCGCAGTGGAATGGGAAGCTTTCTTTCGCGTCATTGGATCTTCCCGAAGGCCTCTTTCGCCAGGGAGAGGCGTCGCGAAACCCGGTCCTCGTCGGCGGTGGCTCGAGCGATGGCGCTGGTGAAATCGGGATTGGCGAGGAGCTCTGCGCGAACCTGGATCAGGCGATCCGTATCGCGGATGGGGCCACGCTTCAAACGGTGGGTAAGGCCTACCAGCATCGCGTCTGCGAATGCGGCGTTAACTTGACTCTCGGCCCGCAAGGCCTTCCTCCCCAGCGCTGCACTTGCCACGTCGCAAGTCGCATGAAACGTCCTGCGAAGGTCTTCCCTGGAAAGCCCCTCCAAGTCGCGATGAGCGGAAAGGAACTCATTAAGGAAGACTTTAAGTGGTCGCCTGTAATTGTCTTCTTCCTCCAGGAAAGCCAAGAACCGTAGGATTAGCTCCTGATCTTTAAGCCTTTCGGAGGTCGGGCCATAGATATCACGCCAACCTGGATAGCTGTTCAGCTCCCTCAAGAGCTCTACCAGCTCCCCATGAAAAAGGGCCACGCGAATCTCTTGCGGGTAGAGATTCGTTCCGCCGGTGTTCAACCTCTCGAACAGGGAATAGACACTCTCATCCCCCCCGAGGCCGCGATTGTACTTTACAACAGTAGCGTGAATGAAGGTGTTATCCAAAAGCCTCCTCTGTTCATCGTCCAACGTTCCGTAAGTGAGGCCCTTGAATTCTTGACTGACGTTGTCTAGGCGAAAGGATTCCCCCCTTACATACTCGCCACTAAAGAACTTCTGGAGCGTCCTCAAGCGTTGCTGACCGTCCAGTACCAGGAGTTGTTTGTTTGACTGCTGAACGAGAAAAATTCCCGGAACGGGGAAGCCGAGAAGGAGCGATTCGATAAATCGATCCATCTGAGTCTTCTTCCATACGAACTTTCTCTGGAATCCAGAAAGGTCAGACTCAGAGTCAGCCACAGGGTCGAAGTTCGGGACGACAATGTCCTTCTGGTTCAGTCGGCGAACCAGACCGTGGACGTCGAAGTCCGTACCGAAGTACGAGAGGGGCTCGAGATCTGGAATCGCGGTGTCTCGCTCCTCCTCGTCCTGTGCCTCCTCGATCGACAACTCGAGCTGTTCGGTGACTCGGTCCGGGCCTACCTCGTCCGCCGGCATGGTGCCTCCTTCGCCTCGTGGAACCGCCCCATCTCGGATCGTTGGACGCCTCCGAGTGGCAACTTACCTGTCAGGGACGGAGGTCGGGTTGCCTATGCCGAGGTCAGCGGAGCGACCTCGGCTGGCACTCGGAAAAGGAAGACGGTGTACGGGGCCACGTGGGAGGAGTGCGACGCCAAGCGGCAGGAACTCGTCCTGCGGGACCGCCAGGGCATCCCGACCCCGACCCGCTCGGCCAGGCTCTCCGAGTGGCTGCGGTACTGGCTGGAGCAGTTCGTCAAGGACGATCGTAAGAGGACGACGTACGCCAAGTACGAGACCCACGTCCGCCTTTACCTGATCCCCAACATCGGGACCAAGCGTCTGGAGAACCTGGGGGCGGCCGACGTACGCCGAATGCTCGCCGCCGTCTCGGCCAAGGCGTCGCCGGCCACGGCCAAGGAGTCGCACCGAGTCCTGCGCAGCGCGCTCAGCGCCGCCTGCCGGGAGGAACTGATCAGCCGGAACGTGGTCAAGCTCGTACCGGCCCCGCGGGTGGAGCAGCGGGAGCTGAAGCCGTGGGACCTGGAGCAGACGACGACCTTCCTGGAGGCAGCGAGGGGGGATGCGCTGTACGCAGCGTTCGTCCTGGCCGTGGCCCTCGGGCTGCGCCGCGGGGAGGTGCTCGGGCTGCGCTGGTCGGACATCGACCTGGACCGTCGGACCCTCACCGTGCGGAACCAGATCCAGCGGGTGCAGAAGGAGCTGTACGCGGACTCCACGAAGAACCGCCGGAGCCGCGTCATCCCTCTCCCCCTCATGTGCGTGCCGCCGCTTCGCTGGCAACGTCTCCGGCAGGCCGCGCGACGGGGTGTGGCGGGGCAGGACTGGCAGGACAGTGACTACGTCTTCACGACGCGTACCGGTCGCACGGTCGAGCCGATGAACCTGAGCCGTTCGTTCCAGCGCATTGCGGCAGGGGCAGGGCTCCCCCGGATCCGGCTGCACGACGCCCGGCACGGGTGCGCGACGCTCCTGTTCGCCGCAGGAGTACCGGCGCGGGTCGTGATGGAGATCCTGGGGCACTCGCAGATCGCCGTCACGATGAACATCTACACGCACGTCTCCGACGAGCGTCGGAGGGAGGCGATGGGGCACATGGACCGGCTGCTCCGCCGGCGCCGTCCCGAGTGAGACTGCCGTCAGCCTGTACCGTCAAAGGCCCCCGCAGCGATGTGCTGCGGGGGCCTTTGTGCTGGTGGGCGCGGACGGTTTCGAACCGCCGACATCTGCTTTGTAAGAGCAGCGCTCTACCCCTGAGCTACGCACCCGTGGAAGAGGCAACAGCCTACATGGCGCATGGGTGGGTGCTGCAAACCGATACCTGTCGGTGGGGGGATAGCCCCACCCCCGGGACGGTGGGTCGCCGGATCGTGACGGCGGGTGGTGGGGTCGTACGGTCTGGGGACTGTCCGCGTTTCTGGGTTTCTTGTGGGGGTCTCGGCGTCATGGCTGCTGTCCGTCGTCCGTTCCGGGTCTTGCTCGCCTCCGGTGGAGTGCTGGTCGCCTCTCTCGCGCTCGCCGGGTGCGGCTCGACCGATGTCGAGGGGGCGCCCGTGGAGCGGAAGACGTTCGCCTTCGGCGGCAGCGCGCTCACCGTCGACTCCGACGACTCCGAGCTCGTCATCACCCCCGCCGACATCGACGACGTGCGCGTCGAGCGTCAGGTCGACGGGTGGGTGTTCATGGGGTCGGGGCCCGAGCCCGAGTGGAAGCTCGTCGACGGGAAGCTGACCCTGCGGGTCAACTGCGACGGCGTCTCCTCCAACTGTGACGCCGTCCACCGGATCCAGGTCCCCCGCGACGTCGCCGTCACCGTCGACAACGACAACGGGCGCATCACCGCCGACGGCTTCGCCACCCCCATGAAGGTGCGCTCCGACAACGGGGACGTGCGTGTGCGCAAGGCCGGCGGAGCGCTGGACCTGGGCACCGACAACGGCGACGTCACCGTCGAGCCCGGTGCCACCGCCCCCGAGGTCCTCGCCCGGTCCGACAACGGCGACGTACGCATCGCCCTCGGTTCCGTCCCCCGCCGCGTCGACGTCGTCACCGACAACGGCGACGTCCACGTCTCCGTGCCCGCCGCCGAGTACGAGGTGACCGGCGCCAGCGACAACGGCGACGTCCGGATCGACGTCCCCCGCCGCGACGAGAGCGAGCACTCCGTGAGCGTCCGCAGTGACAACGGTGACGTCTCCGTCCTCACGGCGAACTGACCGGCCCGTGTGTTCGTCCTTACCGGGTGGGAGAATGAACCGGACCGGGCACGGCGGACACAGCACGGGAGAGGTACGTGGCGGCGAGCGACGCGAGGGGGGCGAGCGGCGTCCGGCGTCGTGACGCGCCAAGCCGGGGGCAGACCCGATCCGACAACGGCCCGGGGCCGGGGATTTCCGGGCTCCGGCTCGCCCTCGCCCTTCCGCTGCTCGTCGGCGCGATGCTGCCGCACGCCTTCGCCGGCGGCGGCACCCGCCGCTGGTTCGGCGGCCGCGGTGAGAGCCAGCGCGCCGAGGCCCAGGCCGCGAAGGACGCTGCCGCCTCCGCCTTCTACGAGCTCGACACCGCCCAGCGCGGGCTCCGCATCTCCATCGAGACCATCACCGCCGTCGACAGCTCCCCCGAGACGCGCCGCGCCGTCGAGGGCTTCGAGGCCCTCGGGCGCCGTATCGACGAGGTCAGCCACACCTACATCAGCGCCGTCGACGCCCACGACCTCGACCGCGACGAGCTCGACGCCGCGACCGCCGGCCGGGCCCGCGCCGAACTGACCCGCGCCAAGGACGAGCTGGACCGTGTGAAGGGCGAGCTCGACCGGTTCGAAGCGGGGCTCGCCCCGCTGCTCGGGCAGGCCGAGACCCAGCTCGCCCGCCTCGCCCCCGCCGTCGAGCGGGCCCGGCAGGCCCTGCGCGGCGCGAGCGGCGCCCTCGACTCCGTACGGGAGAGCGGGCTGCGCGCCGACGACCTCGCGGCCCGGCTCGCCGCCCTCGGGCCCGAACTCACCCGGCTCAACGAGGGCGCCGGCCGCCACGGCGTCCCCGAGACCCTCCAGCGCGCCGACAAGGTGCTGCGCGACGCCGAGGCCGTACGGGCCGAGGCCGAGCGGCTCCCCGAACGGGCCGCCGAGATCGACCGGCGCCTCGTCTCCCTCCGTACCCGCACCGAAGCCCTCACCACGCGCACCGGTGGCGTCGAGCCGATCCTCTCCGAGCTGCGGCGGCGCTTCACCGCGCCCTGCTGGCAGGACCTCCAGCACGTCCCCGAGCAGGCCGCCGCCACGCTCCGGCAGGCCGAGGAGCGGCTCGCCGAAGCCGGACGGGCGCGCGCCGAGCAGCGCTGGCCGGACGCGACCTCGCTGCTCTCCACCCTCCGCGCGCTGCTCGACTCCACCGACGAGGCCGTCTCCGCCGCCGGCGACCGGCTGCGCCGCCTCGACGCCGTCGCCAAGGACCCCAAGGCGGAGATCGACCGCGCCCGGTTCGCGGTACGCGACGCCCAGCGCCTCGCGATGGCCGGGCGCAACACCCCCGACCCGCGCCACGCCCGCCCCCTCGACGAGGCCGTCGCCCGGATCGACCGGGCCGTCGACACCCTGGAGGGCCGCCACCCGGACTACTGGCACTTCCTGACCGAACTGGAGGCCGTACGGGCCACGGCCGCGCACGTCGTCGGCCAGATCAGGGAGGAACGGGGCGCCGCCACCGGGCACTAGCCGGGGTCCGGGGGAGGGCTGCTGTCAGGCGGGCCCCCGGTTCGGGACCGGGGCTGCCTGGCGGGGCCGACGCTTCGAAGCCGGCGGTTCAGGGCCGTCGGCTCATGGTCGTGCCCCGTGTTCGTGTTCCTGTCCGCTCGCAGGCTCTAGCCTGTTCCCATGCCTCGTTACGAATTCCGCTGCCGGACCTGCGGCGACACCTTTGAGCTCAGCCGGCCCATGGCCGAATCCTCCGACCCGGCCTCCTGCCCCGCCGGGCACGACGACACCGTGAAGCTGCTCTCGGCCGTGGCCGTCGGCGGTTCCGCCTCCGCCGCCCCCGCGCCGAGCGGCGGCGGAGGTGGCGGAGGCTGCTGCGGCGGCGGTTGCTGCAGCTGATCCCGGTCGGCTAGACGACGGCCGCCGCCCTGAAGCGGCGCAGGATCTCCTCCCCCGCCGCGACCCCGCGTTCCGCGAGGACGTCGAGGTGGGGGGCCGTCCAGTCGCTGTCGGCGAGTTCGCCGTGGCCCGGGCGCCACGCCCGGTCCGCGGCGAGCAGCAGGTCCGCGTCGAGCAGTGAATCGCCCGCCGCCAGGGTGAGCGAGGCGCCGGTGCGGCGGGCGACCTCGCGGACGGCCGCGCTCTTCGTGAGCGGCTTCGGTACGGCGTACACCTTGCGGCCCTGGAGCGAGACCGTCCAGCCGCGCTCCCCCGCCCAGGCGCCGAAGCGCTCCAGCCAGTCCTCGGGCAGCCGTTCCCGTTCGACGACCAGGTAGGCGAACAGGTCCTCGGCGACGCGGTGCTTGCGTACCCAGGACAGGTCCGTGGTGGCCGTGAGGTAGGCCCGGACCTCGGAGAGCGGCGCGCACTCCTCGGCGAGCCTGCCCAGCACGGAGGCGTGCCAGTCGGCGTCGGTGACGCCGTCGACGAGGATGTGTCCGCCGTTGGCGCAGATCGCGTACTTCGGTGCGCTGCCCGGGAGTTGGATGCGCTGGTACTGCTTGCGCGTCCGGGTGGTGGTGGGGACGAAGACGGCTTCGTCGGTCAGTCGTTCCAGGAGCTCCGCCGCCTGCTCGGTCATGTACGAGAGCGGCTTGGACTCGTGGACCTCGACGCACAGCAGCCGGGGCGCCTGGGCGTCGGGCATGCCGAGGGCGAGGGCCGCGGACGAGTAGATGAGGGTGCGGTCGAGGTCGCTCGCGACCAGGACGGGGGCGGTACCCGCGGTCGGGACTTCGACCGGGACCGGAGTCGGGGTCGGGGCCTGGGCCGGAATCGGGGCCTTCGTCGTCGTCGTCACGCTCGTGGTCGTACCCGTCGTGTCCGTCGCACTACCCCTCGTGGCCGTCGCGTTCGTCACATCCCTCGCGTCCCGCGCGTCCCCCGCGTCCCTCGCGTCCGTCCTACCGGCGGTCGCGCTCGCCGCACCCGCCGCGCTCGTCCCGCTCTCCGTACTCACTGGGACACCACCGCCCTGCCGTCGGCGCCTGTCGCACCCCTCGTGTACTGAGGGTGTATCAGGCCGACGCAGCTGTACGGGAGTTCGTCGACCACCTCGACCGGTACGCCGCGCTGCTCGGCGAGCAGCCTGACGTGCGCGAGGTCGGCTTCGGCGCCCCGCTTGGCGAGGATCTTCCAGGGGACGCGGCGGAGCAGGACGCGGGTGGTCTCGCCGACACCCGGCTTGACCAGGTTGACGTCGTGGATGCCGTACTCCTCGCTGATCCGCTCCACGGCGGCCCAGCCCTCCCAGGTCGGGGTGCGGTCGGCGGCCAGCAGTTCCTTCACGTCGGCGTCGACGGCCGCTCCGACCTCGTCGAAGCGGGCGGCGACGGCGTCGAGGAAGGCGCGGGAGACATCCGCACCGGCCAGCTCGCGGTAGAACTTCCCGCCGTGGAAGTCGTTCGGTCCGACCAGGTCGGCGCGGAGCACCGTACGGGAGATCAGGCCGGAGACCGTGGAGTTGAGGCAGGCGGAGGGTATGAGGAAGTCCTCGCGCGTGCCGTACGTACGGACGCAGGAGCCGGGGTCGGCGAGCACCGCGATCTCCGGGTCGAAGCCGGTGACGCCTTCGGCGGCCTCGAACTCCTTGACCGCGTCCGCGAGTTCACGGGTGATGGCGCCCTTGCCTGTCCAGCCGTCGACGAACACGACGTCGGCCGGGTCGTGGTGGGCGGCGAGCCAGCGCAGCGCGTTGGCGTCGATGCCGCGGCCGCGCACGATGGAGACGGCGTAGTGGGGCAGGTCCAGGCCGTGGCGGGCCTGCGCCCAGCGGCGCATGAGGACGCCCACGGGGGTGCCGGCGCGGGCGAGCGAGACGAGGACAGGACGGTGCCCGGGCCGCTCGCGCTCCGCGAGGACGGTCTCCGTGACGGTGCCGACCGCGCGGGCGATGCGGGCCGCCGAGGTCTCCAGGGCGGCGTGGAACAGCTCCTGGTAACGGTCGCTCGGCTGGTACTCGACGGGGAGCGACTCGGCGTAGTGCGCACCGCCGCTCTGGATGGCTTCCTCGCGTTCCTCGGTGGGCGCCTCGAGCTCGACGTCCGAGAGGTCCTGGAGCAGCCAGCCGACCTCCTCGGGTGCGTACGAGGAGAAGGCGGGGCCGCGGAGGGGCTCGGGCAGCATGGAGCTCCTTTCGGGAGCTTCGGTGGCTTCGGTGGCTTCGGTGACCTCGGCGACCTCTGGTGTGGCGTCGTACGGAACGTACGGCGAGGCCGCGGGCGTGTACGAGGGGACGACGGCGAGCACGACGCGCGGGATGTGCGCGGCGAGCCGGGCGAGCAGGCCGTCCGGGGCGTGCAGGGCCGGGGTGTCGGCGGTGGAGTCGACGACGAGGACGACGGCGTCGAAGCCGGCGCCGGCCACGTTGTAGGCGTAGCGCTCGCCGGGGCCGTCGGCGGGGTCGTCGTGGGCGGGGAAGACGAGCCGGGTGCGGATCGCGTAGCCGGGGTCGTCGACGGCGAGGACGGGCGAGCGGGTGGTGGTGGAGTAGCGGACGTCGTGCCCGGCGTCCTCCAGCGCGGTGCCGAGGCGCAGGGGCGCGTACATCAGCTCCTCGAATCCGAGGACGAGGACGCGGGGCCCTGCGGGCGGCGTGGCGGGGGTGGCGGTCCGTCCGTCCGCGGCCCCACCGAGCGCTTCCTCGGCGGTCGGGCCGGGACGCTCCCCGGCGGACGAGCCGTGCTGCGCCGCCTCGAAGGACGGGACTCGCAGCGCCTCATCGGCCGGACAGGGACGCTCCTCGGCGGTCGGGCCGGGACGCTCCCCGGCGGACGGCACTCGCAGCGCCTCGTCGGCCGGTCCTCGCAGCGCCTCGGTGATCCGGCACGCCATCGCGGGCAGCGCCGCCTCCAGGCGGGCGCGCTGGTCGGGTGTGAAGCCGTGCCGCCCGCCGTCGGGGAGCCCCTCCGGCCAGTCCAGCGCCACGTGCACGTGCACGGGCCCGCGTGGGGCCGCGGCGGAGCCGGGAGCGGGCTCCGTGCCCGGCTCGTACGCCCGCTCGTGTTCCGCCACCAGCGCCTGGCCCTTCTCCAGGACCCCCTCCGGGAGGCGTACGGTGCCGGCCGCGCCGGATATCAGGTCGACGCGGGCGCCTATCTCCGCCGCGAAGGCGTCCAGGCGGCCGAGGTCGGCGGCCGAGCGCATGTCGACGAGGGCGACGACGACGTACCGGTCGCGCGGGTAGCGCTCGTGCAGGGCCCGCACGGTGTTGAGGACCGTGTTGCCGGTGGAGAACTCGTCGTCGACGAGGACCAGCGGGCCGTCGCCCGCCAGCAGCTTGGGGTCCTCGGGCAGCAGCAGGTGCGAGGTGGCGTGCGAGTGGGACTCCTCGAAACCGCCCGCGCGGGCGACTCCGGCGACCGGCCGCCGGGTGGAGTGGAGGTACGGGGCGAGCCCGAGGCCGTCGGCGACGGCGTGGCCCAGCGCGGTGGCCGTCTCGGCGTATCCGAGGACGACCGAGCGCGCGGCCTCCTCGTCACCGAGGAGCGCGCGGACGCGCCGGCCGAGGTCGAGGCCGGATCCGTAGACCACGGACGGCCGCTGCGGCACGTGCTTGCCGAGCACACTGGAGACCAGCAGATGAGCACGCTTGGGGTTGCGACGCAGAGCGAGGCCCAACAGGGCCGGTAGCGCCTCGTCGCCGATCAGTTCGACGCCCAGTCGCTCCGCGACCCACGTTCCGGTCCACACCACGTCGTCGACGTCCCTTCGTCAGCCGGCAAGTCCGGCGGTGAGCAGATCCACGAAGCCGACGTCCTCCTTGGCGACGCCGAAGAGCTCGGCGCGCAGGAGGGTGCGTTCGGCCCACGCGCGATGCGGCTTCACTTCGTTCATCTTGTTCGTGTAGGCGGAGCGGAGGACTCCGCCGCCGCCCTGTTCGGGCCGCAGGATGTCCTGGGCGTCGCTCCACTCCTCGTGGCTGACCACGGAGAGCGCGTGCACCGGCACCACATGGGTGGGGTGGATGCAGGTCTTGCCGAGCAGCCCGTTGGCGCGGTCGAGTTCGATCTCGCGCAGCAGGCCGTCGAGGTCGTGTTCGATGAGGGCCGTGCGCAGGTCCTCGGCGCGGCCTTCGAGGAAGGGGCTGCGGCGCAGCTGGGGCTTGAACATGCGCTCGCCGGGCCGGAAGTACTCCCAGACGGGTCCGGTGACGGTGAAGCCGGTGCCGTCGGAGCGGCCGAGGACGTTGACGACGTCGGCGATGACGTTCGCGACGATCTTGACGTCATAGGCGGTCATGTCGGGCGAGCGGCGCAGCCCGTAGGCGGAGCAGAAGTCGGTGACGCCGAGGCGCAGGGCGAGGACCCGGTCGCGGTACTTGTCGGTGATCGAGGCGATGCCGGCCAGGGTCTCGGCCCGGGTCTCCAGGTGGAGGAGCTCGGGGGACTCCAGGACGGGCATGGCGAAAAGACGCCGTCCGCTCGTCCGCTCGGCCAGGGCGAGCGCTTCGAGGAAGGCCTGCCCGCGTGCTTCGGTGAACTTGGGCAGTACGAATCCGGACAGCAGGCGGACCGTTTCTCCAAGCCGGGCGACGAGGTCGGTGATCTGGCGCGGATCGCGGACCCGGATGAAGAGCAGGGGCAGATCCGCGGCCGTGTCCGTGGCGGTGTCGGCGTCCGTCACGGTCCCGGCGGCACGATCGGCGAGGTCGGCGAACTGGCGTACGAGGTTGTCCTCGCCTGCCTCGACATCGGCGTCGCTGATGGAATCCTCCAGGCAGAGCACCATGGAGACCACTCCACGGGCCGCCTGCTTGCGCACGTCGTCGGCGAGCCGGGGCCGGGTGGCCGGGCTGTAGAGCGTGGCCCCCAGGGCCACGGCGAGCGTGCGCGCGGGCGAATCTGCCGTGAACACGGCCGGTTCCCGCAGGAAAAGACCGGCCCTCGTCGCGGACGGAACGTGCCCGAAATGACGCATATACGTCCCCCGTCTACCTCTCTGGAACCTGACGACATGTGGCCGGTAATAGTACGTAGGTGCGGGTGTCCACAGTTCCCTTCGAGCATGAAATCCAGGTAACTCGCCGGCGTCCGCCACGCCGTCCCGCGACAGGTGACGCCCCCGCGTTGTCCGCGGGTCTGCCGGGAGGGCAGGATTACGGTCATGACGCACGCGATGCTGAAGGGCTCCAACGTCCCTCTCGACACCGCGGCCGTACGGGCCGTGCTCCGCTGGACCCCGGGCTCCGGGGTCCCCGACGTGGATGCCTCGGCCCTGCTCCTGGGGCCCTCCGGCCGGGTGCGGTCCGACGAGGACTTCGTCTTCTACAACCAGCCGCGCCACCCTTCGGGCCTGGTGCGACGGCTGCCGAAGAAGCGTGACTCCAAGGGTCTCACGGACACCGTGGAAGCCGACCTCGGAAGCCTCGATCCCTCCGTCGACCGGGTGGTGATCGCGGCCTCCTCCGACGGCGGCACCTTCCGCTCGGTCTCCGACCTGCGGATCCTGCTGTACGACGCGACGGCGGGGCCCGAGGCCGAGGCGCTGGCCCTGTTCTCCGTGACGGCGGAGACGGGCGAGGAGACGGCCGTCATCTGCGGTGAGCTGTACCGCCGCGGGGACGGCTGGAAGTTCCGTGCCGTGGGTCAGGGCTATCCGACGGGCCTGGTCGGCCTCGCCACCGATTTCGGCATCTCGGTCGACGAGGACGCGCAGGAGGCGGCGCAGGAGGCAGCCCAGGCGGCCCAGAACGCCCAGAACGGCCCTCAGGGGGCCCAGGGCGGCTTCCGCGAGGTCCCGGGAGGTCAGGGCTCCCCCGGCGGGGCCCAGGAGGCCACGGCGGCCTCCGTCGCCTCTCCCGGCGTCGGCGACCCGGATCTCGACCTGACCGTGGTCCACACGCCGGTACCCGTGCCCCCGCAGCCGACCGTGCCGCCGCCCATGCCCGACCGGGCGCCCGCCTACGGCTACCCCCAGCAGCCGGCGAACGCCGCCCCGGCCCCCGCGTACGGCTATCCGCAGCCGGTCACCGCCCCCGAGCAGAACCCGGCACCGGAGTTCCGGATGCCGCCGATGGGTCCCCAGTTCGTCCGGTCCTGAGGGGCCCGGCGGCCCTGAGGGGCCCGGCAGCCCCGAGAGACCCGGCGGTCCCTCGGGGCGGTCCGGGGGCGGACCCGCGGACGAGGGCAACGGCTACGCCTTGGTCTTGTAGCCGCGCCCCCACTGGAGACCCCAGCCGTACAGCCGGTCCAGTTCGGCCTGGAAGCCGTACACGAACCGCACCTCGCGGCGGACCGTCAGCTCGCCCTTGGCGTTCTCCACGGAGAAGACCGCGCAGGAGCGGGCCTGCGGGGCACGCTCGTCGAGCTCGATCTCGATCCGGGGGCCGTTGCTCGGATAGAGCGTGATCTTGGCGTGCGTACGGTCGAAGGCCGGCGTCTGGTCGTAGATGTACACGAAGAACAGCAGGCGCTTGATCTCGTCCTTGTGGTCCAGATTGACGAAGATCGTCTCCCCGGAGGAGCCGCCGAAGCGGTCGTCGCCGCTGAGCTTCACGTACGGCGCGCCGTTCAGGTCCCCGAAGAAGCCGCCGAGCGGCTGCACCACGCCCTTGCTGCCGTCGGCGAGCTCGTAGAGACAGCCCAGGTCCAGGTCGACGTTGACCATGCCCTGGGTGTGCGCCTGCACGACCTCGGGCTTGAAGAGCTGGGACGGGTTGCGGAGCAGCCGGCCGCTCTGCCGGGAGCGTCCTTCGAGGTCGGAGGTCCGCATCCGCCAGGAGAGGTTCACCCGGAGGTTGCCGGTGGCGGCACCCTGTTTGGTGAGCGAGACGGACGGGCGCCGTTTCGTCAGGTCGATCGTGTTCGACGCGGCGCTGCCCGAGTCGAACTGCGACGCCGCCCGCCCCGGAAAAAGGTTGTCCCAGAAGGCCATGCCGCCTTCACCCCCCACTGATCGCCGGCCCCACTGTTCGCCGGCACCGCTGATCACCGACACCGCACATGCCTGCGGGGCGGCCGGGTGCACCGACCGCCCCGCAGTGAAGCGTTCCTCATTGCCGGGGGTGTCACACCCCGGACGTCACCTCGGTCTTGTCCCCCGCGGGACCCGACCCGCCCTCGGCCGCCGCGAGCGCCTTGTTGCGCCGTACGGAGGACCAGAAGGACCAGGCGATGAGGGCGACACCGATGAGACCGGTGATGACCTCGGGGATCTGGTAGCGGATGGACACCATGAGGATCAGGGCCAGCGCGCCGATCGCGTAGTGCGCGCCGTGCTCCAGGTAGACGTAGTCGTCGAGGGTGCCCTGGCGGACCAGGTAGACCGTCAGCGAACGGACGTACATGGCGCCGACGCCGAGGCCGAGCGCCATCAGGACGATGTCGTTGGTGATGGCGAAGGCGCCGATGACACCGTCGAACGAGAAGGACGCGTCCAGGACCTCGAGGTAGAGGAACATGAAGAACGCGGCCTTGCCGGCCAGCTGCACGACGCCGACCTTCTTGCCGCTGCGCTTGGCCTCCTCCTCGGCCTCGTGCTCGCGCTCCTCCTCCTCTTCGAGCTTGTTCTCGAAGAAGCCGGAGAGACCGCCGACGACGAGGTAGGTGATGAGGCCGAAGACGCCGGAGAGCAGAACGGTCGACGCCGCGTCGATGTGCGTTCCGCCGTGCTGGTGGGCCTGGGTCGCGAAGGTCATGGCGCTGATCGCCAGGACGACCAGGGCGATGCAGACCGACAGCATGTCGACCTTGCCGAGCTTGGCCAGCGGGCGCTCCAGCCAGCCGAGCCACTTGATGTCACGGTCCTCGAAGATGAAGTCGAGGAAGATCATCAGCAGGAACATCCCGCCGAAGGCCGCGATCGACGGGTGGGCGTCGGTGACGAGCTGCTCGTAGCGCTCGGCGTCGTTGAGCGCGAGATCGACGGCCTCGATGGGGCCGATCTTGGCACTGATCGCCACGATCACGACGGGGAAGACCAGCCGCATGCCGAAGACGGCGATGAGCACACCGATGGTGAGGAAGATCTTCTGCCAGAAGGCATTCATCTTCTTCAGGATTCCGGCGTTGACCACTGCATTGTCGAAGGACAGCGAGATCTCGAGGACACACAGGATCGCGACGATCCCGAACGCCTCCCACCCCCCGTAGAGCACCGCTGCGACCAGGCCGAGCGCCGTGATGGCGAACGACCAGCCGAAGGTTTTCAGAACCACTGTTTGCCCCATCGTGAATTACATGGCTTTACGAAACGTTGACCCCGAAGTCTAGAGCGATGCCCCTGAGCCCGGACGCGTACCCCTGACCGACCGCACGGAACTTCCATTCGCTGTTGTAGCGGTAGAGCTCACCGAAGATCATCGCGGTCTCCGTGGAGGCGTCCTCGGAGAGGTCGTATCGCGCGAGTTCCTGGCCGTCCATCTGGTTCACGACGCGGATGAAGGCGTTGCTGACCTGGCCGAAACTCTGGCCCCGGTTGTCTGCGTCATGGATCGACACCGGGAAGACGATCTTGTCGCAGTGGGCCGGCACCTTGGAGAGGTCCACGATCAGGGACTCGTCGTCCCCGTCGCCCTCTCCGGTGAGGTTGTCGCCGGTGTGCTCGACCGAGCCCTCGGGGCTGCGCAGCTGGTTGTAGAACACGAAGTACTCGTCCCCGAGCACCCGTCCGGCCTGACACAGCAGCGCGCTGGCGTCGAGGTCGAAGGGGGCTCCGGTGGTGGAGCGCGCGTCCCAGCCGAGCCCGACGAGGACCTGGGTGAGGTTGGGTGCGGCCTTGGAGAGGGAGACGTTGCCTCCCTTGGCGAGCGTGACGCCCATGATTCGTTTCCTCCCCGGTGGTGATGAGGCACGTCCGGCGCCGCACGGGATGTGCGGCGCCGGACGGTTCGAACGGTTCGGCTCAGACGTTGACGCCGAAGTCCTGCGCGATACCGCGCAGGCCCGAGGCGTAACCCTGGCCGACGGCGCGGAACTTCCACTCGTCGCCGTTGCGGTACAGCTCGCCGAAGACCATGGCGGTCTCGGTCGAGGCGTCCTCGGAGAGGTCGTACCGGGCGATCTCGGCGCCGCCGGCCTGGTTCACGACGCGGATGAACGCGTTGCGCACCTGGCCGAAGGACTGCTGGCGGTTCTCGGCGTCGTAGATCGACACCGGGAAGACGATCTTGGCTACGTCGGCCGGCACCGTGGCCAGGCTGACCTTGACCTGCTCGTCGTCACCCTCGCCCTCACCGGTGAGGTTGTCACCGGTGTGCTCGACGGAGCCGTCGGCGCTCTTCAGGTTGTTGAAGAACACGAAGTCCTGGTCGTTGCGGACCTTGCCCTCCGCGCTCACCAGGATGGCGCTGGCGTCGAGGTCGAAGTCCGTACCGGTGGTGGTGCGGACGTCCCAGCCCAGACCGACGGTCACAGCGGTGAGGCCAGGGGCCTCCTTGGTCAGCGAGACGTTGCCGCCCTTGCTGAGGCTGACTCCCACGAGTCCCTCCATGTGGTTTCCAGGGGCAGCGCCCCCAGTCGTGCGTTGGCATCGGATCAACGAGTGGATCCTAGTGACGGGTTCCCGCTCGAAACAGTCGATTCGCCCGGTCAATCCAGGTGTCGGGCCCCGGAAGGCTCCCGGGCCGCACCGCGGACCGGTCCCGGCTCGCGCCGCGGGCCGGTCCCGGCTCGCGCCGCGGGCCGGGACCGGCGGAGGTCAGATCACCTCGAGGGCCTTGACGTACTCGCCGAGGTCGCGCGCGTCCGGCAGGGCGTTCACGACGGTCCAGCGGACGACACCCGCCTTGTCGATGATGAAGGTGCCGCGCACCGCGCAGCCCTTCTCCTCGTCGAACACACCGTAGGCACGGGAGGCCTCGCCGTGCTTCCAGAAGTCGGAGAGCAGCGGGTACTCGAGGGATTCCTGCTCGGCGAAGACGCGCAGCGTGTGGATGGAGTCGTTGGAGACGGCGAGGAGCTGGGTGTCGTCGTTGACGAACGTCGCGAGGTTGTCGCGCAGCTCGCCGAGCTCCCCCGCGCAGACGCCGGTGAAGGCGAAGGGGTAGAAGAGCAGCACCACGTTCTTCTCGCCGCGGAAGTCGGAGAGCCGGACGGTGCGCCCGTGGTTGTCCTTGAGCGCGAAATCCGGGGCCTCGGTGCCGACCTCGATCGCCATCGCGTACGCATCCCTTCGGCGGGGCCCTGACCTTGGGCCGAATCGGTGAACCCCACCCTACGGCCTGTCCGCGCGAGCCCTCGCGAGGCCGGGCGGTCCGGCGGGCCCGCGCGCACGAAAGCCCCCGCCGGGGGACCGGCGGAGGCTTCTCGCAGCGTGGTGATCAGCGCTTGGGGGCGGTCAGGCGGGTGCCCGTCCAGTCCTTGGCGACGCTGATGCTCTTGGTCTGGGAGAGACCAGCTGTCTGCGCGGCATCGTTGATGTCGCTCGGCTCGATGTAGCCGTCGCGGCCGGTCTTCGGCGTCAGCAGCCAGATGGTGCCGCCGTCCTCCAGAAGACCGATGGCGTCCACCAGGGCGTCGGTGAGATCGCCGTCCTCGTCGCGGAACCAGAGGACCACGGCGTCAGCGACGTCGTCGTACTCCTCGTCCACGAGCTCGGCCCCGATGATGGACTCGATGCCTTCACGGAGATCGTGGTCGACGTCGTCGTCGTAGCCGATCTCCTGGACCACCTGTCCGGGCTCGAACCCCAGCCTGACGGCCGGGTTGGTCCGCTCCTCCGCGTGGTCCGCGGTCGCGCTCACGGCTTGCCTCCTGCTCATTCGGTAAATGCTTGGGCCGCACGTATGCGCGCGGCGCTGGCCGTAGTCCACACGTGCCGGGGTGGATCGCGCAAGTACCCGGCCGTGGAGACCGCCGAAACGGTGACGTTTGGGGCCGTCTCGCCGCAACTTCCGGCACTGCGGGGACCCCGCTCCGTGATCAGGCACACACGATTCATCCCGGTTTGAGGACTTCTGAGGTTTCAGTCTGCCGAACGCCCGGACGAAACGCATGCGCAGGTTGAGCGTAAGGTTGCGATTTGACCGCACCCAGACACGTGGAGGACACCGCTGGGGGTTACCCCTCGGTAAATGTGACGTCTGGCGCACACGGGGTACACGATGGACATCCCGACCACTTCGTGGCGTCGTGGGCACCACCGAACAGCGAAGGAAGAGCGTGGCTCCCGGATCCGATCGCAACCCGATCATCATTGGCGGCCTTCCCAGCCAGGTCCCGGATTTCGACCCGGAAGAGACCCAGGAATGGCTCGACTCCCTCGACGCGGCCGTGGACGAGCGGGGCCGTGAACGGGCCCGCTACCTCATGCTCCGACTGATCGAGCGGGCCCGCGAGAAGCGCGTGGCCGTGCCCGAGATGCGCAGCACGGACTACGTCAACACGATCGCGACCAGGGACGAGCCCTTCTTCCCCGGCAACGAGGAGATCGAGCGCAAGGTCCTCAACGCCACCCGGTGGAACGCGGCCGTCATGGTGTCGCGCGCCCAGCGTCCGGGGATCGGCGTCGGCGGCCACATCGCGACCTTCGCCTCCTCGGCCTCGCTGTACGACGTCGGCTTCAACCACTTCTTCCGCGGCAAGGACGAGGGCGACGGCGGCGACCAGATCTTCTTCCAGGGGCACGCCTCCCCCGGCATCTACGCCCGCGCGTACCTCCTGGACCGGCTGAACGACACTCAGCTCGACGGCTTCCGCCAGGAGAGGTCGAAGTTCCCGAACGGGCTCTCGTCGTACCCGCACCCGCGGCTGATGCCGGACTTCTGGGAGTTCCCCACCGTGTCGATGGGCCTCGGCCCGCTCGGCGCGATCTACCAGGCCCGGATGAACCGGTACATGGAGGCGCGCGGGATCGCCGACACCTCCTCGTCGCACGTCTGGGCCTTCCTCGGCGACGGCGAGATGGACGAGGTCGAGTCGCTCGGCCAGTTGTCCATCGCCGCACGTGAGGGCCTGGACAACCTCACCTTCGTCGTCAACTGCAACCTCCAGCGCCTCGACGGCCCGGTCCGGGGCAACGGCAAGATCATCCAGGAGCTGGAGTCGATCTTCCGGGGCAACGGCTGGAACGTCATCAAGCTGATCTGGGACCGCTCCTGGGACCCGCTGCTCGCGCAGGACCGCGACGGCATCCTGGTCAACAGGCTGAACACCACCCCGGACGGCCAGTTCCAGACGTACGCCACGGAGACCGGCGGCTACATCCGCGACCACTTCTTCGGCGACGACCACCGGCTGCGGGCGATGGTCGAGGGCATGAGCGACCAGCAGGTGCTGCACCTGGGCCGCGGCGGTCACGACCACAAGAAGATCTACGCGGCCTACGCGGCGGCGAAGGCGCACGCCGGCCAGCCGACGGTGATCCTCGCCCAGACCGTCAAGGGCTGGACGCTGGGCCCGAACTTCGAGGGCCGCAACGCGACCCACCAGATGAAGAAGCTGACGGTCGACGACCTGAAGCGCTTCCGCGACCGGCTGCACATCCCGGTGACCGACCGGCAGTTGGAGGACGGCCTGCCGCCGTACTACCACCCGGGCCGGAACTCCGAGGAGATCCAGTACATGCACGACCGCCGCAAGGCTCTGGGCGGGTACGTCCCCACCCGGGTCGTGCGGGCGAAGCCGCTGGTCCTCCCCGACGACAAGACCTACGCGGCCGCCAGGAAGGGCTCGGGGCAGCAGTCGATCGCCACCACGATGGCCTTCGTCCGCATCCTGAAGGACCTCATGCGGGACAAGGAGATCGGCAAGCGCTTCGTGCTGATCGCCCCCGACGAGTACCGCACGTTCGGCATGGACGCGTTCTTCCCGAGCGCCAAGATCTACAACCCGCTGGGCCAGCAGTACGAGGCGGTGGACCGCGAACTCCTGCTCGCCTACAAGGAGTCGCCGACCGGCCAGATGCTGCACGACGGCATCTCCGAGGCCGGCTGCACGGCCTCACTGATCGCGGCCGGTTCGGCGTACGCCACGCACGGCGAGCCGCTGATCCCGGTGTACGTCTTCTACTCGATGTTCGGTTTCCAGCGGACCGGCGACCAGTTCTGGCAGATGGCCGACCAGCTGGCCCGCGGCTTCGTGCTCGGCGCCACCGCCGGCCGGACGACCCTGACCGGCGAGGGCCTCCAGCACGCGGACGGCCACTCCCACCTGCTGGCCTCGACCAACCCGGCCTGTATCGCCTACGACCCGGCGTACGGATTCGAGATCGCGCACATCGTCAAGGACGGTCTGCGCCGCATGTACGGCTCCGAGGCCGAGGACGTCTTCTACTACCTGACCGTCTACAACGAGCCGATCCAGCACCCGGCCGAGCCGGCGGACGTGGACGTCGAGGGCATCCTCCAGGGCATCCACCGCTTCAAGCCGGCCGAGGCGGGCACCATCCCGGCGCAGATCATGGCCTCCGGTGTCGCCGTGCCATGGGCGATCGAGGCGCAGCGAATCCTCGCCGAGGAGTGGAACGTCCGGGCCGACGTCTGGTCCGCGACCTCCTGGACCGAGCTGCGCCGCGAGGCCGTGGCCGTCGAGGAGCACAATCTGCTCCACCCGGACGAGGAGCAGCGCGTCCCGTACGTGACGCGGAAGCTCCAGGGCTCCGAGGGTCCGTTCGTGGCGGTCTCGGACTGGATGAGGGCGGTGCCGGACCAGATCTCCCGCTGGGTGCCGGGACCGTACGGCTCGCTGGGCGCGGACGGCTTCGGCTTCGCGGACACGCGCGGCGCGGCCCGTCGCTACTTCCACATCGATGCCCCGTCGATCGTGCTGGCCGTGCTGACCGAGCTGGCCCGCGAGGGCAAGGTCGAGCGCTCGGCCCTGAAGCAGGCGGTGGACCGCTACCAGCTGCTCGACGTGTCGGCCGCCGATCCGGGCGCCGCGGGCGGCGACGCCTGATCCGGTAACCCTCGGGCGGTTCTCCGGTAGCACAGCGCACCTGGTGAGGGGCGGTGGGACCTCGGTCTCGCCGCCCTTCGGCGTTCTCTACGATTCCCCGCATGAGGGATCGCTGGGAAGAACGCACACAGGCACCGCTGCTCGTGCTGGCTGTGGCGTTCGGCGTCGCCTACGCCGTGCCGATCGTGGCTCCCGACGCCGCGCCCTGGGTGCACCGGCTGTGCACCCATGTCGAGTGGGCGGTCTGGGCTGCCTTCGCCCTCGACTATCTGGTCCGGCTGGTCCTCGCCCCGGCCCGCTGGGCCTTCGTCCGCTCCCACCCCCTCGATCTGCTCGCGGTCCTGCTGCCGATGGTGCAGCCGCTGCGGCTGCTGCGGGTCGTCTCCACCCTCCTCCTGGTGGGCCGGCGGGCCCGGATGGCTCCTCAGATAACGCTCACCACCTATGTGGCGGGCGCGGTCGTCGGACTGATGATGTTCGGCTCGCTGGCCGTGCTGCACGTCGAGCGGGACGCCCCCCACGGCAACATCAAGACACTCGGGGACGCGGTCTGGTGGTCGTTCACCACGATGACCACGGTCGGCTACGGCGACCACGCCCCCACCACGGGTCTCGGGCGGGTCCTCGCGGTGGGCCTGATGCTCTCGGGCATCGCCCTGCTCGGTGTCGTCACCGCGAACATCGCGGCCTGGTTCATCTCCCGCTTCGACCGCGACGACGCGGTGGAGCGCCGCCAGACCGAGCTGTTGGAGGCTCTGACCCTGGAGGTCCGCGAACTGCGCGCGGAGGTCGCCCGGCTGTCGGCTCCGGCCGGGGCTCCCGGACCGGAGCCCCGGGACGTCCCGGCGCCTACCGCTCCCAGATCTTGAACGCTCTGACCTCGTAGGGCGTCTGCGGCACCCAGGTCCCGCGCCCCGGGTAGGTCTCGAACTCCCCCGCCTCCGCGCACTCGGCGGACTGGTACGTGGTGACCGGCCGTCCCGTGCGGTTGGCGAGGGACTGGGCCGAGGTGCCCGGCGGCAGCGCGATGCAGCTCTCGATGTCGGTCGTCGCGAGCTCGTGGCTCTGCGCCCTGCCCTTGAAGTCGGGCTTGGGCCAGAGACAGAGCCGCCCCGGCCCGCAGGCCCCCAGAGCGGTCCCGGACGGCGCGGCCGCCGCCGGGACGGCGAGGAAGGCGGTCAGGACGGCCGCGACGGCCAGTGCGGTCTTCGTATACACGTACATGCTGATGAACCCCCGTTTGGTGACTCTCTGTAATCAAAAGCATGGCGGAGGTCACCCGCAGACGGAAGAGGGGCCGCCCCCGTTCACGCGAACGGGTGACGGCCCCCTACGGGAACCCTGCGGACAGGCGGACAGGCCCCTGCGGGCAGGCCCCCACGGACGGGAAGCCCGCGGACGGGAAGCCCGCCGACGTCAGATGTGACCGCCCATGCCGCCCGCCTCCGCGTTCTCGCCGCGCTTGGTGAGCGTGGCGACGAGGGCCGCGACGACGGCGACGACACCGGCGACGGTGAAGGCCAGGCCCATGCCGTCGAGGAAGGTGTCGTGGATGACGCCGGTGATCTGCTGGAGGAGATCGGGGGTCATCCCCGGCGCCTGCGCCAGCTCCGGCGGGGCCATGCCGAACTCGGCGGCCTGCTCGAGCTGCGGGTTGACCGGGGCCGGGATGCCGGCGTCCTTCCAGTTGCCCTCGAAGGCCCCGGCGACCTTGGAGGACATGACGGCGCCGAGCACCGCCGTACCGAGCGCGCCACCGACCTGCATGGCGGCCTGCTGGAGACCGCCGGCCACGCCGGAGAGCTCCAGCGGCGCGTTGCCGACGATGACCTCGGTCGCACCGACCATGACGGGGGCGAGCCCGAGGCCGAGCAGGGCGAACCAGAGGGACATGACGAAGGTGCCGGTGCCGGCGGAGAGCGTGATCATGCCGAACATCGCGACGGCCGTGCAGACCATGCCGCCGACCAGCGGGACCCGCGGGCCGAACCTGGTGATCAGCGCGCCCGCGAGCGGCGAGGAGACGATCATCATCGCGGTCAGCGGCAGCAGGTGCAGACCGCTGTCGACCGGGCTGAGGCCCTTCACACCCTGGAGGTAGAAGGTCACGAAGAACAGGCCGCCCATGAAGGCGAAGGCCATCAGGACCATCAGCACCACACCGGCCGAGAGCGGCACGGAACGGAACATGGCCAGCGGGATGAGCGGCTCCTTGACCTTGGTCTCCCAGAAGGCGAAGACCGCGAAGAGCAGCACCGCGCCGAGCAGACCGCCCCAGGTCTTGCCGCTCGACCAGCCCCAGGACTCGCCGGCCTTGATGAGGCTCCAGACGAGGGAGGCCATGGCGCCGGAGAGCAGCAGGATGCCGAGGACGTCGAAGGAGCGCGGCGCGTTCTCCGCGCGGTGGTCCTTGAGGATGACCAGGCCGAGGACGAGCGCGACGATGCCGACCGGCACGTTGATGAAGAAGACGGACTGCCAGCTGACGTGCTCGACGAGCAGGCCGCCGACGATCGGGCCGCCCGCGGTGGACGCGCCGATGACCATGCCCCAGATGCCGATGGCCATGTTCAGCTTCTCGGCGGGGAAGGTCGCGCGCAGCAGGCCGAGCGCGGCCGGCATGAGCAGGGCCCCGAAGAGGCCCTGGAGGATGCGGAAGGCGATCACGGCCCCGATGGAGTCGGAGAGGCCGATGGCGCCGGAGGCGAGGGCGAAGCCGGCGATGCCGATGAGGAAGGTCTGCCGGTGGCCGAAGCGGTCACCGAGCTTGCCGGCGGTGATCAGGGCGACGGCCAGCGCGAGCAGATAGCCGTTGGTGATCCACTGGACCTGGGCGAGGGAGGCGCCGAGGTCGGTCTTGATGGCGGGGTTGGCGATGGCGACGATCGTGCCGTCGAGCGCGACCATCATCACGCCGACCGCGACGCCGAACAGCGTCAACCACGGATGGCCACGCAGTCCCTTCGCCGGGGCCGGTGCGGGTTCCCGGGCGTCCCCCTGACCCTGCGGGGCCTTTTCCACGGTGGTCTGACTAGTCATGCGAACGAGGCTAGTGACAGTGACTGACAATTGACAAAGCGATTCACGCGCCGGTAACTGTCACGTAGCTCACAGGTACGCTGAGCTGGACGAAATGCGGGAAAAGAGGACCCTGACGTGACCTTGCCCGGTCTGCGCGAGCGGAAGAAGCAACGTACGCGCGAGGCGCTGATCAAGGTGGCCCTCGAGCTCTTCACCGCGCACGGCTACGAGCGGACGACCGTCGACGAGATCGTCGACACCGTCGAGGTCTCCCAGCGCACCTTCTTCCGCTACTTCTCCTCCAAGGAGGAGGTCGCCTTCGCCGTCCAGCAGATGGTGGAGGAGCGCTTCGTCGAGGCGCTCCGGCGGCGGCCCCCCGGCGAGGGACCCTTCGACGCGCTGCGCAACGCCGTGCTCTCCGGCTGGGACACCATCGGCGACGCCATCACCGAGGTGGTGCCGCTGGAGCTGTACCTGCGCACCTTCCAGATGATCGAGTCGACGCCCGCGCTGCTCGCCGTCCATCTGCGCCGCTCCACCGAGATGGAGGAGACCCTCGCCGGGATCATCGCCGAACGGGAGGGCCTCGACGTCGACGCGGACCCGCGCCCGCGGATCGCGGTGGCGGCCTTCAGCGGTGTGATGCGTGTAACAGGACAGATGTGGGGCCGGGGTACGGACCAGAGCCTGGAGGCCATCCGGGCCCTCACCGAGCGGTATCTGGACCATCTGGCACCGGCCCTCGCACCCCGCTGGCGCGACCAGGCGTAGCGCCGGGCCGTCCGGGGAAGCCGGGTCGTTCACCCACGACCCGTAGGGTGGCCGCCCGTGACCCCCGTCGAAGCCGACTCCCCCACGCTCGTCGTCCTGCGCGCCCTGCTCGCGCTCGCCGTCGTGTTCGTGCTGCTCACGACCACGGGCTGGACGACGATCAAGCACCGTCCGGTGCCCGGTCCGTCCCGCGAGGCCGCGCTCTCCGCCTGGGCGCGCGACCGGATCGACCACCGCCCCCTGCCCGGACCGAACACCGCCGCCGACGGCATAGCCGCGTTCTTCGCCCGGCTCGGCCCCGCGCGCGCGGCCGGGCTCGCCGAACGGCATCCACTCGTCGTCGGCAATCTCGACGGCGCCCCGGTCGCCCTGCGCTACCGCGCCAACCGGGTCACCCTCGGCCGCGCGCTCACCGCCGAACGGGACAGGGTCCACGACGCCCGGCTCTCCGCCGAGGGACGGCACGAGGCGCAGCGCCGCCTCGACCGCTTCGTCTCGCTGATGCGGCCCGGCCGGCAGATCCTCGCCTTCGACCCGACCGGTACGGGGCGGACGGCCGAGGTCCTCGGGGACCTGGCGCGGGCCCGGCGCGTCTCGGTGATCGTGCCCGGCGTCGACACCAACCTCCTCACGTTCCAGAAGACCCACCGCCGGTACGGGGCTCCCGCCGGCATGGCGCAGGCCCTCTACCGGGCCGAGCGACAGGCCTCCCCCGGCACCAGGGTGGCCGTGATCGCCTGGGCCGACTACACCGCGCCCGTCGGGGTCGGCATCGACGCCATGACCGGCCGCCTCGCGGAGGGAGGCGCCGCGCGGCTCGTCCGGCTGACCGAGGCACTGCCCGGCGACGCGCGCGTGGCGCTGTTCTGCCACAGCTACGGCTCCGTGCTCTGCGGGGTCGCCGCGCCCCGGCTGCCCGCCCGGGTGACGGACGTGGCCGTGGCCGGAAGCCCCGGGATGCGGGTCGAGCGGGCGACGGAACTCCGTACCCCCGCGCGCGTGTGGGCCATGCGGGACGCCGACGACTGGATCGCGGACGTGCCGCACCTGGAGGTCGGCGGGGTCGGGCACGGAGCCGATCCGGTGGCCCCGGAGTTCGGCGCCCGGCTGCTCTCGGCCCGCGGCGCCATCGGCCACAGCGGCTATTTCGAGCCCGGCACCGAGAGCCTCGGCAACTTCGCCGCGATAGGGGTCGGCTCTTACGGAGAGCTGGTCTGCGCACGTGCCGACAGCGCTTGCCACGGGGGAATATCCGGCACGGAAGGGCCCTGACGCGCGTAGATCACGTAATTTCGGGACCTTTCACGGGGGCGACGCACGGGCACGCGCCGCTTACGATGAGGCGTATGGGTGATGTGCTGGCCGGAATTCATGCCACCTGGGAGTTCGAGAGTGACGCCCTCGTCATCCGCTTCGACCGGGGGAACCGTGCGCCGAGGCTCTTCGGCGTGCTGCGCGAAAGACGTGTACCGCACGAGGCGCTGGCGTCCGTGACGCTCGCGCCCGGCAAGCGGGGCACCGTCGTGCTGCACGCCGTGCCGAGACCGGGCGCCGATCCGCTGATGGAGGCGGCCGCGGGGCAACTCCCGGAGAACTGCGACCCGTACCGCCTGGTGCTGCCGGCGGACCGGGAGACGCTCGCCGAGTACTACCGGGACGAGCTGCGGGCCGTGATCGGGCCCGGGACGGCGGGGTGGGCGTACGCCGACGACCCCTCGGACGGGGGCGACGTGACGCCCGCCGACCGTTTCCTCGTGGCACCGCCGCAGGGGCCGCAGTCCTTCAAGGCGTACGACGGCAAGGCGAGCTTCGACGGGCAGTCGGAGGTCTCGTTCCGCTGGTCCTGGACGGGAGCGTCCTCCGAGAAGTGGAAGGCGGGTGACCAGTTCTTCCACGTGCGGGATCTCTGCGGGGTCGAATGGCGCTCGCCGGACGTCCTGGACGGGCATCTGCGGCTGGTTCCCCGGGGCGGCGAACCCCGCGCGCCCCAGCCGGACCGTGACCCCGCCTCCGTCGTGTTCGGCCTCGGATACGGGCCGGTGCACCTGTCCCTCCCCTTCGCGGCGGCGGTCCTCGCGGCGATCAGGACCTCGGACCGCGTCCCGGCCCGCACGGCCGCCGCTCCCGGGGCCGTCGCTGAAAGGATTCGGCACCTGGGTGAACTGCACCAGGCGGGACTGGTGACGGACGAGGAGTTCTCCGCGAAGAAGGCGGAACTCCTCGCGGAGCTGTGATCCCCCGGCTCCGGTGACACACGACACGCACCGCAGGCACTGCAAGCACCACACGCACCACGGGCCCTGCGAGCACCGCGCACACCACGCGTACGGCAGACCCCCGCGCGCGTCGCGGACCCCCGGTGTCATACCCCGGTATCAGGACAGAGCCCGGTCCCCGGTATGACGTCGGGGGCCGGGCCCGCTGCCTACCCTGAGCTGGTCATGGCTACCGAACCGCGGCACGAGCCGCCCACCCCCACCCTGCGGCAGCTCAGCACCCGGACACGCGAGATGTTCCAGGGGCTCGGGACCGCGCTCACCACGCCCACCACGCCCGGCGCGCCCCTCCTCGCCGACGCAGCCTCGCGGTGGGTGCGCCTGCTGCCGTACGCCGTCGCCCTCGCGTTCGTCGCCTCGCTGCTCCCCACCACGATCCACCTCCTCGCCGGGGACTACGGCGTCAACGGCGCGCTGGCCGGGGCCATCGGCACCGCCCAGACCGCGCCGCTGCTGCTCGCCGTCGCCCGTCCGCTCCAGGCCTGGTGGATCATCTTCGCCGCCGATGTGCTCGGTGCGGTCGCGCTGCTCGCCGCCGACGGACCGCGCGCCGAGCTCTGGCCCTGGACCCCGCCGATCGTCGTCGGCTACTGCGCGCTGATGATCGCGCTGGGCCTGCGCGAGTCCCGCCGGGCGCTGTTCGGGGTGTGGCTGGCGACCGGCGTGGCCGGGTACGTCCTGGAGGTCTTCCGGCCGGCCGGGTACACCAGCCTCCACACCCTGCTCGTCGTCCTCAGCGGGGTGCTGCTCCTGCTCACCTCGGCGGTACGCGCGCGGGGCGACGCCCAGCGGCGGCTCGTCGAGCAGGAGACCATCAGCGAGGCCGAGCGGGCCCGCCGGACGCTCCTGGAGGAGCGGGCCAGGATCGCGCGCGAGCTGCACGACGTGGTGGCGCACCACATGTCGGTGATCACCGTGCAGGCCGACTCCGCCCCGTACCGCATCCCGGACCTCCCGGACGCGGCGCGTGAGGAGTTCACCTCGATCGCGTCGAGCGCGCGCGAGTCACTGGCCGAAATGCGACGGCTGCTGTCCGTGCTGCGCAGTGACGGCAGCGAGGGCGAGCGGGCCCCGCAGCCGGGCCTCGACCGGGTCCAGCAGCTCGTCGAGGCGACCGTACGGGCCGGGGTGCCGGCCGAGCTGCGGCTCGCCGCCGACCTCGGTGACGTACCGCAGGCGGTGGACCTGTCGGCGTACCGGATCGTCCAGGAGGCCCTCGCCAACATCGTGCGGCACGCACCGGGCGCGTCGACCCGGGTGTCGATCCGGGCGGACGGCGGATCGCTGACGGTCCTCGTCGTCAACGGGCCCTCGACGGAGGCGGGTTCCGCGGTGGAACGCGGCGCGTCCGGCACCGGGCACGGACTCGTCGGCATGCGGGAACGCGTACGGTTGACGGGCGGCTCGCTCGACACCGGGCCGCTGCCGGACGGCGGCTTCCGGGTCGCCGCGCGGCTGCCGCTGACCCCGGAAACGGACCCGGCCCCCGCCGTGGCGACGTCCCCGGCCCGGAACCCGGCCCTGGACCCGGCGCCGGCCACGCCCCCGGCCTCCCCCTCACCCCCGACCTCGACCCCGCCCTCGACCGCCAAGGACTCCGAGTGACCATCCGCGTGATCATCGTCGACGACCAGGCCATGGTGCGGGCCGGATTCGCCGCGCTGCTCGCCGCACAGCCCGACATCGACGTCGTGGGCGAGGCCCCGGACGGGCGGCAGGGCATCGACGTGGCGCGCTCGACGCACCCGGACGTGGTCCTCATGGACGTCCGGATGCCGGAGCTGGACGGCCTGGCAGCCGCCCGGGAGATCCTCCACCCGCCGACCGGGGTCACCCACCGGCCGAAGGTCCTCATGCTGACCACCTTCGACGTGGACGACTACGTGTACGAGGCGCTGCGCGCCGGCGCGTCCGGCTTCCTCCTGAAGGACGCGCCGCCGGCGGACCTGATCGCGGCGGTACGGGTGGTGGCGGCGGGCGAGGCCCTGCTCGCCCCGTCCGTGACCCGCCGGCTCATCGCCGACTTCGCCGCCTCCCGGCCCGCGCCGCGCAAGGACACCACGGCGCTGCGGCTGAACGGGCTCACCCCGCGCGAGACCGAGGTCCTCGAACTCATCGCCCGGGGCCTGTCCAACCAGGAGATCGCGGACCGGCTCGTCCTCGCCGAGCAGACGGTGAAGACCCACATCGGCCGGGTCCTGGCCAAGCTGGACCTGCGCGACCGGGCGCAGGCGGTGGTCTTCGCGTACGAGTCGGGGCTCGTGACTCCTGGCGCGTCCTGACGCCCCGGTAGCTGTCCCCCGGGGGAAAACCCCACCCCCCACCTGGTGTTGCCTGCTCCTCCACCCCCTACCCCGGTATCAACCGGGAGTTGGCTCCCCGGTGTGACGTGCCGTCACCCGTCGTCTTCCTACCTTCCTCTCGCCAGCGAACGAGCGAGTACCGGAGAGGGAGGGCGACCCCATGCGCCGTATTTCGAGGACCCTGATCACCGCGGCCCTGGTGACCGCCGTGGTCGGCGGGACGGCCGGCTGGGCGTCGGGGGACAGCCAGGAGGCCGTCACCGGGGCGCCGGTCGGGACGGCGGAGTGGCGGGCCGCCGGACTGCCGGACCCGGAGCGGATGGACCCGGCGGAGGTGGCGCGGTTCTTCGCCGTCCTGAGCCCCGTACGGCAGCGGGAGCTGGCCCGGACGCATCCGTCGGTCGTCGGGAACCTCGACGGGGCGCCGCTGGAACTGCGGTACGAGGCCAACGCCCGCACCACGCAAGGGGCGTTCGGCGGGGCGCGGGTCCTCGCACACGACACGCGCGGCCGGGGTCAGGTGGCGCTGGTGTACGGGGATCTGGCGCGGGCCGAGCACGTCGCGGTGATCGTGCCCGGCTCGGACATCGACGCGGGCCACGTGCGACCGCTCACCGACATGGCGGCCTCACTGCGGCAGACCGCCGGCGGGGACACGGCGGTCGTCGCCTGGGCCGGGTACACCACCCCGGTCGGCGTCGGTCTGGACGCGGCCACCGGCCGGCTCGCCGAGGCCGGGGCGGACCGGCTCACCCGCTTCGTGCACGGCCTCGCGGCGGTCGGGGCGCCCGAGCCGTCCCTGTTCTGCCACAGCTACGGCTCCGTGGTCTGCGGCCTCGCCGCCCGCGACCTGAAGGCCAAGGACCTGGTGGTCTTCGGCTCCCCCGGGATGCGCGCCGAAAACGTGGACGAGCTCGGCACCTCCGCCCGCGTCTGGGCGGCGAAGGATCCGACCGACTGGATCGACCGGATCCCGAACGTGGAGGTCGGGGACCTCGGCCACGGCGCCGACCCCGCCGACCCGGCCTTCGGGGCGCGCCGGATCGCGGCCGACGACGCGACCGGCCACGGCGGCTACTTCGCGCCGGGCACCTCCTCCCTCCGTACGTTCGCCGCGATCGCCGAGGGAGGCGTCCGATGAGTACGCTGACGGCGACCGTCCGGAAGATCGAGTCGGGCACCCCGGCCCACCGCGACCGGGCGATCGACGGGCTGCGCGCCCTGGCCCTGCTGGCCGTGCCCATCGGGCACTGGCTGCTGGGCGGCTTCACGCTCTCCTCCGACGGGGCCATCCACAACGCCAGCCCGCTGGGTACGTTCGCGGGGCTCGCGCCGGTCAGCTGGGTCCTGCAGATGCTGGGGATCTTCTTCCTGGTCGGCGGTTACGCCTCCGTCCTGTCGTACCGGCGCAGGAAGGGCTCCACGCGCGCGTGGCTCGGTGGCCGGCTCGCGCGGCTCGGCCGCCCGGTCCTCGGTGTCACCGCCGTCTGGGCGGCGCTCATGCCCGTGCTGCACTACGGGTTCGACGTGCCGGTGGACACCCTGCGGACCGCGTCCACGCTGGTGATCCAGCCGCTGTGGTTCGTCGGG
The DNA here is from genome assembly GCF_055574655.1 of Streptomyces sp. NPDC029956. NCBI lineage: Bacteria > Bacillati > Actinomycetota > Actinomycetes > Kitasatosporales > Streptomycetaceae > Streptomyces > Streptomyces sp. NPDC029956. The sequence goes on along the minus strand of NZ_JBVHZJ010000010.1, from coordinate 35,561 downwards.
GTGTACACGGTGGTCACCGCGCTCACCCCGCTGTGCGTCCGGGCGGCCCGCCGCGTCGGGGTGTGGGCCGCGGCGCCGCTGCTCGCCTCGGTGGCCGTCGTCGACTTCCTGCGGTACGGCCCGTACGCCGACGCCGTACCGTCCTGGCTCAGCCTCCTCAACATCCTGCCCGGCTGGCTCTTCGCGTATCAGCTCGGCGTCTCCTGGGGCGAGGGCCGGGTCACCCGGCGGCACGCCCGGTGGCTGCTGGTCGGCGGGGCCGCGCTCTTCGCCGCCCTCCTGCTGGTCTTCGGCTACCCGGCCTCCATGGTCGGCGTCCCCGGCGAGACCCGCACCAACTCCCACCCGCCGTCGCTGCTCGTCCTCGCCCTCGCGGCCACGCAGAGCGGCGCCGCGATCCTGCTCAGGGACCGGCTCGGCAGGCTCCTGAAGCGGCCCGCGCTGTGGGCGCCGGTCGTGGTCGTCAACCTGTCGGCGATGACGATCCTGTGCTGGCACCAGACGGCGATGCTCACCGCGGCGATCCCCGCCTCGTACCTCGGGGAGGTCCCGGGTCTGGTCGGCGCACCGGACTCGGCCGGCTGGATCCTGGCCCGGCTGGCGTGGATGCCGGTCTTCGCCGGACTGCTCGTCCTGATCGGGCGGTACGCGCGGGGGTTCGAGTCGCCGTGGGCCGGGACCGGCCCGGGCCGGCGCATCCTCGCGGGGCTGCTCGCGGCGGGATTCGCGGTCTTCGCCCTGGGGCTCGCGTGAGGGGCGTCGCGGCGCGGGGCGCGTCAGGCCTCCCGGCTCACGGCCGTGAAGCGCATGTCCTGGTAGCGGTCGCCCGCCACCAGACCGGCGATGGGTTCGAGTGCGGCGAGTTCGTCCGCGGTGAGGGTGATCCGGGTGGCGGCGGCGTTCTCCTGCAGGCGGGAGCGCTTGCGGGTGCCGGGGATCGGGACGACCGTCAGTCCGTGCACGGAGGCCCGCTGCTGCACCCAGGCGAGGGCGATCTGCGCCGGGGTCGCGCCGTGCGCGGCGGCGATCTCGCGGACCGGGTCGAGCAGGGCGGCGTTGCGCTCCGCGTTCTCGCCGGTGAACCGGGGCTGGTGCCGGCGGAAGTCGCCGCCCGCCAGGTCCTTGGCGGCGTCGGCGAACGATCCGGTGAGGAAGCCGCGGCCGAGCGGCGAGTACGGCACGACGGTGACGCCGAGTTCGGCGGCGGTGCCGACGGCGCTGCGCTCCACGTCCCGGGAGAAGAGCGACCACTCCGACTGGAGGGCGGCGATGGGGTGGACGGCGTGGGCCTCGCGCAGTTCGGGCCCGGTGACCTCGCTGAGGCCGAGGTGCTTGACCTTGCCCTCCCGGACGAGTTCGGCCATCGTGCCGACGGACTCGGCGAGCGGGACCTCCGGGTCGCGGCGGTGCATGTAGTAGAGGTCGATGGTCTCGATGCCGAGGCGGCTCAGGCTGCCCTCGACGGCGGCCCTGATGTACGCGGGGTCGTTGCGGATCCCCCGGTAGGAGGGGTCGTCGGCGCGCCGCTCCAGGGCGAACTTGGTGGCGAGGGTGACCTCGTCGCGGTGGGCGGCGAGGAACGGGGCGAGGAACCGCTCGTTGGCGCCGCTTCCGTAGGCGTCGGCGGTGTCGATCAGGGTGACGCCGGCCTCCAGGGCCGCGTCGAGGGTGTCGCGGGCGGCGGCCTCGTCGGTGTCGCCGTAGAACTCGCTGATGCCCATGGCGCCGAAGCCCTGGACGCCGATCGCGGGTCCGTCCTGGCCGCCGAGCCGTACGGTGTCGATCCTGGTCACGTCGGTCATGAAGTCGTTCCTCCGCATGGGGTCGCGTAATGGCCGATCTTGATGTCGAGCACGGCGAGCGTGTCCTGGAGTTCGGTGATCCGGGAGAGCACGTCACGCCTGGTGGTCTCCAGGAGTTCCCGGCGTTCGTCGCGGGTGTGGTCTCCCTGGCGGACGAGCTCCGCGTACCGGACCATGTCGGCGACCGGCATCCCGGTCAGCCGCAGCTTGCCGACGAAGGCGAGCCAGCCCAGGTCCCGCTCGGTGAATCGGCGCTGGCCGGTGTGCGAGCGGTCCACGTGCGACATGAGTCCGATCCGCTCGTACCAGCGCAGCGTGTGGGCCGACAGCCCGGTCAGGGCCGCGACCTCGCTGATCGTGTAGTGCGCCCGGGGGATCCGGGTGTCGCTCGTGCCTGTGCTCGTACTCGTGCCTGCGGTCGTGCCCGTGCTCGCCATCACGCTCATGACCCCCACGCTAAAACGTTGGAGTGCACTCCAAGCAAGTAGGCTCGGCCCCATGCAGAGCAGCGTGCCGAGCCTGGCGTCGATCGAGAACTGGCCCGTCCCCACCGCGGCGGCCGCCGTGGTCCGCGCGGACGGCACCCTGGCCGGGTCGTACGGCCCCACCGGGCAGCGCTTCCCCCTCGCCTCCGTCACCAAGCCGCTCGCGGCGTACGCCGTCCTCGTCGCGTACGAGGAGGGGGCGGTCGACCTCGACGAGCCGGCCGGGCCCGAGGGCGCGACCGTGCGTCATCTCCTCGCCCACACCTCGGGGCTCGCGTTCGACGAGAACCGGGTCATGGCCGCGCCGGGCACCCGCCGGATCTACTCCAACAGCGGCTTCGAGGCGCTCGGCGACCACCTCGCCAAGGCGACCGACATCCCGTTCGCCGAGTACCTGCACCAGGCGGTCCTGGAGCCGTTGGGCATGGCGTCGACGACCCTCGAGGGCTCGCCCGCGAAGGACGGCGTGTCGACCGTGGACGACCTGGTGCGGTTCGCCGCCGAGGTGCAGGCGCCGCGGCTGCTCGACCCGCGCACGGTCCTGGACACGATGAGCGTCGCGTACCCCGGTCTGACCGGCATCCTGCCCGGTTACGGCCACCAGCGGCCCAACGACTGGGGCCTCGGCTTCGAGATCCGTGACGGCAAGTCCCCGCACTGGACGGGCGCCACGTCCTCGCCGCGTACCTTCGGGCACTTCGGGCAGTCCGGCACGTTCCTGTGGATCGACCCGGACGCGCGTGCCGCGTGCGTGGCGCTGACCGACCGGCCCTTCGGGGCGTGGGCGGTCGAGGCCTGGCCGCCGTTCACCGACGCGGTCCTCGCCGACCTGCGGACGGCCTGAGCGACTGCCGGCCGAGGACGCGGCTATCCGTCGCAGCGGGCGGTGGGCAGGATTCCGTCCGGGCCGCTGAGCGACACCTCGACCAGGCCGTCCGGGTCCTCCGCGTAGGCGGTCGTGCAGACCAGCTGGCGGACGCCCGCCTCCGACAGCTTCTTGACGGGGAACGGCGTCCGGACCCAGACGATGCGCCGCCCGGGGTTCCCCGGCGCGGCGTTCCCCTTCGAGGCCTGCAGCACGGTCGGGGTCTTCCCCTTCGCCTCGGGCAGGACGGTGGTGATGCCCACCGCCCTCTCGTTCTCCCGCGGGCCCGCGGCGAGCATGGCGAGGATCTTGTCGGTGACGATCCCGCCGCGGACCAGGTCATCGCGGGATATCTCGTAGTCGGGGCCGAAGACGTCGGAAGGGACGTGTTCCCCCGAGCCCTCCGACGAGGAGGTGATCTCGGGGAACGGCGGGCTGATGTCGCGGGCCACCGGCATCGACCGGCCGTCGGGGCCGACGAAGTAGAGCACGATCCGTTCCCCGAGGGTCGGCGGCCCGACGTGGAGCGTCGCGGCCCCGCCCGCCTCGACGACGTCGGTCTTCTGTATGCCGCAGCCGGCCAGCGCGGGGGGCGACAGCAGGGCGAGCAGAGCGACGGCGGCCGCTCCGCGGCGCTTCGCGGCCCCTCCCGCCCGGTGGCGGTGTCCGGCAGCGGGCCCCCGGCTGTTCACAGCGGCATCCGTACCGTGAAGACCGCCCCGCCCTCGGGGTCGTTGGCGGCCGTGACCGTGCCTCCGTGGAGCCGTACGTTCTCCAGGGTGATCGCGAGGCCGAGACCGCTGCCCGCCGAGCGGGTGCGGGCCTGGTCCGCCTTGTAGAAGCGGTCGAACACGTGCGGCAGGACGTCCGGGTGGATGCCGGGACCCCGGTCGGCGACCTCCGTCACCAGCTGGTCCCCCTCGGCCCACAGCCGGACCGTCACCGGCGCCCCGCCGTGCCGCAGGGCGTTCCCGACGAGGTTGGCGACGACGACGTCGAAGCGGCGCGGGTCGAGCCGGGCCCTGATCCCCTCCGTGAGGTACGGGACGAGCTGCACGGGATCGGTCCAGTACCGGTGCTGGAGGGTCTTGCGGACGCAGTCGGCGGCGTCGACCTCGTCGGTGTGCAGCTCGGCGGCGCGGGCGTCGAAGCGGGAGATCTCCATGAGGTCTTCGACGAGCACGGCGAGCTTCCCGGTTTCGGCGCTGATCAGGCGGACGGCGCGGGCGGTGTCGCTGTCGAGGCTCCCGGCGTCCTCGTCGAGGACCTCCGTGACGGCGAGCATCCCGGCGAGCGGGGTGCGGAGTTCGTGCGACACGTCGGAGGCGAAGCGGCGGGCCCGGGCCTCGGCGTTGCGGAGTTCCGCGACGGAACGTTCCAGCTCGGCGGCGGACTCGTTGAACGTCCGCGCGAGATCGGCGAGTTCGTCGCTGCCCTTGGCGTGGATACGGGTGTCGAGCCGGCCGCGGCCCATGCTGTGGGCCGCGTGGCGGAGCTCCCGTACGGGCCGGAGCACGCCGCGCGCGGCGATCAGGGCGGGGATCAGGGCGACGGCGAGCGCGGGCAGGGCGCCGTCACGGGCGGCCGTGACCATCGCCTCGATGTTGGCCTCCTCCTCGGCGAGTTCCATGACGGCGTAGAACACGAGACCGGTGCGCTGGGGAGGGCCGTCGGCCGAGCGGGCCAGGAAGACGGCGGGAACGGCGATCGTGAGGTACGGGGTGCCGTTCTTGACCACCCGCTGGAAGCTGCCGTGCGGGATTGCCTTGTCGTCGGCGGCGCGGGCCCGCAGCTCCGGCGTGATGACGGAGGAGGTGGGCCGGTCGGTGGAGGACACGCGGAGGGTGCCGTACTCGGCGTAGACGCGCCAGGCGCGGGGCTTGCCCTGGCCGGCGACCAGCATGAGCGAGCTCCGCAGGGTGTCCGCGTTCACGGGCAGTTCGGTGCCGAGGGAGTCGATCTGCTCGCGGAAGGCGGAGACGGCGGTGTCCTGGGTCTGTTCCAGGATGGCGTTGCGGGCGGCCCGGTAGGTGAGCGCGGCGGTGGTGCCGCAGCCGACGGCGGCGACGAGCAGGAACGCGAGGACGAGCCGGGTGCGGAGCCCGAAGGGGTGCGGCCGCAGCCGCGGGCTCCGGCCCTCGCGTCGGGACGCGCGCCCGCGCCCCTTCCCCCCGTGTCCGTCGTGGCCGCCGGGCCCCTCGTGCCCGGTGTCCTCGTCCGGGGTGACGCAGGCCTTCACTGCGGACCCAGCGGACCGAAGCGGTAGCCGAAGCCGCGCAGGGTCTGGATGTAGCGGGGGTCGCCCGGGGTGTCCTCGATCTTGTTCCGCAGCCGGCGGACGCAGGCGTCGACCAGCCGGGCGTCCCCGTGGTAGCTGTGCTCCCAGACGTGTTCGAGGAGCTGCTGACGGCTGAAGACCTGCTCGGGCGCGGCCGTGAGATGGAGCAGCAGCTTCAGCTCGGACGGGGCGAGGGCGATCCGCTCGCCCGCCTTGGCGACGGTGAGACCGGCCCGGTCGATGGCCAGTTCCCCGTGGAACTCGACGGCGGCGCGGCCGCCTGCCGGCTCCTCGATGCGGCGCAGCACGGCCCGTATCCGCGCCTCGATGACCTCGGTACGGGCGGGCTTGACGATGTAGTCGTCGGCGCCGGCCTCCAGGCCGATGACGACGTCGAAGTCGTCCCCGCGGGCGGTCAGCATGATGATCGGCAGCTGGCTGCTCTCGCGGACCCGGCGGCAGACCTGGACGCCGTTGATGCCGGGCAGCATGAGGTCGAGCAGCAGCAGATCCGGCCGGAACTCCGCGAGCGCGTCGAGCCCGGCCTCCCCGGTGGCGGCGGTGCGCACCTCGTGCCCGCGGCGCCGGAGCCCGAGCTCGACGCCTTCGCGGACGGAGGGGTCGTCTTCTATCAGGAGCACGCGGGGCATCTGTGAAGTATCCAAGGTCGAAGGGTCCCTCCTGTCGGAGGGGGGATCAGGTGCGGTGGGCGAGGCCGCGCAGCCGGCCGCTCCCGGCCCCGATGAGGGCCTGGACCTCGGTGAGCCGGAGGGGACGGGCGAGGACGGCGAAGACGGTGAGGACGGTCAGCGCTCCGGCGACCCCGGAGGGTACGGCCCCGGCCGGGCCGGTGAGGTCGGTGATGAGGAGGCCGTATCCGGCGGCGGGCACGGCGGCGAACAGCAGCCGTGCGAGCGCGGGGGCGGAACCGCCGGAGGCCGGACCGTCCGCGTCCCCGGTGGCCGGGGTGTTCGGGCCGCTCCCCGTGAGCCGCTTCCTCAGCACGTACGCCGTGAGGCCCCAGCCCGCCCAGAGCGCGAGCGTGTACCCGGCGGCCATGCCGGCGACGGCCCACCGGGTGGGCAGGTAGAGGTGGGCGGCGAACGACAGCCCCGCGTTGAGCCCGGCGATCACCAGGTTGAGGAGGAACGGGGTACGGGTGTCCCGCAGCGCGTAGAAGGCGCGGTTGCACACGTACTGACCGGAGAGGGCGACGAGGCCGGGCGCGAAGGCCATCAGGATCCACGACATCGCGCGGATGTCGTCGCCGCTGGTCGCCCCGTACCGGAAGACGACCGTCATCAGCGGGACGGCGAGCGCGAGGAGGGCGCAGGCCGCGGGGACGACGGCGGCCTGACTGGTCCGCAGGGCGTACGAGACGTCCCGGCGGACCCCCGCGAGGTCGCCGTCGGCGGCGGCGGCGCTCATCCGCGGCAGCAGCGCGGTGACGAGGGAGACCGTGATGATGCCGTGCGGGACGGACCACAGCAGATAGGCGTTGTTGTACGCGGCGAGGCCGCCGCCGCTGACGGTGCCGCCCGCGGAGGTCGCGAGCAGGGTGGTCACCCAGTACGCGCCCTGGTTGGTGAGGACGAGCAGGACCAGCCAGCCGGCCGAGCGCAGCGGGGTGGCGAGGCCGCTGCCGCGCCAGTCGAAGCGGGGCCGCCAGCGGAAGCGGGCGGCGCGCAGCGAGGGCACGAGGGCGAGCGCCTGGAGCACGATGCCGGCGGTGGTGCCCCAGCCGAGCAGGGCGGTCTCCCCGGGGGTGAGGGCGCCGCCGTCGCCGACCACGAGGAACAGGGCGAAGACGGAGACGACGACCACGTTGTTGAGGACCGGGGTCCACATCATGGCGCCGAAGCGGCCCCTCGCGTTCAGGACCTGTCCGAGCAGGGTGAAGAGGCCGAGGAAGAAGATCTGCGGCAGGCACGCGCGCGCGAAGGCGAGGGTCATCTCCCGCTGTTCGCCGGTGTAGTCGGTGTACGTGTCGACGATCAGGGGCGCGGCGAACACCGCGCCGGCCGTGAGGGCGACGAGGGCGAGCGCGCAGAGGGTGAGCAGCCGGTCGGTGTAGGCGACGCCGCCGTCCTCGTGCTCCTTGGCGGCCTTGACAAGTTCGGGGACGAAGACGGCGTTGAGGGCGCCGCCGAGGAGGAGCGTGTAGATGATGGTGGGGACGGTGTTGCCGACCGCGTAGCCGTCGGCGACGGCGGCCGCGCCGAGCGCCGCGGCGACGACGGAGGCGCGGACGAAGCCGGTGGCCCGGGAGACCAGCGACCCCGCGGCCATGAGCGCGCCGCTGCGCAGCGCGGACGGCTTGGCCTTCGCCCGGCCCCTGCCGGGCCTTTCGGCGGTGAGCGTGGCCGTCATCGGCGGGCCAGATACGCCTGGAAGGCGCGGAACAGCGCGTGGTTGGTCGTGCCCTGCATCGGTGTCTCCCACTCCCCCAGCGTCTCGACGACCTGTCCGCCCGTACCGAGCTTCCAGCGGAGCAGCCCGTGGGCGCGGTCGCCCGGGTCGAGGGTGGAGGGTACCCCGCGCAGGTCGTAGACGGCGGCGCCGAGGGCGTGGGCGTCGAGCATCATGCGCCACTGGAGGGCGTTGGAGGGCCGGACCTCGCGGCGGTGGTCGGCGGAGGCGCCGGTCTGGTACCAGACGCGTCCGCCGACGGTGACCATGGTGTGGGCGGCGAGGATCTCGCCCTCGTGGCGGGCGAGGTAGAGCTTCATCCGGCCGGGGTGTTCGGCGTTGAGGACGGCGTACTGGCGCTCGTAGTAGGCGAGGGAGCGGCCGAGCCGGAAGCCGTCGCGCTCCTCGGTGATGCGGAGCAGCCGGTAGAACTCGGGGAGGTCGGCGGCGGATCCGACGGTGATCTCGACTCCGGACTTGCGGGCCTTGCGGACGTTGCGGCGCCATTCCTGGTTGAGGCCGGTCCACAGGTCGTCGGGGGTGCGCCCGGTGAGCGGCACCTGGAAGACGTGCCGGGGCTGGGCGTCGGCGCCGTCCTCGGACTCGCCGCCGCAGCGGCGCCAGCCCCGCGCGCGGAGCCGTTCGGCGACGGCGGTCCCCAACGGGTCGACCTCGTCGGCGAGGACGTCGGAGAGCCGGCGGCCGGGCCCGGTGGCGGCCTTGACGGTGGCGGCGTTCCACCGTCGGAAGGCGGGTCCGGGGCCTATGCGTACGGCGAAGGCGCCGCAGGAGCGGAGATGGCCGAGGAGCGGGGCGAGCCAGCTGTCGATGTCGGCGTCGGCCCAGTCGGCGACGGGGCCTTCCGGCAGGTAGGCGAAGTACTTGCGGGTGCCGGGGAAGGGCCGCAGGAGGACGAGGGCGACGCCGGTCAGTCCACCGGACTCCGGCCCCCAGCCGACCAGTTGGTGCTGCCAGCCGTCCTTCACCTGGGCCCAGGCGGGGACTTGGAGGAAGCTGGCCCCGTCCGCACCGGTGCGGGACGCGAGGAAGGCACGGTAGACCTCGGGGGTCACTTGGCCGAGCCGCAGGGCGCGGCGCTCGGTGGGTGCGGCCGTCACGAGCAGGGCTGACACAACGGGAGCCTCCTTGTTCCGCCCCTCGGTGGTGGGGCGCACAGCAGGCTCACAGCCGAATTCGACGGAGTCGCGCGTCGAATGTGACCGGACGATGACCGTTCTGCCGCAGCCCCTGTCATACGGGCCGCGGGCCCCCGTGCGGCGCGGGGAGCGACCTACAGTCCGAAACATCCCACTCACTCCTCATCACTGCGGAGGTCTCCCGTGCTGCGAATACGCACACCCCGTCCCGTTCTCGCGGCAGTTGCGCTGACCGTCTCCCTGACGGCCTGTACGGCTCAGGCGGCGAGCGGTCCCGACGGGAACGGGGCCCCCGCGGACGCGTCGAAGGCTCCTCCGGCGAAGGTGACGGTCGTGGACCCGGCGGCCGGCGTCCCGGTGACGGTGACCGCGACGGGCGGCACGATCTCCGAGGTGAAGGTCGTGGACGCGGAGGGCGGTTCGCTCGCGGGGCGCGCGGCCGCGGGCGGCACCCGCTGGGTCTCGGACCGCAAGGCGGCGCCGGGCACGAAGTACACCGTGGAGGTCGTCTCGCGGACGGCCGACGGCAAGGAGTCGACCACCCGGTCCTCCTTCGAGACGGCCGAGGCGGACAAGGTCAACAAGCTGACCCTCGCCCCCGGCAAGAACACCACCGTCGGCATCGGCCATCCCGTCTCGATCGTCTTCGACCTGCCGGTGACGAAGAAGGCGGACGTGGAGAAGCAGCTGAAGGTGACCACGTCGAACGCGACCGAGGGTTCCTGGGGCTGGGTCAAGGACTACTCGGGCCGGGACAGGGCGGACTGGCGTCCCCGTACCTACTGGAAGCCCGGTACGAAGGTCACCCTGGAGGCGGATCTGAACGGCACCGACTCGGGCGGCGGCTGGTTCGTGCGGGACTACCGGACCGGCTTCACGATCGGGGCGGCGCAGATCGTCAAGGTCGACCTGGACCGTCACGAGCTGACCCTGGACAAGGACGGGCGCACGGTCCGCACGATCCCGGTCTCCGGCGGCACCCCGGGCGGCGACAAGCGGTCCTGGCGGGGCACGGCCGTGCTGATGTCGAAGGAGGGCACCATCAACATGAACTCGGAGACCGTCGGACTCGGGGACGCGTACGACAAGGACGTCGACTACTCGATGCGGCTGACCTGGTCGGGCATGTACGCGCACGCGGCCCCGTGGAACGCGGCGTACTTCGGCAACGCCAACAAGAGCTCGGGCTGCATCGGCATGAGCGACGCGAACGCCGCGTCCTTCTACGGCGCGGTGAACGTCGGCGACCCCTTCGAGATCACCGGCAAGGACACCAAGGGCACGGTCGACGAGGGCAACGGCTACGGGGCGTGGAACCTGAGCTGGGAGCAGTGGAGGAAGAAGAGCGCGCTCGCCTGAAGGAGCGGCCTCGGGCCGTTCAGCCGAGGGCCTTGCGCCAGTCCCGCATCTCCCAGATCAGGACCTCCGCATCGGTCGTGGCGACGAGGGTGCGCCCCCGGGCGTCGGTGATGCGGGCGGCGTCCCCGGGGTGCAGCGGCTCCTCGTCGAGCCCGACCGTTCCGCGTACGACATGGAGGTACGCGAAGTCGGCGGCCGGTACGGCGACGCTCCCGCCCGCCGCCGGACGGTGGACGTGCAGCCGCGCGTCCGCCGCCGGGAGGTCGTACGGCTCCGCGAGCCCGCGCACCACCTCGTAGGCGGGCTCCCCGCCCGGCGACAGCGGCGCGAGCCACATCTGCACGAAGACGAGCGGTACGTCGGCGTCGTTGCGCTCGACGTGCCGGACTCCCCCGGCGGAGCTCAGCCGCTGGAGGTCGCCGGGGCGGACGACCGTGGTGTGGCCGGCCGTGTCGTGGTGGGTGAGCTCCCCCTCGACGACCCAGGTGACGATCTCGGTGTGGCTGTGCGGATGCTCGTCGAAGCCCGCGCCGGGCGCGAGCCGCTCCTCGTTGCAGGCGAGCACGGCGCCGAAGCGGAGGTTGTCGGGGTCGTAGTGCGGTCCGAAGGACAGGGCGTGTCGGGTCTCGATCCCGGCGGCCGGGTCGCCCCCGGGGTACCGCTCCCCCGCGCGCTGGATGCGTATCACGGGTCCTACGGTAGTGCGGCCGCCCGGGGGCGTACCCGGGTCGCGCGGCGAGGCGCCCCCGGGGGTTCCGGCGGGACCGGGCCGTCGGCCCCGCCGGAGGCGAACCCGCCCCGACCCCGCACACTGCCGTCCCGATAAGGCAGTCTTGTCCCCGTGCCAGAACCCACGAACGCCCCTCACCCGCACGCCGCGACCCTGAAGCGCCTCGAACAGTCCTCCGGGCGGCTCGCCGCCAACGCCATTGCCCGCATGGACGAGACGCTGCCGTGGTACCGGGCGATGCCGCCAGAGAACCGGTCGTGGATCGGTCTGGTCGCCCAGGCCGGTATCGCCGCGTTCACCGAGTGGTTCCGGCACCCGGAGACCCCGCAGGCCATCTCGACGGACGTCTTCGGCACCGCGCCCCGCGAGCTGACCCGCGCGATCACCCTGCGCCAGACCGTCGAGATGGTGCGGACCACCATCGAGGTCATGGAGACGGCGATCGAGGAGGTCGCCGCCCCCGGCGACGAGTCCATCCTCCGCGAGGCGCTCCTCGTCTACGCCCGGGAGATCGCCTTCGCGACCGCCCAGGTGTACGCGCAGGCCGCCGAGGCCCGGGGCGCCTGGGACGCGCGCCTGGAATCGCTCGTGGTCAACGCGGTGCTCTCCGGCGAGGCCGACGAGGGCGCGGTCTCGCGTGCCGCGGCGCTCGGCTGGAACTCCCCGGACCATGTGTGCGTGATCCTCGGCACGGCCCCCGACGGCGACAGCGAGCTGACCGTGGAGGCGATCCGCCGCGCGGCCCGGCACGCCAAGCTCCAGGTCCTCACCGGTGTCCTGGGGAACCGGCTGGTCGTGATCGCCGGCGGCAACGACAATCCGCTGGCCGTGGCGAAGGCCCTGATCGGCCCGTACGCCGCGGGCCCCGTCGTCGCGGGCCCCGTCGTCCCCGACCTGCTGGCCGCCACGCGCTCCGCGCAGGCCGCCGCGGCGGGCCTGAAGGCCTGCTCGGCCTGGCAGGACGCTCCCCGCCCGGTCCTCGCGGACGATCTTCTGCCGGAGCGCGCCATCGCCTCCGACCCTTCGGCGCGCGAGCAGCTGGTGGAGGAGATCTACAGACCGCTGGAGGAAGCGGGCTCGGCGCTCCTTGAAACTCTCAGTGTCTATCTGGAGCAGGCCAGCAGCCTGGAAGGCGCGGCCCGCATGTTGTTCGTCCACCCCAACACCGTGCGCTACCGGCTTCGACGTGTGACCGACGTCACCGGCTGGTCACCCTCCGATGTCCGTTCCGCGTTCACGCTGCGGATCGCGCTCATTCTCGGACGCTTGGCCGACGGAGATCCGCAGTCCTAGACTTTTGTCGAACACCAACAATTCCCCCGACGGTTCTTCGTCCCTGTCCCCACGGGCGCTCGGAGCCGTCCGCAAGAGAGAGTGTGAGGGTGCTCGTACTCGTCGCTCCCGGCCAAGGCGCCCAGACGCCCGGCTTCCTGACTCCCTGGCTCGAACTCCCCGGCGCCGCCGACCGCATCGCGGCCTGGTCGGACGCCATCGGGCTCGACCTCGCCCACTACGGCACGAAGGCGGACGCGGACGAGATCCGTGACACCGCCGTGGCCCAGCCGCTCCTCGTCGCCGCCGGCCTGCTGTCCGCGGCCGCCCTCGGTGACGGGTCCTCCGCCGCGAAGGCGGCGGGCGTGGCCGGCGTCGTCGCCGGTCACAGCGTCGGCGAGTTCACCGCCGCCGCGCTCGCGGGCGTCCTCGACGACACCGCCGCGCTGCGTCTCGTACGGACCCGTGGGCTCGCGATGGCCGAGGCCGCCGCGATCACCGAGACCGGCATGTCCGCGCTGCTCGGCGGTGACCCCGAGGTGACCGTCCCGCACCTGGAGAAGCTCGGTCTGACCGCGGCCAACGTGAACGGCGCGGGCCAGATCGTGGCCGCCGGCACCATGGAGCAGCTGGCCGCCCTGGAGGCCGACAAGCCCGAGGGTGTCCGCCGGGTCGTCGCGCTCAAGGTCGCCGGTGCCTTCCACACGCATCACATGGCCCCGGCCGTGGCGAAGCTGGAGGCGGCGGCGAAGGAGCTGTCCCCGGCCGTCCCGACCACCCGCTACGTCTCGAACAAGGACGGGCAGGTCGTCACCGACGGCGCCGAGGTCGTGGCCCGCCTGGTCGGCCAGGTCGCGAACCCGGTCCGCTGGGACCTGTGCATGGAGACCTTCCAGGCGCTCGGAGCGACCGCGCTGATCGAGGTGTGCCCCGGCGGCACCCTGACCGGCATCGCGAAGCGCGCCCTGCCGGGCGTGTCCACGGTGGCGCTCAAGACTCCCGACGACCTCGACGCGGCCCGTACGCTCATCGCTGAGCACGCGGCCGTCTGACAAGGAGTGTCGAGAAGCATGTCGAAGATCAAGCCCAGCAAGGGCGCCCCGTACGCACGGATCCTCGGTGTCGGCGGCTACCGCCCCACCCGGGTCGTGCCGAACGAGGTGATCCTCGAGAAGATCGACTCGTCCGACGAGTGGATCCGCTCGCGCTCCGGTATCACCACCCGCCACTGGGCCTCTCCCGAGGAGACCGTCGCCGCCATGTCGGTGGAGGCCTCGGGCAAGGCCATCGCCGACGCCGGGATCAACCCCGAGCAGATCGGCGCCGTGATCGTCTCCACGGTCTCGCACTTCAAGCAGACCCCGGCCGTCGCCACCGAGATCGCCGACAAGATCGGCGCCGGCAAGCCGGCCGCGTTCGACATCTCCGCCGGCTGCGCGGGCTTCGGCTACGGCCTGACGCTCGCCAAGGGCATGATCGTCGAGGGTTCCGCGGAGTACGTGCTCGTCATCGGTGTCGAGCGGCTCAGCGACCTGACGGATCTGGAGGACCGCGCGACGGCCTTCCTGTTCGGCGACGGCGCCGGTGCCGTGGTCGTCGGTCCCTCGGACGAGCCGCACATCGGCCCCACCGTCTGGGGTTCCGAGGGCGACAAGTCCGAGACGATCAAGCAGACCGTGCCGTGGAACGACTTCCACGCCGGCGACGTCACGAAGCTGCCGCTCAACGAGCAGGGCGAGATCAAGTTCCCCGCCATCACGCAGGAGGGTCAGGCGGTCTTCCGCTGGGCCGTCTTCGAGATGGCGAAGGTCGCCCAGCAGGCCCTGGACGCCGCCGGTATCTCGGCGGACGATCTGGACGTCTTCATCCCGCACCAGGCGAACATGCGGATCATCGACTCGATGGTGAAGACGCTGAAGCTCCCGGAGCACGTCACGGTCGCCCGTGACGTCGAGACCACCGGCAACACGTCCGCGGCCTCGATTCCGCTCGCCATGGAACGACTCCTGGCGACCGGCAAGGCGAAGAGCGGCGACACGGCGCTCATCATCGGCTTCGGGGCGGGTCTCGTCTTCGCCGCGACGGTCGTTACCCTCCCCTAGGCACTCCGGTTCTTCCGGAAGCCTTTTCACAAGTAATCACAAGAAGGAGCGCCACCATGGCCGCCACCCAGGACCAGATCGTCGAAGGCCTCGCCGAGATCGTCAACGAGATCGCCGGCATCCCGGTCGAGGACGTCCAGCTGGACAAGTCCTTCACCGACGACCTGGACGTCGACTCGCTCTCCATGGTCGAGGTCGTCGTCGCCGCCGAAGAGCGCTTCGACGTCAAGATCCCGGACGAGGACGTCAAGAACCTCAAGACGGTTGGCGACGCTGCCGACTACATCCTGAAGCACCAGGCCTGATTCGGCCCTCGCTGACTCGGTCCGCCACCCGGCGGTGGCGCCGTATTCCGACCATCACACACATGGAGAACGAATTCCTGTGAGCTCGACCAATCGCACCGTGGTCGTCACCGGTATCGGCGCAACCACACCGCTGGGTGGCGACTCCGCGTCGACCTGGGAAGGTCTTCTCGCGGGGCGCTCCGGCGTCCGGCCCCTGGAGGGCGAGCGCTTCGCCGAACTGCCCGTGCAGATCGCCGCGACCGCCGCCGTCGACCCCGGTGACGTCCTGCCCCGCCCGCTCGCCCGCAAGCTGGACCGCTCGGCGCAGTTCGCGCTGATCGCGGCCCGTGAGGCCTGGGCCGACGCGGGCTACACCGCCCCCGCCGGCGAGGACGCGTCCATCGCGCCCGAGCGGCTCGGGTCGGTCATCGCCTCCGGCATCGGTGGCGTAACGACTCTGCTCGACCAGTACGACGTGCTGAAGGAGAAGGGCGTTCGCCGCGTCTCCCCGCACACCGTGCCCATGCTCATGCCGAACAGCCCCTCCGCGAACGTGGGCCTGGAGGTGAACGCCCGGGCGGGCGTCCACACCCCGGTCTCCGCGTGTGCGTCGGGTGCCGAGGCGATCGGCTACGCCGTCGAGATGATCCGTACCGGCCGTGCCGACGTGGTCGTCGCCGGCGGTACCGAGGCCGCGATCCACCCGCTGCCGATCGCCGCCTTCGCCAACATGATGGCGATGTCCAAGAGCAACGACGAGCCGACCAAGGCCTCGCGTCCCTACGACACCGGCCGTGACGGCTTCGTGCTCGGCGAGGGCGCGGGCGTCGTGATCCTGGAGTCCGAGGAGCACGCGAAGGCCCGTGGCGCCCGCGTCTACTGCGAGGTCCTGGGTCAGGGCCTGTCGGCCGACAGCCACCACATCGCGCAGCCCGAGCCGACCGGCCGGGGCATCGCCGCCGCGATGCAGAACCTGCTCGACGCGACGGACCTCAAGCCGTCCGAGGTCGTCCACCTCAACGCCCACGCCACGTCGACGCCGCAGGGTGACGTCGCCGAGATCAAGGCGCTGCGGAAGGTCCTGGGCGACGACCTGGACCACGTCGCGATCTCCGCGACGAAGTCGATGACCGGCCACCTCCTCGGCGGCGCGGGCGGCATCGAGACCGTCGCGACGGTCCTGGCCCTCCACCACCGTCTGGCCCCGCCGACGATCAACATCGACGAGCTGGACCCGGCGGTCGACGCGGACATCGTCCGCGACGAGCCCCGCGAGCTCCCGCAGGGCACGATCGCCGCGATCAACAACTCGTTCGGCTTCGGCGGCCACAACGTGGTGCTGGCGTTCCGCACGGTCTGAACGCACGTCTGACGTACGACGGAGGCCCACCCCTTCCCGGGGGTGGGCCTCCGTCGTGTTCCTGTGGTTCGGCGCAGGGCGATGGAGGGAGAGACGGTTCCTCCGGTCCGCAGGTCCGATCACCCGGCCCGCCCGCCCGTGGCGGGGTCGAGGAGCTCTCCCGCCCGGCGCGCCCCCTGCGCACCCGGGCGGAATCCACCGCTCGCCGGTGACGGGCGGTCAGACGACTTGATGCAGCCAGCGGACGGGGGCTCCTTCGCCCGCGTACCGGAAGGGCTCCAGTTCGTCGTCCCAGGGCTTGCCGAGGAGGCGGGCGATCTCGGCCTCCAGCTGCGTCTCGCCCTGCGCGGAGCGCGCGAGCGCCGCCCTCAGCCGGTCCTCGGGGACCAGGATGTCCCCGTGCATGCCGGTGACGGCATGGAAGATGCCGAGGTCGGGGGTGGCGCTGTAGCGCTCGCCCTCGGCGGTGGGGCAGGGCTCCGCGGTGACCTCGAAGCGGAGCATCTGCCAGCCTCGCAGCGCGGAGGCGAGTTCGGAGGCGGTGCCGGTACGGCCCTGCCAGGAGAACTCGGCTCTCCAGGTGCCGGGGGAAGCCGGCTGGCGGATCCAGTCGAGCTGGACCCTCGCACCGAGGACACCCGCGACCGCCCATTCGACGTGCGGGCACAGCGCGCGCGGTGCGGAGTGAACGTACAGGACTCCACGTGTCGTCACCGGGACCTCCAGTGTGGGACGAGGTTCGCCTTTCCCAGCGGCCTCAGTAAACAGCATCAGGAGCAAAAGGTCACAAACCTTTAAAAAAGGGACAGGATGTGACGTGATGTAATTTACCGGAGCCGGTCGGCAAAGGCGCCTCTGGTTCGACGGGGGAAAAGCTACCGTGCCGCACCGTCATCGGTGTGACGTACGGTCGGTCCGGGGGCGGGTGAACACGAAGCTTTCACCCGCCAGGACGCCGAAGGAGGGGCCGGGGATGCGCGGCCGACGCAGGATTCGTACCGCTGTCGCCCTCGCGACGGCGGCGCTGCTGTGCGCGGGAGGGCTGTCCGGCTGCACCGCCGGGGAGCCCGCGGCGAAGGCCCCGGAGGCGAGAGCCACGGCGAAGGCGGCCCCTGAACCGGCCTCGAAGCCGACCTCGTTGTGGGATGCCTCCCCCGCCTCCGTCGCCGCCGTCGGCGACTCCGTCACCCGCGCCTTCGACGCCTGCACGATCCTCGCGGACTGCCCCGAGTCGTCCTGGGCGACGGGCACGGACACCGCCGTGAACAGCCTCGCGCTGCGCCTGCTCGGCCCGGAGAAGGTCGCCACCCGCAGCTGGAACCTGGCGAGGACCGGGGCGCGGATGGCGGAGCTTCCGGAGCAGATGGCCGTGGCCGCCGCCGAACGGCCCGAGCTGGTCACGGTGATGATGGGCGCCAACGACGCCTGCCGGGCCACCCCGGAGCTGATGACCCCGGTCGCCGACTTCCGGACGCACTTCGAGACGGCGCTCGCCCGGCTGCGGAAGGGCGCGCCGAAGGCGCAGGTGTACGTGGCGAGCGTGCCGTCCCTGATGCATCTGTGGTCGACGGGGCGGCTGAGCCCGAGGGGGCTCGAGGTGTGGAAGCTGGGGATCTGCGGCGCGATGCTGGCGGACGCGGAGGACCTGGGGGCCGCGGCGGAGCGGCGGCGCGCCGAGGTGCAGGACCGGGTGGTGGCGTACAACCGGGTGCTCTCGGAGGTGTGCGCGAAGGA
This sequence comes from Streptomyces sp. NPDC029956, assembly GCF_055574655.1. Classification (NCBI taxonomy): domain Bacteria; kingdom Bacillati; phylum Actinomycetota; class Actinomycetes; order Kitasatosporales; family Streptomycetaceae; genus Streptomyces; species Streptomyces sp. NPDC029956. The sequence goes on along the minus strand of NZ_JBVHZJ010000010.1, from coordinate 17,721 downwards.
CGAGCGCTGCCGGTACGACGGCGGGGCGGTCTTCGGGTTCCGTTTCGACAGCGGGCAGTTGAGCTCCTGGGACTTCTTCCACCCGAGCAGGGACGGGCAGGCGCGGCTCGCGGAGCTGGCGTACCGGCGGATCACGAAGGAGTGAGGACCCCGGGGCGGTTGTCAGGTGCCGCCCCGGGGCCGGTCATGAGGGTCGCCGCCGTCAGATCTCGACCGTGGTGGTCAGGCGGGCGTCCGTGAGGGAGTGCGCCGCCAGGACCTCGTAGGTTCCGGCGACGAGGGTCCAGCCGTTCTTCTCCTCGTCCCAGATCTCGAAGGCGCGGCGGGGCAGCGCGATCGTGGTCCCGACGGTCTCGCCGGGGCCCGCCTCGACGTTCGCGAAGCCGGCCAGCCAGCGGGCGGGGCGCTCCACGGAGTCGTCCACGGGCGCCAGGTAGACCTGGACGACCTCGCGGCCGGCGCGGTCGCCGGTGTTGGTGAGCCGGACGGTCACGGCGCCGGGGGCGGCCGTCAGGGCGTCGTACGACCAGGTCGTGTAGCCGAGGCCGTGGCCGAAGGCGTACGCGGGGACGGCGCCGGCCTTGTCCCAGGCGCGGTAGCCGATGAACACGCCCTCGGCGTAGTCGAGTTCTCCCTCGGTGGGAGTGGTCTCGGTCACGGGGACGTCGGCGAGGGCGACGGGCCAGGTGGTGGGGAGGCGGCCGCCGGGCTCCTCGACGCCGGTGAGGACGTCGGCGAGGGCGGCGCCGCCCTCCTGGCCGGGGAACCAGCTGAGCAGGACCGCGGCCACGTCCTCGCGCCAGGGCAGTTCGACCGGGGAGCCGGCGTTGACCACGACGACGGTGTTCGGGTTGGCGGCGGCGACGGCCCGTACGAGGTCGTCCTGGCGGCCGGGGAGGGCGAGGTCCTTGCGGTCGAAGCCCTCGGACTCGACGCGCTCGGTGGTGGCGACGACCACGACGGCGGTGTCGGCGGCGCGGGCCGCCGCGACGGCCTCGGCGATCAGTTCGTCGGGGTCACGGCGCGGACCGAGGTGGACGAAGGAGAACATGACGGCCGGCAGCGGGGCCGCGAACTCCTTGTCGAGGGTGTGGAGCAGGGACACCTCGACGGTCTCGCCCGCGGTGAGCGCGACCTTGGCGCGCTCGACCGGGGAGCCGAAGAACGCCTCGAAGGGGTCGGTCTCGGGGCCCATGGCCTGCACGCCCTCGTAGACGGTCTCGCCGCCGATGGTGAGGGTGTACGCGCCGAGGCCGCGGGTGCCGAAGGAGTGCTCGCCGGACTCGCGCGGGGTGAAGGTGCCGACGACCTCGATGGAGGCGAGGGCCTCGTGGGTGACGCCGGCCGGGAGGTCGTCGCCGATCCACTGGACCTGGCCGTTGGGCAGGGAGCCCTCGCCGAGCACGGCGCCGGAGGCGTCGCGGCAGCGGGCGCGGAGGGTGAACCCCTGATCGGCGGGGGTGAGTTCGTCGCTGGGGTCGGCGCCGACGGTGAAGGTGAGCGCGCCCCCTTCGGGACCGTCCGCGAGGGCGGCGGTGAGGCCGGCGAGCGGGGAGACCACGTGCTCGGGGAAGACCTGGGCGGAACCGCCGCCGAGGACGCGGGCGTCGCGTGCGGCGGCGCCGGAGAGGGCGACGGTCGCTCCGGCCGCCAGGGGCAGCGCGCCGTTCTCGTTGCGGACGAGGACGAAGCCGCGGCGGGCGACCTCGCGGGCGAGCGCGTCGCCGTCGAGGGCGACCGGGGGTTCGGTGACGGCAGGCGGGGCGCCTTCGAGGGCGCCGACGCGGGCGGCGAGCCGCAGGACGTTGCGCACGGCCGCGTCGACCGTGGACTCCTCGACCTCGCCGGCGCGGACGGCGTCGGCGAGCGCCTCGCCGTAGACGGTCCGCGGGCCGGGCATGGCGACGTCGAGGCCGCCCTCGATGTCGCCGGTGGTGGAGCGGGCGGCCATCCAGTCGGAGACGTTGCAGCCGTCGAAGCCCCACTCGCCGCGCAGGACCTCGTTCACGAGGTGGCGGTTCTCGGTCATGGTCACGCCGTTGACCCGGTTGTAGGCGGTCATGATGCCCCAGGGGTGGGCGTTCTCGACGATGGCCTCGAAGGGGGCGAGGTAGAGCTCACGGAGGGGGCGCGGGGCGATCCGGTTGTCGACGGTGAAGCGGTCGGTCTCGGCGTCGTTGGCGACGAAGTGCTTGACGGTGGTGCCGACGCCGCCGTCCTGGACGCCCTGGACGTAGCCGGTGCCGACGGCCCCGGTGAGGAAGGGGTCCTCGCTGTAGGCCTCGAAGTGACGGCCGCCGAGCGGGGTGCGGTGCAGGTTGACCGTGGGTGCGAGCAGGACGTGGACGCCCTTGCGGCGGGCCTCCTGGGCGAGGAGGCGGCCGGCGCGGCGGGCGAGGGCGGGGTCCCAGGCGGCGGCGAGCGCGGTCGGGGACGGCAGGGCGACGGACGGGTCGTCGGCGGTCCAGCGGACGCCGCGGACACCGATGGGGCCGTCGGACATGACCAGGGACTTCAGGCCGATCTCCGGCAGGGCGGGCAGGGACCACATGTCCTGGCCGCCGAGCAGCCGGGTCTTGGTGTCCAGGTCGAGCTTGGCGAGCGCCGCCTCGACGGCCTCCTCGCGAGCCGTGTCGGCCGCGCTGTCCGCCGCCGTGCCCGCCACCGCGTGAACCGCCGTGTCCGCGCTGGTCTCCGTCATGGCCGTACCTCCTCATTGACGTACCGATGACCCCGATGACGCCATCGTGCACCCACGTACCTGTAGATCGGTAGGTGATGTTACGTCTTCGTTATCCTAGGGAGGGGGTACGGTCCTGTCGGAACGACGAGCGGAGAGGGGCCACGGCGATGGCACGGGCCAGGAGCGAGGAGCGGCGGGCGGACATCCTGCGCGCCGCCCTCGAAGTGATCGCCGAGCGCGGCTACCGGGGCGCCACCCTCGGCTCCGTCGCCGAGCGCGTCGGGCTCACCCAGCAGGGGCTCCTGCACTACTTCCCGACGAAGGAGGCGCTGCTCGTCGCCGTCCTGGAGGAGCGCGACCGCTGGGACACCAGCGGCGGCCGGGACCGCGAGGGCTGGCGGCTCGACCTCCTCGAATCACTCGTCGAGTACAACGCGATGCGGCCCGGCATCGTGCAGACCTTCTCCGCGCTGCTCGGCGAGAGCGTCACGGACGAGCACCCGGCACGGACCTTCTTCACCGAGCGGTACGCCCTGGTGCGGGCGAACATGGCGCAGGTGCTCCGCCTGGAGTTCGGCGACCGGCTGCCGAGCGGGCTGAGCCCGGAGCGCGCGGCGCCGCTCCTGACGGCGGTGATGGACGGGCTCCAGTACCAGTGGCTCCTGGACCCGACCTCGGTGGACATGCCGGCCGCCTTCCGCGACTTCCTGCACCTGCTGCACGGCGGCCGGGACGGGAACCCGCCGCCCGGAGACCGGACCTAGGCCCTGTCGTCAAACTCCCGCCTGTCCCGCGACGCCATGCACGCGCTCTCGCCGCACCGGGCGCAAGCCCGAGTACTCCAGTACGAGGACTTGTGCCCGGCGCGCCGAGAGCACGCACCTGACGCCGCGGGGCCGCCCTCCGGGCGACGACGGGAGTGTGACGACAGGGCCTAGCGGGCGAGGGCCGCCAGGTCCTCGTTCCGCAGCGAAGCGTCCCCGGTCAGTACCGCGTGGACGGCCTCCAGGACCGGGAGTTCCGTCACCGCGGTCGCCAGGGCGACGTCCTTCGCTGCGAGGGCGATCGGGAAGTACGAGCCGGTGGCGGTGGCTCGGCCGACGGCTCCCGCCAGCGGGCCCTCGGCGAGGGTCCGCAGCGCCAGCTCCCGGGGCAGGCCGAGCGAGCCGGCGAGCGCCAGGGCCTCGGCGACCAGGGCGACACCGCCGATGGCGGCGTTGATGAGGACCAGCTTGAGGGCGGCACCGGCACCGGGGCCGCCGCACGGGGTGACCGTACCCAGACGGTCGAGGACGGCGGCGACGGGAGCGGTGTCGCCACCCGCGAGGATCAGCAGCTCGCCCGCGGCGGCCCGGTCCACGCTGCCCATGACGGGCGCGTCGATCAGGCTGACCCCGTCGGGGAGCCGGGCGGCGAGGCCGCGGACGGCGTCGGGGCCGATGGTCGAGGTGTCGATCCAGTGGGTGCCCGGGCGCAGCGCCGGGACGACGGCGTCGGCGACGGCGAGGGCGGCGGCCGGGTCCGCCAGCATGGTGATGACGACGTCGGCCTCCCGGACGGCCTCGGCGGCGCTCGCGGCGCGGACGGCGCCGTCGGCGACCAGCGCGTCGGCCTTGCCGGCCGTGCGGTTCCAGACGGTCAACGGGTGTCCCGCGTCGAGGAGTCGGCGGGCCATCGGGAGGCCCATGGAACCGAGGCCGATGAAGGCGATCTTCTGTCGCGTGCTGTCCGTGGCGTTCATGAGGACGACGCTAGGGACCTCTCCCCCATGCGACAAGCGAATGTCTAGCATGGCAGCCATGCCGCATGGTCATGTCCTGTACGAGGTCTTCCTCGCCGTCGCCCGCGAGGGGTCGTTCACCGCCGCCGCCCGCACCCTCGGGTACACCCAGTCCGCCGTCTCGCGCCAGGTCCAGGCCCTGGAGGACGAGACGGGCTCGGTGCTGTTCGAGCGGCTCCCGCGCGGGGTCCGCCCGACCGAGGCGGGCCGGGTGCTGCTGCCGCACGCCGAGGCCGTACGGGACCGGCTGCTCGCGGCCCGGGCCGACCTCGACGCGTTGCGCACCCTGGAGGGCGGGCTGCTCCGGCTCGGGTCGTTCTCCAGCGCCAACGCGGCGCTCGTCCCCCGTACCCAGGCCGTGTTCCGCACCCGGCATCCGGGGGTGACCGTCACCCGCACCGAAGGCCCGTCCGTGAAGCATCTGGGGCAGCTCGCCGCCGGGGAACAGGACCTCGCGGTGGTCGCGCCGGCCCCGGCCGCTCCCCCGCCGGAGGGCGTCGTGCTCCATCACCTCCTGGACGAGCCGATGCTGGTGGCCCTGGAGCGGGGCCATCCGTGCGCGGGCCGGCGGGCGGTGCGGCTGGCGGAGCTGGCCGACGAGGAGTGGATCGTCGGCGCCGAGCGGCTGGAGGACACGCTGTTCCGTCCGGCCGTCGCCGCCGGGTTCCGGCCGCGTACCGGACTCCTCGCACACGACTGGATCGCCAAGCTCGGCGCGGTGGCCGCCGGTCTCGGCATCACGCTCGTCCCGGCGCTCGCGGCGGCGTCCGTCCCGCGGGAGGTCGCGCTCGTCACGATCCACCCGGACGACGTCCCGTACCGCCGGGTCTGCGCGGCGACCCCGCCGACGCCGACGGCCGCGGCCACCGCCTTCCTGGGGCTGCTGCGGGAGACGGCGGAGGCGATGCGCAGGTCCCGGGGGTTCCCGGGCGCAGGGCGGGCGGGATGATGGGGGCATGTTCGTCGCAGCCACCCAGTTCGCCCCGGTCGCCGGGGACATCGCAGCCAACGTCGAGACGGTCGCCGGCCTGGTCCGGGCCGCCGGTGCCGCGGGCGCCCGTGTGGTCGTCTTCGCCGAGCTCTGCCTCAGCGGATACGAGCCGACCCTGATCCGGGACACCCCCGGCCTGGTCCTCACCGAGGACGACCCCCGCCTGGAACCCGTACGGGAGGCCTGCCGCGCCGTGTCGGCGGCGGCCGTCGTCAACGGACCGGTGCGGACGGCGGACGGCCGGCCCGCGGTCACGACGCTGGTCATCGGCCCGGAGGGCGAGCTCCTCGCCCGGTACGACAAGCAGCACCTGTACGGGATCGAGCAGGAGGTCTTCGCGCCGGGCACGACCGACGGACGGTTCACGCTCGACGGGGTCCGGTTCGCGACGGCCACCTGCTACGACAACCGCTTCCCCGAGCTGGCCGAGCGCGCCGCCGCCGACGACTGCACGGTGTATCTGGCGAGTTCGGTGCTCTCCGCGGACAACGACTCGTTCGAGACGGTGTATCCGGTACGGGCCCGGGACTTCGGCCTGCACGTGGTGCTCGGCAATGTCCTCGGGGCCAACGAGGACGGCGTGGGCGGCGGCGCCGCCGGCGTCTGGGGTCCGGACGGCGGACGGATCGCGGACGCGGGCCCGGAGAAGGAGGGGTTCGTGCTCGCCGGGATCGGCTGACCGGCGGACCCGGCTCACGGAGAGAGCCGGGCGGCCGTGGGACGTTCGGCCGCCCGGCTCCGGACCGCCGTCACGGAACCCCCTGGTCCGTGACGGCGCCCCGCCCCCCGTTACGGGGCGCTCAGGCCCAGCGTGTACGCGCCGGAGCCGCTGTACGCGTGGACGATGTAGCGGTAGTAACCGGCGGTGCCGTAGTAGCTGGTGTCCTCGTCGGCCGACGCGGTGCCGCCGACGGCGACGTCGACCCAGCCCGCGCCGTTCCACTTCTGCAGGTAGAGGTCGTAGTCCTTGCCGGCCGGGCCGCGCAGGCAGCCCACGTGGGTGCCGGAGGTCGCCGAGTAGTAGTACGAGCCGTCGGGCTGGACGGCGGTCTGGCCGGAGGACAGGCTGCCCTGGTAGCTGTGCTCGGTGCTGTCGCAGCCGGTGGGCGGGGTCGTGGTGCCGACCGACAGCTGGTAGGTGACGGTGTGGGTGGCGGAGCCCGTACCGGTGACGGTGATCGGGTAGGTGCCGTTGGCCGTGCCCGCGGCGACCTGGACGGTCATCGTGGACGAGTTGCCCGAGGTCACCGAGCTGGGGCTGAAGGAGACGGTGACACCGCTCGGGGCGCCGCTCGCGGAGAGCTGGACGGTCTGCGCGCTGCCGCCGGTGGTGCTGGTGTTCACCGTGGAGGTGACGGAGGCACCGGCCTGCACCGAGCCCGAGGACGGGTTCAGGGCCAGCGAGAAGTCCGGGGTGGTGGTGCCGCCGCAGTCGGTCTCACCGGACTGGGCGGGGACGCCGACCGCGTTCCAGGCCGCCTTCACCGCGTTGCACTCGACGCTGCCGTAGGTGTTCTTGGCGCTGGTCAGGGTCGCCCTGCGGGCGGCGAGGTGGTTCCAGGAGGAGGTCTTCATGAGCAGGGCGCCCATGAAGACCTTGCCGGCCTTCTGGATGCCGATGCCGGTCACGGAGGACGGACCGCCGGAACATATGGGGCTGTTGGGCTTGCCGCCGCCCGGGTTGGAGCCCTCGGCGAGCAGGTAGAACCAGTGGTTCTGCGGTCCGGCCGCCGCGTGCACCTCGGTGCCCGAGTTCAGCTGCGGGTAGCAGTTGGGGTCGTTGCCGACGAGCGAGGGGTTGTACATGTTCCGGATCGGCTTGCCGTCGCCGAAGAAGTTGACCTTCTCGCCGACCGTGTAGTCCGGGGTGTCGTTCGGGTTGTTGGCGTAGTGCTCGGTGAGCGCGCCGAAGATGTCGCCGGTGGACTCGTTGAGCCCGCCGTTCTCGTTGGAGGAGCCGGCGCTGCCCGGGGTCCGGTCGAAGATCTCGTGGCCGTACTCGTGCGCCACGACGTCGATGCCGGTGAGCTGGTTCGAGCCGGTCTGGGCCCGCCCGTACGTCGTCTTCGTGCCGTCGTAGTACGCGTTGACCTCGGAGAGTCCGGCGCGGGCCGGGACCATGCCGCCCTGGCCGTTCTGGCCGTTGTAGCCGAACCACTCCTTGAGCATGGAGTGTTCCTTCTGCGCCGCGTACATGATGTCGACGCAGGCGGTCACGAGGTCGTTGGCGCCGTTGTTGCCCCAGGGCGAGGAGCCCGTGTACGCGCTGCCGTTCTGGCCGCCGCACTTGAAGCCGCCGCGGCTGGTGTCGGTCATGGAGCTGGCGGCGGTGTCGACGGTGACGTTGCCGTTGTGGTAGCCGCGGCCGTCGGCGTGCAGGATCTTGTCGGTGGCCCGGGCGACGGAGCCGGTACGGGCGTCGACGTAGGTGTCGAGGGAGCTCGGGGCGTCCTGCGCGGTCCGGCCGATGACGAGGGTGTGCCAGGTCAGCACGGCCTTGCCGCCCTTGAGGAGCACGGTCAGCTCGGGGGCGCTCGCGCTCTCCACCGAGGCCAGCTGCTTGCGGGCGGTGGCGAGGGCCGCGGCGGCGGTCACCTTCGCCTTCGTGGAGACCTTGATGGCGGGCGCCGGGGCGCCGGTGACCTCGCGGACCTTGCCGGAGCTGTCGGAGACGACGACCGCGTCGCCGCCGACGACCGGGAGGCCGCGGTAGGTGCGCTCGTACGAGGCGTAGTACAGGCCGTTCGTCCAGGGGGTGACGGACGTCCGGACGAGGTCCTCGTCGGCGCCGTGCCGGAGCTCGTCGAGGCCGCTGGCCGCGGCGCCGTCGGCGGCGGCGAGCGCGAGGGACCGGCCGTGGCCCGGGGGTACGGGCTGCGCCTTCGGGGCCGCGGTGGCGGTGCCGGCGAGGGCGGTCGCGAGGCTCGCCGAGAGCGCCAGGGCGGCCACGGCCGCCGTGATTCTGCTGGGGTGCAACGTCTGCTCCGATCGGGGTGGGATCGTGGTGGGGGAGACGGATCGTCGCGCCGAGTATGGGCGTGGACATGACTGGTTAGGGACATCTCATCCGGCATAAGACGCGGGTTATGGTGCGGCCGCGCGGTGCTGCGTACGCTGCTGAAATGCAGCTGGAGTTGAGGCATCTCGAGGCCGTCTGCCGGATAGCGGAAGCGGGCAGTCTGGGACGCGCGGCCGGTCGGCTCGGGGTCTCCCAGCCGGCGCTCTCCGCGCAGCTCCGGCGCATCGAGCGGGTCGCGGGCGGGGAGCTCTTCCTGCGCGGCCGCAACGGTGTGGAGCCCACCCCGCTGGGCGAGTTCGTCCTCTCCAAGGCGCGGCTCGTCCTCGGCGAGATGGACGCGCTCGCCGCCGGGGCACGGGCCGTCGCCCCCGGCACCCCGCTGCGGCTCGGCTGCATCCTGCTCGTCCTGGTCGACGGGCTGCTCGGGCAGCTGGAGCGGGTGATGGTCGGCCAGGACATCGCGGTGACCGTGGAGCACTCGGCGACCACCCTGACCCGGCAGCTCGGCGCGGGCCGGTACGACGCCGTGCTCTACGGGGAGGTCAACGACCACGAGGTCGCCCTGCCCGAGGGCACCACGGCCAGGACCCTGGTCCCCAAGGAGCCGTTCTGCGTGCGCCTCTCGGCCGCGCATCCGCTGGCCGGGAAGGAGCGGATCGCGCTGGCCGAGCTGGCCGGCGAGTCCTGGATGACGCTGGTGGAGGACGACGACGGCGGGCCCGAGGCGCTGGTCGCCGCCTGTGCGAAGGCCGGGTTCACCCCCTCACTGCGGCACCGGGTCGCCGACCGGAAGATGCACTACGACCTGATCGCCTCCGGCCGGGCGATCTCCATGAGCCAGCCGACGGCCCCGTACGCGGAGGGCACGGTCCTGCGGCCGCTGGAGGGCGACCCGGTCCTGGGCCGGATCCGGCTGGGCTGGAACAGGGCGGCGGTCCCCGCCCGGCAGGCGGAGCTGCTGTACCGGGCGGCGGTCCACGCCTATCTGGCGAACGTCGGCAACAACGCCTTCTACCGCGAGTGGTGGGACGCCCGGCCGGAACTGCACCCGGTCCTCGACGCCTGAGACGACGCCGGGGACCGGGTGCGCGTGTGCGGCCTAGTCGTACGAGAGGTCTCCGGCGGAGTAGCGGCACGTGGTGCCGTCCGGACCGGTGCCGATCTCCTTGGGCTCCTTGCCGGTGTTGTTGCCGGTGAAGCGGGTGCACGGCTTGATCTTCTTCTTGGTGTCGCCGTGGATCCGGACGTTCCGCAGGCTGGCGGTGTCGCCGTAGTTGGCGTTGACGCCGACGATCGACTTGCCGGGCGTGGTGATGTCGACGTCGTTGATCAGGATCGTGCGCGCGTACTGCTTCTTGCAGTTGCCGCAGGAGCGGACGAGCTTGCCGAAGTCGGAGACCTGGAACCTGTTCACGACCAGCTTGCCCGCGCCGTTGAACTGGAAGACCTTGTCGGACGCGCTCTTCGCGCCGCCGCCCTGGACCGCGTACACCGAGGACGCCGAGGTGCCCTTGAAGGTGGCGGCGTCCTCGCCGACGTTCTCCCACCAGACGTTCTGCAGGGTGCAGCTGCCGAGGCAGTGGACCCCGTCGGCGGCCGGGGAGCCGATGATCACGTTCTTGAGCACGGCGCCGTCCGCGAGGACGAAGAGCGGCTGCTGGCTCTCGTCCTGGCCGTCCGAGCCGAGTTCACCGGTGCCGTAGAAGCGCTGGAGCTTGCCGTCGTAGGTGCCGGAGACCGGGAGGGACGCGGGGACCGGCTTACCGCCCTTGGCCTGGGGCCAGGCGGGCAGGGCGCTCGCAGCGCCCGCCGGGGCGAGCAGGGTCGTGGTGACGATCGCCGCCCCGGTGACTCCGAGGGCGCTCAGGCCGCCGATGATCGCCCGTCGACGGCCCGTCTTCCGCTTGTGTGACGCTGAGGTCATGGTGCCTCTTCCTTCAGTGGGGGAGGTGGTGCACCCCCTGGTCGCCACCGGAGGAAGGAAGGTTGCCGCGCGAGTGATCATTTTCCCGGGAGTCCTCGTCCCGGTCGTCGCCGCCGGTCTCGCCGCCGAGCTCGCGGGCCATCAGGGTGGCCCCGGCGACCGCTCCCGGCATCAGGAAGACGGCGACGAAGGGCACGATGAAGGCGAGGGTCAGCGGAACGCCGAAGCCGAGGACGGCCATCCGGCGCCCGCGCAGCAGCTGGAGCCGTTCCTTGAGCTCGACGCCCCGGCGCTGGAACGCGACGGAGGTCAGTTCCTCGGCCAGGAAGAAGCCGGAGACGCAGAAGCCGACGACGGGAACGACGGTCTGGCCGATCACCGGGATGAAGCCGCAGGCGAAGAGCAGGATGCCGTAGAACGCGACCCGCAGCAGGATCCGCAGGCTGTCACGGGCCGAGATCCACAGCTCGCGCCAGAGCGGAAGCCCGGACTCGGGGACCTCGCCGCCCTCGCTGCGGTCGACCTCCTCGGAGAGCGACTCGTAGAAGGGCTGGCCGACGAGCAGGGTCACGGCGGTGAAGGTGATGACGGCGAGGAACAGGCCGAGGGCGACGACCAGGGCGGTCAGGGCGCCACGGAACATCCCGAGCCAGGGAGAGCTCCAGTCGTCGGCGAAGGGCGTCACCCAGGCGGCCAGGTCGTCGGCGCCGTAGCCGAGACCGACGAGCGCGCCCGCGTAGAGGACGAGGGTCACGAGTCCGGGCAGCAGCCCGAAGCCGAACCACCGTCCGTGTCGGCCCACCCACTTCTGGCCCTTTACCAGGTAACCGAAACCCACCCCGAGATCGCGCATGAGGGTCACCCTATCGGGGCCCTCGCGGCGGCCCGCACGCAGCGAGGACCGCACCCCGACGGCGGTCGGGGGCGGTCCTCGGTCTGCGCTCGATCAGTGGCCGACCGAGTGGTCGATCAGCGCTCGATCAGTGTCGATCAGCGGTCGGTCGGCTGGCGATCGGTGGGCTCAGACGGCGAGCTCGACCGTGATGTTGCCGCGGGTCGCCTTGGAGTACGGGCAGACCTGGTGCGCCTTCTCGATCAGGCCCTTCGCCGTCTCGGCGTCCACGTTCGGGATGGCCGCCGAGATCTTGACGATGATGCCGAAGCCGTCGTCGTTCTTGCCGATGCCGACCTCGGCGGTGACCGTCGAGCCGGAGATGTCGGCCTTCTCGTTGCGGGCGACGACGCCGAGCGCGCCCTGGAAGCAGGCGCTGTAGCCCGCCGCGAAGAGCTGCTCGGGGTTGGTGCCCGCGCCGGAGCCGCCCATGGCCTTGGGCGGGTTCACGACGAAGTCGAGCTTGCCGTCGTCGGTGGCGACACGGCCGTCACGCCCGCCCTCGGCGGTGGCGACGGCGGTGTAGAGGACGTCGGAGTGCTGGATCGGCATGCGAGGTACTTCCTTCATGGGTTCGCCGCGACTCGCGCCCACGATCGCGGCGGCTGAGGGAAGACTAACCGGTCACCGAGACGATCATCTTTCCGGTGTTGTCGCCGCGGAGGAGTCCGAGGAAGGCCTCCACGCCGTTCTCGATGCCCTCGACGAAGGTCTCGCGGTGCTTCAGCTCGCCTGCGGCGAGCCAGCCGCCGACCTCCTGGACGAACTGCTGCTGGAGGCCGTAGTGGTCGCCGACGAGGACGCCCTGGAGACGGAGCCGCTTGCCGATGATCATCGCCATGTTGCGCGGTCCTGCGACCGGCTCGGTGTCGTTGTACTGGGCGATCATGCCGCAGATGGTGGCGCGGCCGTGCACGTTGAGCGAGGAGATCGCGGCTTCGAGGTGGTCGCCGCCGACGTTGTCGAAGTAGACGTCGATGCCGTCCGGGGCGGCCTCGCGGAGCTGGTCCTTGACCGGGCCGTTCTTGTAGTTGAAGGCGGCGTCGAAGCCGAGCTCCTCGACGAGGAACTTGACCTTCTCGTCGGAGCCGGCCGAGCCGATCACCCGGGAGGCGCCCTTGAGCCGCGCCATCTGGCCGACCTGGCTGCCGACGGCACCGGCGGCGCCGGAGACGAAGACCGCGTCGCCCTCCTTGAAGGAGGCGACGTCGAAGAGGCCGGCGTAGGCGGTGAGGCCGGTCATGCCGAGGACGCCGAGGTAGGCGGAGAGGGGGGCGAGCGCCGGGTCGACCTTGGTGGCGTGCTGGGCCGGGACGTCGGCGTACTCGCGCCAGCCGAGGCCGTGCAGGACGTGGTCGCCGACGGCGAAGCCCTCGGCGTTCGAGGCGACGACCTCGCCGACCGCGCCGCCGTCCATGGGGTGGTCGAGCTTGAACGGCGGGATGTACGACTTCACGTCGTTCATCCGGCCGCGCATGTACGGGTCGACCGAGAAGTGCAGGTTCCTGACCAGGATCCGGCCCTCGGCGGGCTCGGTGACGGGGGTCTCACGGAGTGCGAAGTCCGCGGGGGTCGGCCAGCCGTGCGGACGGGCGACGAGGTGCCACTCACGGCTGGACGCGGGAAGTACGGACATGAGCACGGCCTCCAGAGAACGTACGAAAAGCTTCAGATCGCAAAAGATTCACTACCTGAAACAACCATGCACCTAGATATTTTATGTTGTCAAGCATCTGGGTAGGATGGAGGGCATGCCCACCCCACGCACGGACCCCCTGACCCTCGAAGTCGTCGAGCTGATCGGCACGGTCGTCGCGCGCTACTACGAGGAGTACGAGCAGGCCGCCGCGCAGCACGCGCTGACCGGCGCACAGGCCCGTGTCCTGGGACTGCTCTCGCTGGATCCGCTGCCGATGCGCCGCATCGCCCAGAAGCTGAAGTGCGAGCCGTCCAACATCACCGGGATCGTGGACCGCCTGGAGGCCCGTGGCCTGGTGGAACGCCGGCCGGACCCGGCGGACCGCCGCGTCAAACTGGCCGTCCCCACGGAGGAGGGCAGCGCGACGGCCCACCGGCTGCGCGAGTCCCTGGACTTCGCGCGGGAGCCGCTCGGCGAGCTGACCGAGGCCGAGCGGACCCTGCTGCGGGACCTGCTGAAGCGCATGCTCGGCGTCCAGCCGGACCTCTAGGCCTCCGCAGGAGAACTCACCCGCTCAGGCCTGACCCCTCAGGCGGGGACGGACTCCCGGTCGGATCCGTCGAAGGGCGGATAGTTCTCGGCACCCGTGCGCTCGGCCGCCTCGATGTAGCCGGCGAGCGCGTCGCGGGACCGGGCCAGCCGCTCCATCTGCTCGTCGATCCGTCCCATCCGCGACCGCATGGCGGCCACCAGCTCGGGGCAGCCGGCCAGCTCCGGAACCTCGCCGACCGCGCACGGCAGCAGGTACGCGATGTCCTCCGAGGAGAGCCCCGCGCCGAGCAGATGCCGGATCTGCCGCACCCTCAGCACGGCGCTCTCGTCGTACTCCCGGTATCCGTTGGCGCCGCGGCCGGCCTCCAGGAGGCCCTGGGCCTCGTAGTAGCGCAGCTGATGGGTGTGGACACCCGTCCGGCGGCTCAACTCCCCGATTCGCACAGCACCATCGGCCTCTCTCGCTCATGCGCTCGCTTGACCTTCACACCGGTATCAACGTTCACGATGCTGCCATGACCGACACCACAGCCGCACCCGTCCACGCATCCGCCACCGCACCCGTGACCGTCATCGGACTCGGCCTCATGGGCCAGGCACTCGCCGGCGCCTTCCTCGGGGCCGGGCACCCCACCACCGTGTGGAACCGTACGGGCTCCAAGGCCGCCGCACTGGTGGCCGATGGCGCGCTCCTGGCGCCCTCGATCGCCGCCGCGCTCGACGCGAGCCCCCTGACGATCGTCTGCCTCACCGACTACGCGGCCGTGCGCGAGCTGCTCGACACGGACGGGGTGAAGCTCGACCGCACGACCCTCGTCAACCTGACCTCGGGCGACTCGGCGCAGGCCCGGGAAACCGCCCGCTGGGCCGAACAGCGCGGCGCCCGCTACCTGGACGGTGCCGTCATGGCCGTCCCGCCGGCGATCGGCACCGCAGAGGCGGTCATCCTGCACAGCGGCCCGAAGGCGGACTTCGACGCCCACAGCCCCACCCTCGAAGCGCTCGGCACCGTCACCCACCTCGGCGAGGACCACGGGCTCGCGTCCCTGTACGACGTGGCCGGCCTCGCCATGATGTGGAGCGTCCTGAACGCCTGGCTCCAGGGCACGGCCATGCTGGGCAGGGCGGGCGTCGACGCGGCCACGTACGCGCCGTTCGCCCGGCAGATCGCCGCCGGAGTCGCCGACTGGCTCCCGGGGTACGCCGAGCAGATCGACGCCGGCTCCTTCCCTGCCGAGGTGTCGGCCCTGGAGACCGACGCGCGGGCGATGGAGCACCTGATCGGGGAGAGCGAGGCACTGGGCGTCAACGCCGAACTCCCGAAGCTGTTCAAGGCCATGGCCGACCGTGCGATCGCCGCCGGCCACGGGGGCGAGCAGTACCCCGTCCTGATCGAGGAGTTCGGCAGGCCCGAGGCCGGCTGACACCGGGCCCGAGACCGGCACCGGCTCACAGCGGCCGTCGGGCCACCGGCGGGCGGCCGCCGCTCAGACGCACCACCAGAGGAAGGGGGTGCACGTCTTGGTCGGGGTCGGGGTCGGCGTGGGGGTGGGCGTGGGGGTCGTGGCCGTGGTCGAAGGGGTCGGGCCGGTGGCGGTGGGCGTGCCGGACGGAGGCGTGTGGGCCTTCGTGGCGGACGGGGTCGCGGTGGGGGTCGCCGCGGGCCGGGTCACCGGGTCGGTGGGCGTCGACGGGTGCTGCGGGGTGTCCCCGTCCCCGCCCCCCGTGCCGGGGCCCGTCCCCGTACCCGAACCCGTGCCGGAGCCCGTACCTGATCCTGTGCCCGATCCGGAACCCGTGCCCGTACCCGCGCTCTTGCTCGAGTCCGCGCTCACCTGGCGGGGGCGGTTCGGCGCGGACGTGACCGGCGACGGGTCGCCGCCGTCCGGGGCGGCGGTGGTCTCGACAGGCTCCGGGGCCAGCGGGGACTCCGTGACGTCGAGTTCCTCCACCGCCGTGGCGGCGCCCGCCCGCTCCGGATCCTCCACGGCAAGCCGGGCCAGGCTCAGCGAACCGGCCGCGATCACCAGACCGAGGGTTCCCACCAGGACCGTACGGCCCCGGCGACTCCGCGCGCGGCGGCCCTTGCGGGCGGCGCGGCCCTGGTCGACGGACCGGCCCTGCGCGGCACCGCGGGCGGCGCGGCGGCCGCCGGGGGCGGGGCGGGGCGGTTCGAGGACGTCGAGTTCGTAGACGTGCTCGGGCGCCGGCGCGTTCTCGTGCCCGGCATCGCGCTCGGAACCGGCGCCGTGTTCGTGCCCGTGCCCGGGCCCGGCACCGGACTCGGACCCGGCACCGTGAGCGGGACCTGAGCCGTACACGGGACCGGCATCGTACGCGGGCCCCGAGCCGTACGCAGGACCGGAGCCGTACGCGGGGCCGGCACCGTACGCGGGCCCCGAGCCGTACGCAGGACCGGAGCCGTACGCGGGGCCGGGCCCGGCAGGCTCCACCGGCGGGGCCGACGGGAACGCCTGGACGGGCTCGGCCGGCCGGCCGGGTATGTGGGGGGTCTCGTACCGCAGTTCCTCGACGGGAGTCCCGCACCCGGCACAGGCGAGGGCCCCGTTGAGATGCCGCCGGCACGCGTGGCAGTAGTCCATGGGGCCCGCAGGCTATGCGGCCGGGTACGGCCACAGGTAGGCACGGAAGTGAGGATTCTGTGAGGAAACCGCAGGTCGTCGGCGGTGCGTCGTGATTCTCCCGCTTCGGTACGTCCTGCCGGGCGCGCCGGAACGGGCCCCGGGCGGCGCAGCCCAGCGCGCGCCGCGCCCCGGACGGCCGGACGATGCCAGGAGGACCGCGTAACGCGAACCCCCCTCGCCCGTGCCAGCACCGCACTCCGGAGGATCCGCCGTGACCGTCAGCCTTGAACAGCTGCGTCGTTGCCATGTCGCCGTCGACCTGGGTGCCGCCCGCACCCGGGTCTTCGTCAAGGGCGCCGGACTCGTCGTCGACGAGCCGAGCGTCGCCGCCGTCAACACCCGTACCGGAGCGCTGATCGCCGTCGGCGCGCTGGCCGAGAAGATGACCGGCCGCACCCCCGACTACATCCGGGTCGTCCGCCCGGTCTCGGGCGGCACGGTCGTCGACATCGAGATGGCGCAGCGCATGCTCCGTCACCTCCTCGGTGAGAAGCTGCGCCGTCAGCTCCGCCGCAAGCCCCGGCTGCGTGCCGCCGCCTGCACCCCGCACGACAGCGACCCGCTCGCCCAGCGCGCCGCCGTGGAGACCCTCGTCGGTCTCGGTGCCCGCCGCGTCGAGCTCGTCGACACGCTGATCGCGGCGGCCGTCGGCTGCGGCCTGCCGGTCGAGCAGCCGACCGCCACCATGATCCTGGTGTGCGGGGCGGCGACCACGCAGGTCGCGGTGCTCTCGCTCGGTTCGATCGTCACGGCGGAGCGGATGCCGGTGGGCGGCGACGCCATCGACCACGCCGTCATCCAGCACCTGCGCCACCACCACGAGCTGATGCTGCCGAGCCAGTCGGTCCGGCCGCTGCAACTCGCCCTCAGCGGGAACGGCCTGACGCCCCACGGTCCGGCCTGGACCGAGATCCACGGCCGTGACGTCGCCACGGGCCTGGCCCGCTCGGTGACCGTCGACACCGCCGCCGTGCGGGACGCCATCCACACCCCGCTGACGGCGGTCCTCGACGGCATCGGGAAGGTTCTGCGGGACTGCCCGCCGGACCTGGTGGCCGACCTCGCGGACCGGGGAATCATGATGGTCGGCGGCAGCGCCCTGCTGCCGGGGCTCGACCAGATGCTGCGCGAGGCGACCGGCATGCCGGTACACATCGCCGAACGGCCCGACGTCTGCGCGGTCCTCGGCCTCGGCGCGATGCTGGAGGGCAAGGTCCAGCCGATGGTTCTCGACCCCCTGTCGGAGCGGAACCCACTGACCGACGAGGACTGACCTCCGGCCGGACACACTCCGCGAAACCGAACGATTCGTACGACAATGAGACCATGACAATCATGGACGAGGACAGGGCCGGGGACACCGACGAGGACGGTCCCCGCCTGCCCATGCTGCTCGAAGCCGTCCTCGGTGTCGGCACGGACCTCGAACTCCGCACCACTCTCCAGCACATCGTGGACTCCGCGACCGAGCTCATCGGGGCCCGCTACGGCGCGCTCGGGGTCGTCGACCCCGCAGGCCGCCGCACCCCCAAGATCCTCACCGCCGGGATGGCGGAAAAGGGGAGGCAAAGTGGCGGGGGGCCCCCCCCCGGCACC